>NZ_JBHVSQ010000049.1:0-1009 GCF_042885055.1 Isoptericola sp. NPDC058082 | reverse complement strand
CCGGCGCCGGCAAAGCCGGCGCCGTCGCCAAGGTCCTGTCCGTCGCAGGCAAAACCGGGAAAGTCATCGACCCCATGACCTACATCGCCAAAGGCGCAGGCGCCGGCCTCTCCAAAATCGGCGACATCACCAAAGGCCTCAAGGGCATCGAGAACATCGAGATCCCGAAGCTTCCCGACGACGCGATCGTGCTGCCCGAAGGTGCGCTCAAACTGCCCGACGGGGCCGTGCACCTCCCCGAAGGCGCAGTCATCCCGCACGGGGCGGTCAAGCTCCCCGACGGCAACTTCAAGCTCCCCGACGACGTCCCGGTCCTGCCCGAGGGCGCCACCAAGCTGCCCACGGCACCCGGTGCACCCGCACGCTACTTCGACAACGAGTACAACCTCCTCGACGAGAACGGCAACGTTCTCCAGAAGGTCGACGACGCCCGCGTCGAAGGCTCCCCTGACATCCACCCCGACACCGGCGCCGACACCCCGCACACCGAAACCCCTTCGCCGGACAGGGAACCCGCGCTGGTCGGCGCGGGCGCCCACACCGCCGACACCACAGCCCACGTCGGCGCCCACGCAGGCGACCACATCATCCGCATCGGCGACAGCCTCGGCAACGACCTCGGCGACATCGGCCGCACCGGCGACAACCTCCCCGGCGGCAACGCGGGCAACCACCTGCCCGGCGGCGGAGTTGGTGACCACATGCCCACCGGCCACGCCGGCGACAACCTCCCCAGCAGCCACGCCAACGACCTGGGACACAGCCCTTCCGCCAGCCACGAACCGCCTAACAGCGGCAGCCACAGCGATGGGGGGAGCTCAGTCAGCCATAGCGACGGATCCGGTACCGGAGGACACGAGGCCCCCTCCACCGGTAGTCACCGCGACGGACCCGCGGGCAGTCACAGCGAGGGCCCTGGCGGAAAAGGACCAGATGGAGCTGACAGCCCCACTGATCCCCATGACTGGGAGAAGCCGCGCGACGAATCCGGTCCGTTCGAGCGCGGCGG
>NZ_JBHVSQ010000048.1:0-1012 GCF_042885055.1 Isoptericola sp. NPDC058082 | reverse complement strand
GAACGACTCGTACGCCCGGAACACCTCGATGTTGTCCGGGTCCGGCAGCGAGTCCACGAAGACGTTCGTGTAGCCCTGGAAGTCGAAGGTGAGCACCGCGAGCGTCCGCGCGACCGTGTACAGATCGGAGGCGATCGACGGGCCGACCTCCGCGACCTCCGGCGCCTGATAGCCCACCGTGCCGTAGATGGCCGACTCCTCGTCGTCCATCCTGCGCACCGCGCCCATGTCGATCAGCTTGAGCTGGTCCTCGGTCTGGATCGCGTTGTCGACCTTGAAGTCGCAGTACAGCAGGTTGCGGCTGTGCAGATGGCCGAGCGCCTCCAGCGCCTCGATGCCGTACGCGCAGGCCTGCTCGACCGGCAGCGGATCCCGCTTCCCGGAGGGGGTACGGCGCTCGTTCGCGATCTCCTTGAGCGCCTTGCCGCCGACGTACTCCATCACGATGTAGCCGTCGAGCGAGCCGGTGCGCTGGTCGAGATGCTCGACGAAGTTGTAGATCCGGACGATGTTGGAGTGCTCGATCTCGGCGAGGAAGCGGCGCTCCGAGATCGCGGCGGCCATGGCGTCCTGGTCGCCGGTGTCCAGCAGGCCCTTGAGGACCACCCAGCGGTCCGAGACGGCACGGTCCACCGCGAGATAGACCCAGCCGAGCCCGCCGTGCGCCAGACAGCCCGCCACCTCGTACTGGCCGTGCACGATGTCGCCGCCGTGCAGCTTCGGAACGAAGGAGTACGGGTGGCCGCACTTGGTGCAGAACCCCTCCGTCCGGCCCGGCCGTTCACCACGGGACCGGCCCACCGGGGCCCCGCAGTCGGAGCGCGAACAGAACCGTTTCCGCTCCGGCACCCGCGGGTTCTCCATCACCGCGGAGCGTGGGTCGGGGCGCGGCACGTCCGGCACCTGCACCAGCCCCGCTCCCAGCCGGTTGCGGCCGGACGCCCCCGTCGACGAACCGGAGGAGCGCACCGACACCGAGCGGGACGTGGCGCTGCCCGACAGGGAACGCGAC
>NZ_JBHVSQ010000047.1:0-1025 GCF_042885055.1 Isoptericola sp. NPDC058082 | reverse complement strand
AGCTTCTCGGAGGAACGTGCGGCAGAACGTGGGAGCCACCAGGGCGTCGGTGCCCAGCAGCCAAACCGAGGCGATACCCTCGGCGTGCTGGCTGAAGCCGAAGATGCACACGGGGGAACCGTCGTGCATCGCGGCGAAACTGCGGTCGCTCGCGGTCACTGCAAATGCGAGCGCCTGGAGCGGGGTGTGACCATGCGAAGCCGCCACCTCCAGGATGTCCTCCTGCCGCATGTTCTCGGCGACGTGGAGGATGTCGCTGGCGGTGGGGCTTCGATAGGTCAGGGTCATACTCGGCTGCGGGAGACGAACATGCCGCGCCACTGTGCTGACTGGAACCAGCACTGGAACGGCAGGCGGTTGACGAGGTGCATGCGGACGCTGTTGGCGTCGCCCAGCACGGGGAACCGGCGAGAGCCGGAGTGGAACGTCGGGGCGCTGGTGCGGAACACCGAGTCGTTGAGGACGCGCGCGGTGTACGCACCGGAGTGCGACGCCACGTAGGTCTCGACTCGGCCGTTGCCGTGCTGCTCGACCTCCAGCTCGAAGTACGCACCGTCCTTGTAGGCGACCTCGATGTCACGCACCTGCGTGCGGCCCACCAGCACGGCCTGGTTCTGCCCACCGCGAACGATGGGCTTGGTCAGGGTGAGTCGGTGCTCGTAGTCCATGCCGACGACCACGCGGCCCTCGGTGTGGTTACCGGGGAGCGCGAGGCGGGTGCGGGCGTTGTCCCAGCGCGCCTTGGTGATGTCCAGGTACGCGCCGGGGTCTTGCCAGTCGTCCGTCTTGAGGACGGTGACCGTCATGCCATCGGGCACGATGTAGGGCAGGTCGATCCAGGTCTCGTTGCCGAACTGCTGATAGGTGGGCTGCACCACCAGCATGCGGTCGAGCAGGAAGTTGTAGTCGCCCGTGGCGTCCGCGTCGTGCTGGTTGAGCACCATGCGGAACTTGAGCAGCTCGCAGCCGCCTCCCGGCGCTTCCGCGACGGCGTACAGCACGTCGTTGATGGCGTGCATGTGGAC
>NZ_JBHVSQ010000046.1:0-1038 GCF_042885055.1 Isoptericola sp. NPDC058082 | reverse complement strand
ACCGCCCCGTGCATCACCACCGGAGCCCCCCACCGGATCCCCGCGCCGCTCCCTGCCTCGCGATTTGCGCGCCGTTCACATAACGGGCTTGATCAATTATCCGGACCTTGGCGCATTCCTTGCACATAATCTCCGCAGCGGCCGGGCGGTGATCAATTTCATTGGCCATCGGTACTTAGGCCCGTACGGGTGATCGATCTCCGAACGGAGTACGGAAAGTCCGCCATCTGGAATCCGGCAAACCGGGACGTTCAACCACTTCGGAGTGGGTTCGAGGACGCGTAACGCGCGCGTTTCGCCCCGCCCGTACAGCCGCTCCGACCTGCGAATACCGTCTCCCGGAAGCCTTCCGCAGCACGTTCGTGTTGCTGTTGTCAAGCCCCGAGATATGCCCTGACCTGCGAAAACGCCATTCAGGAGAAGCCGTTCTCGTGTTACTCTTGATAGCCACGGAAGGGGTACCTGTCACATGACGTTCAAGGTTGGCGACACCGTGGTCTATCCCCATCACGGGGCCGCGCTGATCGAGGCTATCGAAACTCGCCAGATCAAAGGCGTGGACAAGACCTACTTGGTGCTCAAGGTCGCCCAGGGCGACTTGACGGTTCGTGTGCCGGCGGACAATGCGGAGTTCGTGGGTGTGCGCGACGTGGTCGGGCAGGAGGGGCTGGACCGGGTCTTCGAGGTGCTGCGCGCGCCGTACGCCGAAGAGCCGACGAACTGGTCCCGGCGCTACAAGGCAAATCTCGAGAAGCTCGCCTCCGGCGATGTCATCAAGGTCGCCGAAGTGGTGCGCGACCTGTGGCGTCGTGAGCGCGAGCGTGGACTCTCCGCAGGTGAGAAGCGCATGCTCGCCAAGGCTCGACAGATCCTGGTGAGCGAGCTCGCTCTCGCGGAGAACACGAACGAAGACAAGGCCGAGGCTCTGCTCGACGAGGTCCTCGCGTCCTGACCCGGATCGCACCGGTCGTAAATAAATGTGCCGCGGTGCCCGCTGACCAACCGTATTCACGGTGTGTCGTCGGGCGCTGCGGCATG
>NZ_JBHVSQ010000045.1:573-1047 GCF_042885055.1 Isoptericola sp. NPDC058082 | reverse complement strand
GCTTAATGGATCGCGAAGAGATATCTCGATGCCTAGCTTCTGGCCAGTCGTTTCGCCAGGTTGCGCTCAGCCTAGGGCGGCCTACCTCGACGATTAGCCGGGAAGTGGCACGGCATGGTGGCCGTGACCGATATCGGGCCGCACATGCCGATGAGGCCGCTTGGGAGGCAGCCCGGAGGCCACAGTCTTGCCGGTTGGCCGATAACCCTCGTCTGCGCTGGTTGGTGGCTTGCAAGCTGGGCCAGCAGTGGTCGCCGGAACAGATCGCCGGCTGGCTTAAGCTGAGGTTCCCGCTCAACCAGGCACTGCAGGTGTCGCACGAAACGATCTACCGGAGCTTGTTCATCCAGGCGCGCGGCCTGCTCAAGAAGGAACTCCTGGCGCACCTGCGCACGCGTCGCCGTATGCGCCACTCAAAGCTGGCCACCGCGATGCCTCGCGGCGGGATCATCGACGCGGTATCGATTCGGGAGC
>NZ_JBHVSQ010000045.1:0-563 GCF_042885055.1 Isoptericola sp. NPDC058082 | reverse complement strand
GCGGAAGTCGAAGATCGCGCCGTGCCAGGGCATTGGGAGGGTGATCTGATCACGGGCAGCAACAATTCCCACATCGCGACGCTTGTGGAACGGCACTCGCGCTTCGTGATGCTGGTGAAAGTGAAGGGTAAGGACACCAGCAGCGTCGTCTCGGCGCTGAGCCGGCAAGTGAAAACACTGCCAACCGCGCTGCGAAAATCGCTGACGTGGGATCGAGGCGGTGAGATGGCCAGCCACAAGAACTTCACCGTGGCGACCGACACGCAGGTCTACTTCTGCGATCCGCAAAGCCCTTGGCAGCGCGGTTCGAACGAAAACACCAATGGCCTTCTGCGGCAGTACTTCCCCGACGGCACGGATCTATCCCGCCATTCGCAGGCATTCTTGAACAAGATCGCCAGACGTCTCAACGAAAGACCTCGTAAGACCTTGGGCTTCCAGACGCCAGCCGCTAAGCTGAGCCAAGCCGTTGCGTCGACGGGTTGAACTCACCGCGGCGTTCTTTGCCAGAGAGTCCAAGTGAGGTACGCCTTCGTCGCCAGTCAAAGGACTCACTACCCGAC
>NZ_JBHVSQ010000044.1:0-1126 GCF_042885055.1 Isoptericola sp. NPDC058082 | reverse complement strand
CGCGTTCCCGTCCGAGGCGGGCACGATGCTCAAGAACCTGGAGAAGAAGGGCAACCCCTGGGGGCTCGCCAAGAAGCAGCGCGTCGAGTGGACCAAGGAGGTCGACTTCGAGGTCCCGATCGTCGGCAAGGACGTCGAGGACCTGTCGGAGATCGACTACCTCTACTGGGTCGGCTGCGCGGGCGCCCTGGAGGACCGGGCCAAGAAGACCACCAAGGCCTTCGCCGAGCTGCTGCACATCGCGGGCGTGAAGTTCGCGATCATGGGTGGCGACGAGAAGTGCACGGGTGACTCGGCCCGCCGCCTGGGCAACGAGCCGCTGTTCCAGCAGCTCGGCCAGGAGAACGTCGCGATGCTGAACATGGCGTTCGGCGAGGACGACGAGGACGAGACGACGAAGAAGCCCAAGTCGTCCAAGAAGATCGTCGCGACCTGCCCGCACTGCTTCAACACCATCGCGAACGAGTACCCGCAGCTCGGTGGCGAGTACGAGGTCATCCACCACACGCAGCTGCTCCAGCACCTGGTGGACGAGGGCAAGCTGATCCCGGTGACCCCGGTCGAGGGCCTGATCACGTACCACGACCCCTGCTACCTCGGCCGCCACAACAAGGTCTACACGCCGCCGCGCGAGATCATCGCCAGCGTTCCGGGCCTGCGCAACGAGGAGATGCACCGCCACAAGGAGCGCGGCTTCTGCTGCGGCGCCGGTGGTGCCCGGATGTGGATGGAGGAGCGGATCGGCAAGCGCATCAACAACGAGCGCGTCGACGAAGCCCTCTCCCTCAACCCGGACATCGTCTCCACCGCCTGCCCGTTCTGCCTCGTCATGCTGACCGACTCGGTCAACGGCAAGAAGAACGACGGCAAGGCGAAGGAGTCGATCCAGGTGGTCGACGTCTCGCAGCTGCTGCTCGACTCGGTGAAGACCCCGGCGGACCCGGCAGGCGAGCCGGAGACCGAGAGCGCGCCGGAGCCGGAGCCGGTGAAGTAGCTTCCGGTCGCTGGAGGGGCTGATGGGGACTTCCCCATCAGCCCCTCCTGTCATTTCCGGCCCCTCGGCCCCCACCGCTTCACGTCGCTGCCAGGCGACGCTCCCGGGTGCCCTCCATCGACGGGGAAGAGC
>NZ_JBHVSQ010000042.1:505-1365 GCF_042885055.1 Isoptericola sp. NPDC058082 | reverse complement strand
CCAACTCGGCTTTCACGATGCCGAGAATCAGAAGTTCGACACCGTCATCCAGGGAAGGGCCAGCTACCAGCTGGCGCTGGACATGAACATCACCAGTCCGTATGCCCAGCTGCGTGAGTTCGTGGCCTCGCGGACCCTGAAGGAATCGCCCGACCCGAACGTCGAGCTCATCTCGGACGATGTGGTCGGCAGGGTGCGGGAACTCAAGGCGGAGGACAGCGAACTCGGGATCTGGCTCTGCGGCGGCTCACAGCTCGCGGGGGAGTTGCTCGACGAGATCGACGAACTCGTGATCAAGACGTATCCGCTGGTCTACGGGTCGGGCATGCCGATGTTCGGATCGGATTTCGCGGCCACCGAGTTCGCGCTCGAGTCGGTGCGTGTCTTCGACAACGGGGTGCTGGTCAGGACGTACAGCCGCAAGCGTTGACCTCTTGGCCCGCATACCGCGAAATGGGGTCGCCACGGAGCGCTTGCGCCGGTACTTGTTGACCATGACCTACCACTCGGAAGAACTGCTTCCCGGCACGCAGCGCGCACTGCTGCACCGCATCGCCACCGCACAGGCCGAAGGCCGCGCACCCTCACTCGTCGCCGCGGTGCAGCGTCGGGGCCGGGTCGTCTGGAGCGGCTCCCGCAGCTGCGTCGACGACCATTCCCCTGACGCCGATACGCAGTTCAGGATCGGATCCCTCACCAAGACCTTCACCGCCGTGCTGGTCCTGCGGCTGCGCGATGAGGGTCTGCTGGATCTCGACGACCCGCTGGAGAAGCATCTGCCGGGTACGGGCGTCGGCGGTGTCACCATCCTTCAGCTGCTCGGTCACAGTGCGGGACTGGCCGCCGAGTCGCCCGCACCC
>NZ_JBHVSQ010000042.1:0-488 GCF_042885055.1 Isoptericola sp. NPDC058082 | reverse complement strand
GGCCGGCGCCATCACTACTCCAACCCTGGCTACACACTGCTCGGCGCGCTGATCGAGACGGTGCGCGGGGCATCCTGGGCGGAGGTGCTGGAGCGCGAGATTCTGGAGCCGCTGGGCATGAGCCGTACGTCCACCCAGCCGCAGGCGCCGCACGCGGGTGGCTGGGCGGTGCACCCCTGGGCCGATGCCTTGCTGCCCGAACCCACCGAGGACCTCGGCCTGATGGCTCCGGCCGGGCAGCTCTGGTCCACGGCCACCGACATCCTCCGGTTCGCCTCCTTCCTCGCCGAGGGGGACGACCGGGTTCTCGGCACCGCCTCGGTGGAGGAGATGCGCACGCCGTCGGCGCCGCCCGAGTCCGGCGACTGGGAGGGAAATTACGGTCTCGGTCTGCAGGTCGTGCGCCAGGACGGGCGCACCCTTCTCGGGCACACCGGTTCACTGCCGGGCTTCCTGGCAGCGCTCTGGTTCAGCGCCGAGGACGATGT
>NZ_JBHVSQ010000041.1:0-1427 GCF_042885055.1 Isoptericola sp. NPDC058082 | reverse complement strand
ACGGCGTGAGGGGGCAAAGCGACCCATTCGCGGCACCGCCCAGCTACTGGGACGAATTCGTCTCGCGGATCGGACCCGGTATCTCGGAATGAGGAGCGGCGTGGCAGTGTTACGGGAGAACAACCGTACGTAGATGAAGTACGTAGAAACCGACCACCTGCATTGTTGAGGTTCCTGTGTCGCTGCCACCCCTGGTCGAGCCAGCTGCTGAGCTCACCGTCGACGAGGTCCGCAGGTACTCCCGCCACCTGATCATCCCGGATGTCGGGATGGACGGACAGAAGCGGCTGAAGAACGCGAAGGTGCTCTGTGTGGGCGCCGGCGGTCTCGGCTCGCCGGCCCTGATGTACCTGGCCGCGGCCGGTGTCGGCACACTCGGCATCGTGGAGTTCGACGAGGTCGACGAGTCGAACCTGCAGCGCCAGATCATCCACAGCCAGGCCGACATCGGCCGGTCCAAGGCCCAGTCCGCCAAGGACTCGGTCCTGGGCATCAACCCGTATGTGAATGTCGTCCTTCACGAAGAGCGGCTCGAAGCCGAGAACGTGATGGAGATCTTCGCCCAGTACGACCTGATCGTGGACGGCACGGACAACTTCGCCACCCGCTATCTCGTCAACGACGCCGCGGTGCTGCTGAACAAGCCGTACGTATGGGGTTCGATCTACCGCTTCGACGGCCAGGCGTCCGTCTTCTGGTCGGAGCACGGCCCCTGCTACCGCTGCCTCTACCCGGAGCCGCCGCCGCCCGGCATGGTCCCGTCCTGCGCCGAGGGTGGCGTGCTGGGCGTGCTCTGCGCGTCCATCGGCTCCATCCAGGTCAACGAGGCCATCAAGCTGCTCGCCGGCATCGGTGACCCGCTGGTCGGCCGGCTGATGATCTACGACGCCCTGGAGATGCAGTACCGCCAGGTCAAGGTCCGCAAGGACCCCGACTGCGCGGTCTGCGGCGAGAACCCGACCGTCACCGAGCTCATCGACTACGAGGCCTTCTGCGGTGTCGTGTCCGAGGAGGCCCAGGAGGCGGCGCTCGGCTCCACGATCACTCCGAAGCAGCTCAAGGAGTGGATCGACGCCGACGAGAAGATCGAGATCATCGACGTCCGCGAGCCGAACGAGTACGAGATCGTCTCGATCCCCGGCGCGAAGCTGATCCCGAAGAACGAGTTCCTGATGGGCAACGCCCTGCAGGACCTCCCGCAGGACAAGCGCATCGTCCTGCACTGCAAGACCGGTGTCCGCAGCGCCGAGGTCCTCGCGGTCCTCAAGTCGGCGGGCTTCGCCGACGCGGTGCATGTCGGCGGCGGCGTGATCGGCTGGGTCAACCAGATCGAGCCCGAGAAGCCGGTGTACTGAGCCGTTGTGCCGAGCCTCCGTACGGGGGCTGAACGCTTCGAAGGGGCCGGTCCGCATTGCGCGGGCCGGCCC
>NZ_JBHVSQ010000040.1:0-1494 GCF_042885055.1 Isoptericola sp. NPDC058082 | reverse complement strand
GGTCTTTGCGGTCGGATCCGTCGCCGGCGACCATCTGGGTCCCGCCGAACAGGGCGGTGATCGTGTTGTGGCAGGTGCGTTCGGCGGCCCAGAACGCGGCGACGGTGGTGGTGACGTCGTCGCGGAGCTGGTTGTGCTCGTCGATCTTGTCTTCGTCGTACTCCCAGTCGTCATCGCCCTTGTTCGCGTTGACGAATGTCGTCGCATCGGCTTTGAGCTGTGCGAGTTTCGTGACCAGCGGGCGGACCTCGGTGGCGTAGTCCGACAGGGCGGTGGAGACTTTTTCCAGGTCGTCGGCGAAGGTGTCGGCCCGGTCCTGGACCGGCTTCGTCGACGCGAACAGTTTCTCCGCCTCGGGGGCCTGGTAGTACGCGGACAGGCCCTGGAACTGGGTATGGACGTCCGACCCGGTGCCGCGGATGTGTCCGGCATCGGTTTTCAGGCTGCCGTAGTCCTTCTCCAACTGCCCGAGGTCACCGGTGAACTGCGGTATCGCTTCCGGCTTGATCACTTGGTCTGCACCCCGGGCTTCGTCAGATCCAGATCCGGGATGCCCAAGGCCTTGCGCTGCGACTCGGCGGCCATCTCCAGGTCACCGTTGAGGTAGGCGGTCGTCGCATCGACCGCACCGGTCAACGACTTCCCGGCCCGGGCGGCGATGAACTTCAGGTCCGTCGTGGCGTGTTCGGCGTACTGCGACAACGCGAGAGCGACCAGACCACCACCGGCCTTCTCCCCGCCCTCACCACCGTCCTCCGCGGTGATCGTGCCCGCACTCGTCGCCGCCGACGTCAGATGCGTGCCGTACGACTTCGCGTACGACTCGATCTTCCCCGCCGTCTCACCCGTCGTCTTCAGCACACCCTGAATACCCTGCGGCTTCAGATCCCACCCGGTCACCAGCACACCCCCGTGCCCCAACTACCCACCACGAACAGTCGAACAAAAACGATTCCGCACACACCACCGCCCCAAGGGCCGCGCCCCCGGACATCCGGTGCGGTGAAGCCTCAGCCGATGTTGTCGACGGCCGCCTTCGCGCGCGTGATCGTGTGCTGCGCGGTCCCGTCGTTCTTCTCCAGCGTCGTCTTCAGCAACTGGATGATGCTCTTGACCTCCTGCGAGGCCCGGTTCCACCGCATTTCCTTGCCGTGGTACTCATCCGCCACACCGTCCGCGGTGAAGTCCGCCATCGCGGCCTTCACCTGCCCGTCACGCGCCGCGATCACTTCCTCCAGACGCGCGATCACGACCTGGATGTTGCCCTGCGCATCCGCCGACGCACCCGTGTCATACGCCCGACGATCACTGCCACCAGCCATCAACAAACACTCCCCGTGAAATCCGTGGAACCCGTGGAACCCATGAAACCGAGAGACGGTCAGCGTCCACCGAAGCGGGCCGCGTCGAAGTTCGCCGCGCCCATCTGCTGACGCGCGTTGTCACCCTGCTCCTGGTCACCCGAGCCGAACGCCTGCTCCATACCCGACTGAC
>NZ_JBHVSQ010000039.1:0-1592 GCF_042885055.1 Isoptericola sp. NPDC058082 | reverse complement strand
GCCCCGCTACATTGTCGGCGCGGAATCACTTGACCAGTGAGCTATTACGCACTCTTTCAAGGGTGGCTGCTTCTAAGCCAACCTCCTGGTTGTCTCTGCGACTCCACATCCTTTCCCACTTAGCGTACGCTTAGGGGCCTTAGTCGATGCTCTGGGCTGTTTCCCTCTCGACCATGGAGCTTATCCCCCACAGTCTCACTGCCGCGCTCTCACTTACCGGCATTCGGAGTTTGGCTAAGGTCAGTAACCCGGTAGGGCCCATCGCCTATCCAGTGCTCTACCTCCGGCAAGAAACACACGACGCTGCACCTAAATGCATTTCGGGGAGAACCAGCTATCACGGAGTTTGATTGGCCTTTCACCCCTAACCACAGGTCATCCCCCAGGTTTTCAACCCTGGTGGGTTCGGTCCTCCACGAAGTCTTACCTCCGCTTCAACCTGCCCATGGCTAGATCACTCCGCTTCGGGTCTTGAGCGTGCTACTAAAACGCCCTATTCGGACTCGCTTTCGCTACGGCTTCCCCACACGGGTTAACCTCGCAACACACCGCAAACTCGCAGGCTCATTCTTCAAAAGGCACGCAGTCACGACCCACATCCGAAGATGTGAGCGACGCTCCCACGGCTTGTAGGCACACGGTTTCAGGTACTATTTCACTCCGCTCCCGCGGTACTTTTCACCATTCCCTCACGGTACTATCCGCTATCGGTCACCAGGGAATATTTAGGCTTAGCGGGTGGTCCCGCCAGATTCACACGGGATTTCTCGGGCCCCGTGCTACTTGGGTGTCTCTTAAACGAGCCGTCAATGTTTCAGCTACGGGGGTCTTACCCTCTACGCCGGACCTTTCGCATGTCCTTCGCCTACATCAACGGTTTCTGACTCGTCTCACAGCCGGCAGACTATGAAAAAGAGATCCCACAACCCCGCATGCGCAACCCCTGCCGGGTATCACACGCATACGGTTTGGCCTCATCCAGTTTCGCTCGCCACTACTCCCGGAATCACGGTTGTTTTCTCTTCCTGAGGGTACTGAGATGTTTCACTTCCCCTCGTTCCCTCCACACTGCCTATGTGTTCAGCAGCGGGTGACAGCCCATGACGACTGCCGGGTTTCCCCATTCGGACACCCCCGGATCAAAGCTCGGTTGACAGCTCCCCGGGGCCTATCGTGGCCTCCCACGTCCTTCATCGGTTCCTGGTGCCAAGGCATCCACCGTGCGCCCTTAAAAACTTGGCCACAGATGCTCGCGTCCACTGTGCAGTTCTCAAACAACGACCAGCCACCCATCACCCCACCCCTAAAGGGCGAGTTCACTGGGGCCGGCAACCGAAGGAACAGACTCAAACGAGCCCGTACCCTCAGATACCCAACAACGTGCCCGACACGACCCTTCACGATTCACGTTCCACGCCGAAGCAGTACTAGTGATCCCGAAGAACCGTGCCGAATAGTCAACGTTCCACCCATGAGCAACCACCGTCGAACATTTGCCGACGTAGTGGCCTCTGACCAAGCAAGCCTGGTAAGAAGTGCTCCTTAGAAAGGAGGTGATCCAGCCGCACCTTCCGGTACGGCTACCTTGTTAC
>NZ_JBHVSQ010000037.1:0-2068 GCF_042885055.1 Isoptericola sp. NPDC058082 | reverse complement strand
GGGGGTGGTGCCCGTTTCTCGGGAACCGCACAGTGGACGCGAAGCAGTGTTATTGACCAAACAGTGTTTGGTAGGTGTGTGAAGTTGTTGGCTTATTAGTACCGGTCAGCTCCGACAGTCTTTGGTCCTGTCTTCCACATCCGGCCTATCTACCCAGTGGTCTAGCTGGGTGCCTTCACCCCACGAGGGGGATGGAAACCTCATCTTGAAGCAGGCTTCCCGCTTAGATGCTTTCAGCGGTTATCCCTTCCGAACGTAGCTAACCAGCCGTGCTCCTGGCGGAACAACTGGCACACCAGAGGTTCGTCCGTCCCGGTCCTCTCGTACTAGGGACAGCCCTTCTCAAGTTTCCTGCGCGCGCAGCGGATAGGGACCGAACTGTCTCACGACGTTCTAAACCCAGCTCGCGTACCGCTTTAATGGGCGAACAGCCCAACCCTTGGGACCTACTCCAGCCCCAGGATGCGACGAGCCGACATCGAGGTGCCAAACCATGCCGTCGATATGGACTCTTGGGCAAGATCAGCCTGTTATCCCCGGGGTACCTTTTATCCGTTGAGCGACGGCGCTTCCACAAGCCACCGCCGGATCACTAGTTCCGACTTTCGTCCCTGCTCGACCTGTCGGTCTCACAGTCAAGCTCCCTTGTGCACTTGCACTCGACACCTGATTGCCAACCAGGCTGAGGGAACCTTTGAGCGCCTCCGTTACATTTTGGGAGGCAACCGCCCCAGTTAAACTACCCACCAGGCACTGTCCCTGATCCGGATTACGGACCGAGGTTAGATGGTCGATGTGGCCAGAGTGGTATTTCAACGTTGACTCCTCCCGACCTGGCGGCCGGGATTCATAGTCTCCCACCTATCCTACACAAGCCACACCGAACACCAATACCAAGCTATAGTAAAGGTCCCGGGGTCTTTCCGTCCTGCTGCGCGTAACGAGCATCTTTACTCGTAGTGCAATTTCGCCGAGCTCGCGGTTGAGACAGCGGAGAAGTCGTTACGCCATTCGTGCAGGTCGGAACTTACCCGACAAGGAATTTCGCTACCTTAGGATGGTTATAGTTACCACCGCCGTTTACTGGGGCTTAAATTCTGGGCTTCACCGAAGTTGACCCGTCCTCTTAACCTTCCAGCACCGGGCAGGCGTCAGTCCGTATACATCGTCTTGCGACTTCGCACGGACCTGTGTTTTTAGTAAACAGTCGCTTCTCCCTGGTCTCTGCGGCCCTCCCCGCTTCCCACCGCAAGGGTGTTCACGGTTCGGGCCCCCCTTCTCCCGAAGTTACGGGGGCATTTTGCCGAGTTCCTTAACCACGATTCGCTCGATCGCCTTGGTATTCTCTACCTGACCACCTGAGTCGGTTTGGGGTACGGGCGGCTAGAACCTCGCGTCGAGGCTTTTCTTGGCAGCAGAGGATCACCCGTTTCCCGCATACGCGGTCACTATCAGTTCTCACCCTATGTGCTTCGCGGATTTGCCTACGAAGCGGGCTACAACCTTGGACGTGGACTACCATCGCCACGCCGGGCTACCTTCCTGCGTCACCCCTGTTAACACGCTTACCTACTACCGGTTCGGGTCCCACGCCGCGCCCGTCGGCGCCACCCGAAGGTGACTGTGACGGGTTTGGGATGGTTAGCATCACCGGGCTCGGTATGGGCGGTTCTTCGCCGGTAGGAGAATATCAACTCCTTGTCCATCGACTACGCCTGTCGGCCTCGCCTTAGGTCCCGACTTACCCAGGGCGGATTAACCTGGCCCTGGAACCCTTGGTCATTCGGCGGACGGGTTTCTCACCCGTCATTCGCTACTCATGCCTGCATTCTCACTCGTGTGGGCTCCACCACTAGGTCACCCTGCAGCTTCACTGCCCACACGACGCTCCCCTACCCACCCACACACCTGAACACCGATCAAGTCGGTGCTGGGTCATTGTGTGAGTGCCACGGCTTCGGCGGTGTACTTGAGCCCCGCTACATTGTCGGCGCGGAATCACTTGACCAGTGAGCTATTACGCACTCTTTCAAGGGTGGCTGCTTCTAAGCCAACCTCCTGGTTGTCT
>NZ_JBHVSQ010000036.1:0-2430 GCF_042885055.1 Isoptericola sp. NPDC058082 | reverse complement strand
GGCTGGTCTTCCGCACAGGCACTGAATTCGCCGGCCTGTGGGGCGGCTCGACGCTCTCCGCCTGGCGCGGACGTGGCATCTACCGCGCTCTGGTCGCCGCCCGCGCCCACATCGCAGCAGTTCGCGGGGTCCGTTATCTGCAAGTGGACGCGTCCGGCGACAGCGCACCGATCCTGCGCCGGCTGGGCTTCCACGCAGTGACCACCACGACCCCTTATGTATGGTTGCCGCCGCGGGGAACGGTCGGCCCGTAAACGCAGAAAAGCCCCGCACCAAAGGTGCGGGGCTTTCCCGGAATAATTGTTCGGCGGCGTCCTACTCTCCCACAGGGTCCCCCCTGCAGTACCATCGGCGCTGAAAGGCTTAGCTTCCGGGTTCGGAATGTAACCGGGCGTTTCCCTAACGCAATGACCACCGAAACACTATGAAATTAACCAACACCGGGCAACAACACGGCCGTTCGTTATTTCAGAACTAACACAGTGGACGCGAGCAACTGAGGACAAGCCCTCGGCCTATTAGTACCAGTCAGCTCCACCCGTTGCCGGGCTTCCACATCTGGCCTATCAACCCAGTCGTCTACTGGGAGCCTTAACCCCTCAAAGGGGGTGGGAACACTCATCTCGAAGCAGGCTTCCCGCTTAGATGCTTTCAGCGGTTATCCTTTCCGAACGTAGCCAACCAGCCATGCCCTTGGCAGGACAACTGGCACACCAGAGGTTCGTCCGTCCCGGTCCTCTCGTACTAGGGACAGCCCTTCTCAATATTCCTACGCGCACAGCGGATAGGGACCGAACTGTCTCACGACGTTCTAAACCCAGCTCGCGTACCGCTTTAATGGGCGAACAGCCCAACCCTTGGGACCGACTCCAGCCCCAGGATGCGACGAGCCGACATCGAGGTGCCAAACCATCCCGTCGATATGGACTCTTGGGGAAGATCAGCCTGTTATCCCCGGGGTACCTTTTATCCGTTGAGCGACAGCGCTTCCACAAGCCACCGCCGGATCACTAGTCCCGACTTTCGTCCCTGCTCGACCCGTCGGTCTCACAGTCAAGCTCCCTTGTGCACTTACACTCAACACCTGATTGCCAACCAGGCTGAGGGAACCTTTGGGCGCCTCCGTTACTCTTTAGGAGGCAACCGCCCCAGTTAAACTACCCATCAGACACTGTCCCTGATCCGGATCACGGACCCAGGTTAGACATCCAGCACGACCAGAGTGGTATTTCAACGGCGACTCCACAACCACTGGCGTGGCTGCTTCAAAGTCTCCCACCTATCCTACACAAGCCGAACCGAACACCAATATCAAACTGTAGTAAAGGTCCCGGGGTCTTTCCGTCCTGCTGCGCGAAACGAGCATCTTTACTCGTAGTGCAATTTCACCGGGCCTATGGTTGAGACAGTCGAGAAGTCGTTACGCCATTCGTGCAGGTCGGAACTTACCCGACAAGGAATTTCGCTACCTTAGGATGGTTATAGTTACCACCGCCGTTTACTGGCGCTTAAGTTCTCAGCTTCGCCGACCCGAAAGTCAGCTAACCGGTCCCCTTAACGTTCCAGCACCGGGCAGGCGTCAGTCCGTATACATCGCCTTACGGCTTCGCACGGACCTGTGTTTTTAGTAAACAGTCGCTTCTCGCTGGTCTCTGCGGCCACCCCCAGCTCATGGAGTAAATCCAATCACCAGTGATGGCCCCCCTTCTCCCGAAGTTACGGGGGCATTTTGCCGAGTTCCTTAACCATAGTTCACCCGAACGCCTCGGTATTCTCTACCTGACCACCTGAGTCGGTTTAGGGTACGGGCCGCCATGAAACTCGCTAGAGGCTTTTCTCGACAGCATAGGATCATCCACTTCACCACAATCGGCTCGGCATCAGGTCTCAGACTTAATGTGTGACGGATTTGCCTATCACACGCCCTACACCCTTACCCCGGGACTACCACCGCCCGGGCTGGACTACCTTCCTGCGTCACCCCATCGCTTACCTAGTACAAGTCTGGTTCGTCGGCTCCACCACTACCCTCAACTCCGAAGAGATCGGGCCGGCTTCACGGACTTAGCATCGCCTGATTCAGTATTGGGCGTTTCAAAGCGGGTACCGGAATATCAACCGGTTGTCCATCGACTACGCCTGTCGGCCTCGCCTTAGGTCCCGACTTACCCTGGGCAGATCAGCTTGACCCAGGAACCCTTAGTCAATCGGCGCACACGTTTCTCACGTGTGTATCGCTACTCATGCCTGCATTCTCACTCGTGAACCGTCCACAACTCGCTTCCGCGGCTGCTTCACCCGGCACACGACGCTCCCCTACCCATCCCAGCAGGCGTTGGCCCTTAATGCTGGAATGACACGACTTCGGCGGTACGCTTGAGCCCCGCTACATTGTCGGCGCGGAATCACTTGACCAGTGAGCTATTACGC
>NZ_JBHVSQ010000035.1:0-5335 GCF_042885055.1 Isoptericola sp. NPDC058082 | reverse complement strand
AACACACTGTTGAGTTCTCAAACAACCGACGCACACCGCAGAACCAGAACCAACCGTTCCGACCCCGCCGGGGCAACCCCTCAAACTTACCAGACCGTTTTCCTTCTTCCAAATCCCTGATCCGAAGATCGAAGGGAGGTCGAAAAGACGATCCGATCCCACCGGGAAGAATGCGCGAGGCATCCCGACCGTTGAAGGTGTGGGTTTTCAGTCCCGGCCCGGCCACCGGTACCCAGCCTCTCGGCTGTCTCCTCGGTGTCCGTCGGCCCGTCGGGCTGACGTCGCAGAACATTACCCGGGCGGGCCGCTCCGTGCAACGTGGCCGGACGTGGCGCGCGCCACGTCCGGCCACGGGCGCCCGACCGGTGCCGCGTGGGGCCCCGATCAGGCGGTCACGGTCTCCGGCTCAGGCCGGTCACCGCGCGCCAGCCGGCGCGCCGAGTCGAACTCGTCGAGCACCGTGCCGTCCGGCCGCGGCGTCAGGAGGCTGACCACCACGGCCACGAGCAGGCCGAGCGCGAAGCCCGGGATGATCTCGTAGAGGGAGTCCGCGAGGGACGACCTTCCCCAGGCGAAAGCCACGACCGCGCCCGCGAGCATCCCGGACAGGGCGCCCCATCGCGTGAGGCGGCGCCAGTACAGGCTGAGGATCACGACGGGTCCGAACGCGGAGCCGAAGCCCGCCCAGGCGAACCCGACGAGGTCGAGGATCGACGACGTGCGGTCCAGGGCGATGAGGCCGGCGACCACGGCGACGACGAGCACGCCCGCCCGTCCCAGCATCACCTCGGTGCGCGTGCTCAGGCGGAGCCCGGTCATCTTGACGAGGTCCTCGACGAGCGCCGACGAGGAGACGATGAGCTGCGACGAGATCGTCGACATGATCGCCGCCAGCACGGCCGCGAGCACCAGCCCCGCGATCAGCGGGTGGAAGAGGAGCTGCGCCAGCACCAGGAAGATCGTCTCGGGGTTGTCCACCGCGAGACCGTTGACGGTCGCGTAGGCGACGCCGACCAGTCCGGTCAGCACGGCCCCGAGCGCGGTGAGGAACATCCACCCGATCCCGATCCGGCGACCGGCCTTCGCGTCCTGCGGGCTGCGGATCGCCATGAAGCGCACGATGATGTGCGGCTGCCCGAAGTACCCCAGGCCCCACGCGAGCGCGGAGATCACCCCGGTGGCCGAGGCGCCGGCGAAGAAGGACAGGTGGTGGGTACCGGTGGCGGCGTCGGCAGCACGGATGCCCTCGGTCACCGCGCCCCAGCCGCCGAGGTCCACGATCGCGATGACCGGCACGGCCACGAGGGCCGCGAGCATCAGCAGCCCCTGCGCGACGTCGGTCCACGTGGCACCGAGGAACCCGCCGAACAGCGTGTAGGCCAGCGTCACCCCTCCCACGACCAGGAGCCCGGTGAGGTAGTCGAGGCCGAACGAGCTCTCGAAGAAGGTGCCGCCGGCCACCATGCCGGACGACACGTAGAACGTGAAGAACACCAGCACGATGAGGCCGGCCGCGATGCGCAGCAGGTGCGCGGGGTCATGGAGGCGGTTGTCGAAGAAGCTGGGGATCGTGATCGAATTGCTCGCGACCTCCGTGTAGGCCCGCAGGCGGGGCGCCACGAACTTCCAGTTGAGCCAGGCGCCGACGGTGAGGCCGATCGCGATCCACGCCTCGACGAGACCGGTGGCGTAGATCGCCCCCGGCAGTCCCATCAGCAGCCAGCCCGACATGTCGGAGGCGCCGGCGCTCAGTGCCGCCACGCCCGGCCGGAGCTTGCGCCCCCCGAGCATGTAGTCGTCCAGGTCGTCCGTGCGGCGGTACGCGGCGTAGCCGATGCCCAGCATCGCCACCAGGTACGCGACGATCGCGATCGTCTGCCAGGTCTGATCGCTCATGCGATCGATCACCCTCTCGGTCGTGTGGTGCAGCGTCTGGCGCTGGACGCGCCGACCGCCGCATGCACGACGGACCGGGGCCAGGTCGGGACGCGGTCGGCGCTGACCTCGCTGCGGTGCCACCCCGTTGCCACCTCGATGGCTCCGAAACGACCAACGGCCCGATCCCTGGTGAGGATCGAGCCGTTGTGCCTTTCGGTGCGCCCGGAGGGATTCGAACCCCCAACCTTCTGATCCGTAGTCAGATGCTCTATCCGTTGAGCTACGGGCGCAGTCCTTGGCCGGCGCTCTCGCACCGACCGACGAGAACATTACAGCCCTCGAGCCGGTTCCCCAAACCGAGGTGCCGCATCGTGATGCACGACACCGGCAGGGCTCCTGCCGGGGCAACAGAAAAGGCCCCGGGCGTTCAGCAGCCGGAGCCTTCCTGGCGGAGACGGCGGGATTTGAACCCGCGAACGGGTTGCCCCGTTACCACCTTAGCAGGGTGGCGCACTAGACCAGACTATGCGACGTCTCCTCGCGGCAACACAGCAACACCGCGGCGCCCAGACTAACCGGCGACGCTGCCCGGGGGCAAAGCCGCGCGGCGTCGTCCCCACCACACCCCCGACCGCGCTACGGTCTGCCGCATGCTGGACGACGACGACCAGGACCACCCGCAGCGCGCCCACCAGGGCACGGACGACGGCCCGCACCACCCCACCACCCCCTCCCCGCCGCCCGGCGACGCACCGGACGACTACGACGTGCTGGTGATCGGTTCCGGGTTCGGCGGCAGCGTCGCCGCCCTGCGCCTGACCGAGAAGGGCTATCGCGTGGGCGTGCTCGAGGCCGGGCGCCGGTTCGCCGACGACGAGCTGCCGCGCACCTCCTGGGACCTGCGGCGCTTCCTGTGGGCGCCGGCTCTCGGCTGCTTCGGCATCCAGCGGATCCACCGCCTGCGGGACGTGCTGGTCCTCGCCGGCGCCGGCGTCGGCGGCGGCTCGCTCGTCTACGCGAACACCCTGTACCGGCCGCTGGACGCCTTCTGGACCGACCCCGCCTGGGCGCACGTCACCGACTGGAAGGCCGAGCTCGGGCCGTACTACGACCAGGCGGAGCGGATGCTCGGCGTCGTCGACTACCGCCGCACCACCCCCGCCGACGAGCTGATGCGCGACGTCGCCGACGACCTCGGGGTGGGACACACCTTCCGCAAGGTGCGGGTGGGCGTGTACCTCGGCCCGGACGGCGACGACCGGCCGCGCGGCGCCCGCGGCCCCGCGGTCCCCGACCCCTTCTTCGGGGGCGCCGGGCCCGACCGCAACCCGTGCCTGCACTGCGGCGAGTGCATGACCGGCTGCCGGCACAACGCGAAGAACACGCTCGTGAAGAACTACCTGCACCTCGCCGAGAGCGCCGGCGCGCGGGTGCACCCGCTGACCACGGCCACCGCGGTCGTGCCGCGGCCCGGCGGCGGGTACGAGATCCGCACCCACCGGACGGGTCGCCGCTGGGCGGGCCGCCGCACCTACCGTGCCCGGCAGGTCGTGCTCGCCGCCGGCACGCTCGGCACGCAGCGCCTCCTGCACGCGATGCGGGACAGCGGGGACCTGCCGCGCCTGTCCGACCGGCTCGGTCACCTCACCCGGACCAACTCCGAGGCGCTGCTCGGCGCCATGCGGCCCGCCCGCCGCGGGCAGGTCGGCGAGCCCGACTACTCCGAGGGCGTCGCCATCACGTCGTCCTTCTACCCGGACCCGCAGACGCACGTCGAGCCCGTCCGGTACGGCCGCGGGTCCAACGCGATGGGACTGCTGCAGACGGTGCTCGTCGACGGCGTCGGGCCCGGCGAGGGGCCGCGCTGGCGACGCTGGCTCGGCGAGCTGTGGCGGCAGCGCCGGCACCTGCCCGCGCTGTACGACCTGCGCGGCTGGTCGCAGCGCACGGTCATCGCCCTCGTCATGCAGAGCCGCGACAACTCGCTCACCACGTTCACGCGCCGCGGGCCGCTGGGGCGGCGCCTCACCTCCCGGCAGGGCACCGGCGCCCCGAACCCGACGTGGATCCCCGTGGCGCACGACGCCGTGCGTGCGATGGCCGACCGGATGGGCGGTCTCGCCGGAGGCAGCGCGGGCGACCCGTTCGACGTGCCGATGACCGCGCACATCCTCGGCGGGTGCACCATCGGCGAGACGCCGGAGGCGGGCGTGATCGATCCCTACCACCGCGTGCACGGCCACCCGGGCCTCCACGTGCTCGACGGGTCCGCCGTCACCGCGAACCTGGGCGTCAACCCGTCGCTGACCATCACCGCGCAGGCCGAACGGGCCTGCGCGCTGTGGCCCAACCGCGACGAGGCCGATGCCCGGCCCGCTCCCGGCGCGAGGTACGCCGTCGTGCCGCCGACGGCGCCCCTGCGGCCTGTCGTGCCCGGGGCCGCGCCCGGGGCGCTGCGGCTGCCGCTCGTCGAGATCCGGCACGCCTGACGCGGCACCCCTGATCCGGCACCGACAGCACGACGCCCCGACGGTGTGACCGTCGGGGCGTCGTCGGGCGGAGGGCGAGGGATTCGAACCCCCGGTGCATTGCTGCACAACGGTTTTCAAGACCGTCACATTAGGCCGCTCTGTCAGCCCTCCCGGGACGGCCGCACGGGCGCTCGTCCGGCACAGCAGTGTACCGGCCGGCATACGCCCGCGGCCCCGGTCGCCGAGGCGTTCCGGGGCCGCGGGAGCGACGGGCGAGCAGCTCTCAGGCCGCGCCGCCGCCCGAGCGCAGCTGACGCATCGCGAGCTGCACGAGGGCGATGAGCGTCTGCTTGGTCGCCGCGCGCGACCGCGCGTCCGTGTAGAGCATCGGCACGTGCGCCGGGATCTGCAGCGCCTCGCGGACGTCCTCGAGCCGGTGCTTGGCCACACCGTCGAAGCAGTTGACGCCCACGACGAACGGCACGCCCCGCGACTCGAAGTAGTCGATCGCCGGGAAGCACTGCTCCAGGCGGTCCGTGTCGACCAGCACGACGGCACCGATCGCGCCGCGGATGAGGTCGTCCCACATGAACAGGAAGCGGTCCTGCCCCGGGGTGCCGAACAGGTACAGCCACAGGTTGCCCGGCAGGTTCACCCGGCCGAAGTCCATGGCCACGGTGGTGCTCGTCTTGCGGTCGGAGACCCCGCCCGCGTCGTCGACACCCACCGAGTGCTCGGTCATCGCGGCCTCGGTGTTGAGCGGCTCGACGTCCGAGATGGAGCCGATGAACGTCGTCTTGCCGACGGCGAAGCCACCGGCCACGACGATCTTCGTCACCGTCGGGGCGCCCGCGGGCGGCGCGGGTGCCGCGGCCGCCTGCGTGGCAGCCCCGTCGGCCGGACGTGCGGCAGGGGGCTGCGGCGCCGTGGCCGGCTGGGCGGCCGGCGCCTGGGGCGCGGCGGCCTGCGGCGGGCTCGCGGGCACC
>NZ_JBHVSQ010000034.1:0-13036 GCF_042885055.1 Isoptericola sp. NPDC058082 | reverse complement strand
AGAACGCATGGCGCCCCTCCCCCTCGCAGCGAGGAGGCCCCACCCCTCGGCCGCACGATGACCCCCCACCCCCTGCCGTCGAGGAGTACCCCCCCCTCGACCCCGACTGCCTGGCGGGCAAGCACCGGGCGTGCCTGGGTCGGGCGTGGGACTACGAGCTGGACGCCGAGATGCAGTGCGCGTGCGGCTGCCACGCGATCACGAACGTGGTGGCGTCGCTGTGACCGAGGGGACCTGGATGATCCTGGCCGCCGGCATGGTGGTCGCTGTGCTCCTCGGCATCGTGGTCGCGCTCATCATCGTCGACCTCGAGCGTCGCGACGCCGCGCGACATCGTCGTCGTGACGACGACACGTTGCGACGTCGCGCGTCGTCGCAACGTGTCGCGCGGTTTTTCAGTCGCGGGGCCGGGCCCAGATGACCCCGCGGTGCACGCCGAGGACTGGTGGTCGAGCACGTGCCCGACCATGTGGCCCCATGCGGCGTCGTCGATCACCTGCGCCAGCTCGTCGCAGGCGCTCACGCCGCGCCTCCCGCGCCTACGTGGGCAGACACATAATCAGAAGGTTTCCTGTGGGTACGCTGGCGTCGGGCGCTCAACAGGTCAACCACGGAACCCGCGGGTTCAGGGTTCGAGCCCCTGGGGGCCCACCCCTGCACGTCACCGTCGCAGGTCGTCGTCGCCCGAAGGAGCTCCGTGCCCGTCCGCGCCCAGGCCCCCGTCGTCATCGCCCATCGGGGCGCCTCCGCCGACGCCCCGCAGAACACGCTGGCGGCCTTCGACGCCGCCGGGGAGGCGGGCGCCGCGATGATCGAGATCGACGTCCACCTCAGCGCCGACGGCGTCCCGATGGTCATCCACGACGGCACGGTCGACGCGACCACCGACGGCAACGGCGAGGTCCGGGGCCGCACCCGGGACGAGCTGCAGGCCCTCGACGCCGGCTCGTGGTTCGGCCCGGAGTTCGCCGGGCAGCGCATCCCCACCCTGGCCGAGGTGCTCGAGCTCGTCGCGCGGCATCCCGGCCTGGGCGTCCTGTGCGAGTACAAGGGCCGCTGGAGCGCCGAGGACGTCGCCGTGACGATGCGCGTGCTCGACGCGCCCGAGCTCGCCGGCCACCTCGTCGTCCAGGGCTTCGACCCGGTGACGGTCGCCGCCCTGCGCGACGTCGCGCCGCAGGTGCCGCGGTCGCTGCTGGTCGAGCACCCGAGCGAGGGCCTGCCCGCGCTGCTCGACGAGCTCGACGCGGCCGCCGTGAGCCCCGGGGCGGCGCTGATCGCCGGCGACCCTGGCCTGGTCCCGGCCGCGCACGACGCGGGGCTGCGGGTCTTCGGCTGGACCGCGAACGACGAGGCGACCTGGCGCCTGCTCGTGGACGCCGGCGTGGACGGCATCATCACCGACCGCCCGGCCGCCCTGCGCGAGTGGCTCGCGACGGCGCACGTCCCCGCCCGGGGCTGACGCGCCGGCCGCGGCTCAGCGCCGCGGCGCGTGCAGCCAGCCCGACAGGCGCCCGGTCACCCAGGGCAGCACCCAGAACGACATGATCGGCGTGAGCACCAGCGTCGAGACGAGCACGCGCAGCACGACGTGCAGGTCGGCGAACGGCGGCACGAGCCAGCCCACCAGCACGGTGAACGCGAGGTTCACCGGGAAGAAGCCGAGCCAGATGGCCACGGACTGCTTCCACCGCGGCGGCGCGGCCAGCAGGGGCGGCCCGGTGGGCTCGTCCTGCCGCACGGGCGGGTCGAACCACCCCTCGATGCCGGTGCGCCTCTCGACGCGGCGCTCCTCGACCAGGCCCTCACCGGCGGCGAGCCAGCGCCGACGCTCCGGCGACTCCTCCCACGCCTCGAGCCGGGCGGCGTCGGCGAACCGGTAGAGCATGATCCAGTCCGCGGCACCCTCGGAGGCGCGGATCCAGCCCGAGCCGAGGAAGCCGTCCCAACGGTTCGCGAGCCGGACGCCGGACTGCACCCAGGCGGTAACCTCGGGGACGCGGTCGGGGCTGACGGCGCGGTGGATCGCGACCGTCACGGGTGCGGAAGTCATCCGAGCATCCTGGGGTGCGCGCGGCCTCCCGGGCCCGGCGGCGCGGGCGCGCGGGACGGCGCGTCCCACCATCCGGGCGCCCCGGCGCGCGGCCCGGGGTTTCGCCGGGATGTCCCGTCCTTCACATCTCGTCCTCGCGGCCCGCACCGGATTCGTGTCGTCTGGTCCCCTCGTTGGCCCGGAGCACCGGTTGAAACGGTTGAAGATGGAACGAGCTTCCGACCGGTGCGAGCTCCCGACAGGTTCGAGCTCCCGACCCCCGAGGACCTTCTCCCATGACCGAGCACACGACCGAGCACACCCCTGCGCCCCTGCCCCGGCGCCGCGACATCCACCGTCCGGCCCGGCAGCGCCGCGCCGCCGAGCCCGCCGCCCGTCCCACGACGCCGCGCCTCGGGCGCCGCGCCGTGCACGCCGGCGTCCCCGTCGCGCTCACCGTGATGGCGCTGACGACCGGGGTGGTCCTCACCGGCAACTCGTCCGCCTCCGGGGAGACCCGGACCGCGGGGTCGACCGACCAGGGCTCGTCCTCGGTGGGCACCATCGAGACCGGGACGTTCGGCATCGTGTCCCCGACCGCCTCCGCCACGACGGCGATCGTGCGGCCCGCGCTGTCGGGCGCCGCAGGCGCGACGTCGGGCGCCGTCGGCTCGGACACCGCGGGCTCGGGCGCGGCGAAGGCCGACACCGAGCAGGCCGCGTCGAAGGGCGCCGCGAAGAGCGCCGCCGCGTCCGGCGACGATGCGCTCTCCGCCGCCCAGGAGGCGCTCGCCCGCGCGGACCAGGTGACGACCGAGTCCCTCGGCGTCCCCGCCAAGCAGCGCAAGGCCGTCGCGAAGAGCGCGGCGCACCTGCGCGACGTCGTGTCCGACCGCTCCGGCGGGGAGGCGGCGTCGCGCGCCGGCGAGCGCACCGCGCTCGACGTCCGCGGGCAGGGCGCGGCCGACGTCACCGACGCGACCGAGGACCTCACCACCCTGATCGAGAAGACCGACACGAGCGCGATCAGCATCACGCCCGCCCCCGCGACGCCGGCCGAGGTCCTGGACGCGCAGGCCGCGGCGGCCCGCAAGGCCGCCGGCTCCCTCAAGAAGTTCGCGGACGACACCGAGGGGTACGAGAACGGTCGCCTCGCGTCCGCCGACCTCAAGGGGTTGTCCTTCGCGTCGGGCGAGTCCCTGCGTCGCGACGCGGCCGAGCAGCTCGAGCGCCTCGACGCCGCCTACCGGGCACGCTTCGGCGAGCACCTGCAGATCCGCGACTCCTACCGCTCCTACGAGTCGCAGGTGTCGGTCAAGGCGAGCCGCGGCTACCTCGCCGCCGTGCCCGGCTACTCGGACCACGGCTGGGGCATCGCCGTCGACCTCAACGGCGGCGTGGAGGAGCGCTCGAGCGCGCAGCACCGGTGGTTGGTCGCGAACGCGGCGAAGTTCGGGTGGAAGAACCCCGCCTGGGCCCAGGCCGACGGCCGCAAGCCCGAGGCCTGGCACTGGGAGTACCGCCCCTGAGCCTCGACGCTCCCCCGCAGCACGTCCCCGACGGACCCGTGACGACCCGTGCGTCACGGGTCCGTCGTCGTCGGTCGGGGAGCGGCTCAGGCCCAGCCGAGCTCGTGCAACCGGTCGTCGTCGATCCCGAAGTGGTGGGCGATCTCGTGCACCACGGTGATGGCGACCTCCTCGACGACGTCCTCGCGCGTGTCGCAGATGGCGAGGGTCGGGTGGCGGTACACGGTGATCCGGTCCGGGAGCGAGCCCGCGGCCCAGTGCAGCCCCCGCTCCGTCAGCGGCACCCCCTCGTACAGCCCGAGGAGCTCGGGATCGTCGGCGGGGGCGTCGTCCTCCACGAGGACCACGACGTTGTCCATCATCGCCGCCAGGTCGGCCGGGACCTGGTCGAGGCCGTCCCGGACGGCGTCCTCGAACTCCTCGCGCGTCATCTCCACCACGGGTCCCATCCTCGCCCACGACGGGGCGAGGACCGTCCCGGACGGCTGGGTATGCTTGCCGGGTCCAGCCCCCATCGTCTAGCGGCCTAGGACCCCGCCCTTTCACGGCGGTAGCACGGGTTCGAATCCCGTTGGGGGTACGTCCGCGGGGACGCCGGCAGCGTCGACAGCCCCGCGAAACGGCGCGTCCTTGCTGGTCAGGATCCGATTTCAAGATCCCGGCGAGCATGGGGTACGCTTCTTCTCGGCTCGAAACGAGCTTCCTCGGTGGGAGTCCACTCCCCACCATGGCCCTGTAGCGCAGTTGGTTAGCGCGCCGCCCTGTCACGGCGGAGGTCGCGGGTTCAAGTCCCGTCAGGGTCGCGCATGATGCGCCCGGTTCGTCGGAAACGGCGCCCGGGCGTTCGTGTCCAAGGCTCTGTAGCTCAGTTGGTAGAGCGTTCGACTGAAAATCGAAAGGTCACCGGATCGACGCCGGTCGGAGCCACCATCGAGACCCCCACGCCCCGGGCGTGGGGGTCTCGTCGTTTTGCGCCAGGAATTGCCTGGACCAGCGGGGACGGGTTGAGTGGGACCGCACGGACGATCACCACACGCAGGATCGGAGCAGCCGATGACGGACTGGGACGACGGACGCACGCCGCCCGCCGAGCAGCCACCCTCCATGGGTCGGCTCGTGGAGCAGCTGTCGGAACAGACCACCCGGCTCGTGCGCGCCGAGGTGGCGCTCGCCAAGGCCGAGATGACCGAGAAGGCGAAGCGGTCCGGCATCGGGATCGGGCTCGTCGCCGCGGCGCTCGTCATCGTGCTGTATGCGGTGGGCGTGCTCATCTGGGCCGGGATCCTCGGCCTGTCCGAGGTGTGGGCCCCGTGGCTGTCGGCGCTCGTCGTCGGCGTCGCCATGCTGCTCGTCGCCGGCCTGGCCGTCGCGATCGCGGTGGGCCAGCTCAAGAAGGCGGCCCGGCGGCCCGAGACGATCGACCGGGTCAAGGAAGACGTGGAGACGATCAAGAAGGGGGTGCGCCGGTGACCGAGCCCACGACGCCCGAGAACAGGACCCCGCCCCCCACCGCCCGGGAGCTCGAGGACGAGGTGGCCCGCACCCGCGCGGAGCTCGGCGCGACCCTCGACCAGCTCGCGACACGACTGTCGCCTAAGTACCAGGCGAACCAGTTCGCACGGGCGACCAGGCAGGCGGCCGGCGACGCCGGCACGTTCGTCACGGGCGGGGGTCTCCCCGCCACCGACCCGCGGCGCAAGCGCAACGCCCAGGTGCTCCTCGGCGCCGCGGCGGCGGGGCTGGCGCTGGTCGTGATCGTCGTCGTCAGGGCCCGGCGCCACTGAACGCCGCCTCGCTCGAGCAGCGCTGCGGCACCCCTGAGCACGTCCCTACTTGTCCGGCGTCGCCTCCTCGGAGGCGGCGCCGAGCAGCGCGCGCACCTCCGACTCCTTGTAGCGGCGGTGACCACCGAGCGTACGGATCGACGAGAGCTTCCCCGCCTTCGCCCAGCGGGTCACGGTCTTCGGGTCGACGCGGAACAGGCTGGCCACCTCGGCAGGCGTCAGCAGAACCTCGGAGTCTCCGTGGAGCGACATCCCCTGCACCTCCTGGTACGGACCGGCCCGGGCGGCGCCCGGTGTGCGGACACGGTCTCGCTCATCCATTGTGTGCAGAAAGCGGGATTGAGGCGACTTGGGAGCCGGATGAAATCGTCCGGATCGTCCTGGCATCGACCGAGTCGTGCTCGTGCGTCCGTTCTGCCGGTCGTCGGCCGCCACGGACCGCTCCGCGCACCGGACGGTCTCGTGACCTGAGACACCATCCGACGAGGATCACCCGCTCCCACGTCCATCGATGCGCGCGGCACGTGTCGCGGAGTGGAGGGAATGGCGCGCGAGCATGTACCGTTGGGGTCTGAACAGACTACTTACGCACGGGGCCGCCGTCACGGACGGCGCAAGCCCCGCTCCTACGTTGAGGGGGTCTCAGCCATGGGCCGCGGCCGTCAGAAGGCAAAGCAGACTAAGGTCGCTCGCGAGCTGAAGTACTACAGCCCCGAGACGAACTACCACGCGCTCGAGCAGGAGCTCAGGAGCAGCGAGGGCAGTCGCACGGATGTCGCCACGGAGGATCGTTTCTCCGACGACGACGAGTACGACAACCGATACAACTCCTGGGGCGACGAGCGCTGAGTCCCAGCGTCGGACCCCGTGTCCCACGGGTTCCGGCGATGCGCGCGAAGGGCCGCACGGCAGCAGCCGTCCGGCCCTTCGTCGTGCGCGGGGAAGGTCCCCCTCCCCCGCGCCGGGTGGTCAGCGGTAGTCGCCGGTGAGGCGGACGGCGCCGCCCTGCACGCCCTTGGTCCCGGCGACCAGGTCCTCCGCCGGCGTGGCCGGGTCCAGGTCCTCGACCGAGCCCAGCACCCACGCCGGCACGCCGCGCGCCGCGAGCGTCGCCAGCGCCGCGTCGACGCCGTCCGCGCCGACGACGGCCACCATGCCGACGCCGAGGTTGAGCGTGTTCTCCAGGTCGCGCCGCGGCACGGAGCCGAGCTCCCGGACGGTACGGAAGACGGCAGGCACCTCCCACGACGCGCGGTCCACGGTCGCCACCGTGCCGGCGGGCAGGACGCGCGCGAGGTTCGCCGCGAGCCCGCCGCCCGTCACGTGCGTGACGGCGTGCACCTGCGCGGCCGGGTCCTCGGCGAGCGCGAGCACGTCCCGCGCGTAGACCCGGGTGGGCTCCAGCAGCTCCTCGCCCAGGGTGCGGCCGAACTCCTCGACGTGGCGGTCCAGCGACCAGCCGGCGTGCTTCACGACGGCGCGCACCAGCGAGTAGCCGTTGGAGTGCAGGCCGCTCGAGCCCATCGCGACCAGCACGTCGCCAGCGCGCACGCGCTCCGGGCCGAGCACGGCGTCCGCCTCGACGATGCCGGTGGCGGCGCCCGCCACGTCGTACTCGTCCGGCGCCAGGAGGCCCGGGTGCTCGGCCGTCTCGCCGCCCACGAGGGCCGTCCCGGCCACCTCGCACGCCTGCGCGATGCCGCGCACGATGTCGGCCACCCGCTCGGGGACGACCTTGCCGGTGGCGATGTAGTCCGTCAGGAACAGCGGCTCCGCGCCGACCACGACGATGTCGTCCACGACCATGCCGACGAGGTCGAAGCCGATCGTGTCGTGCTTGTCGAGCGCCTGCGCGATCGCGACCTTGGTGCCGACGCCGTCGGTCGACGTCGCGAGCAGCGGCTTGCGGTACTCGCGGATCGCCGAGAGGTCGAAGAGCCCCGCGAAGCCGCCCACGCCGCCGAGGACGGCGGGCCCGTGCGTGCGGCGCACGGCGTCCTTCATCAGCTCGACGGCCTTGTCGCCGGCCTCGGTGTCGACGCCGGCCGCGGCGTAGGTCAGGGGTTCGTTCGTCACGTGGGGCTCACCGTTCGTCGGCTGTGTCGGTCGGCTGTCAGGCGGGGTCGGCTGTCAGTCAGGGGTGGTCGAGCGCGGTGCCGCCGCCGGCCCCCACGGAGACCGTGCGGAGACCGTCCTCCGGCGCGCCGAGCGGAAGCTCGGCCTGCTCGAGGAGATGCTTGCCGAGCTGGTCGGCGGTGGGGAGCTCGATCGGGTACTTGCCCGTGAAGCAGGCGGCGCACAGCTGGGACGCCGGCTGCTCGGTGGCCGCGATCATGCCCTCGGTCGAGATATAGCCGAGGGAGTCGGCGCCCAGGGACTGACCGATCTCGTCCGGGCTGAGCCCGTTGGCGATGAGCTCCGCGCGCGACGCGAAGTCGATGCCGTAGAAGCACGGCCACTTCACCGGCGGCGACGAGATGCGCACGTGCACCTCGGCCGCGCCCGCCTCGCGGAGCATGCGGATCAGGGCCCGCTGCGTGTTGCCCCGCACGATCGAGTCGTCGACGACGACGAGGCGCTTGCCGCGGATCACTTCCTTGAGCGGGTTGAGCTTGAGGCGGATGCCGAGCTGGCGCAGCGTGTCGGACGGCTGGATGAACGTGCGACCCACGTAGGCGTTCTTGGTGAGGCCCTGCCCGAACGGGATGCCGGACTCCGCGGCGTACCCGACGGCGGCCGGCGTGCCGGACTCCGGCGTCGGGATGACGAGGTCCGCCTCGACCGGGTGCTCCCGGGCGAGAGTGCGGCCCATCTCGACGCGCGACGCGTGCACGGAACGCCCGTTGATCGTGTTGTCGGGGCGGGCGAGGTAGACGTACTCGAAGACGCAGCCCGCGCGCTCCGGCTCGGCGAACTTCTCGGAGCGCAGGCCGTCGGCGTCGATGGTGAGGAGCTCGCCCGGCTCGACGTCGCGCACGTACGACGCGCCCACGATGTCGAGGGCCGGCGTCTCCGACGCGACCACCCAGCCGCGCTGCAGGCGGCCCAGGACCAGCGGGCGCACGCCCTGCGGGTCGCGCGCGGCGTACAGGGTGCCCTCGTCCATGAAGACGAGGGAGAACGCGCCGCGCAGCTTCGGCAGCACCTCGAGCGCCGTCTGCGCGAGGGTGTGGTCGGCGTCGCCGGCCAGCAGGGCCGTGATGAGCGCCGTGTCGGTGGTGTTGCCGCGCGCGAGCTCGCCGCGCCGCTGGGCGCCGTAGCGCTCGGCCACGAGGTTGACGAGCTCTGCGGAGTTGGTGAGGTTGCCGTTGTGCCCGAGGGCGACGGTGCCGCCCGCGGTGGCGCCGAGCGTCGGCTGGGCGTTCTCCCAGGTCACGCCACCGGTGGTGGAGTAGCGGCAGTGGCCGACCGCGAGGTGGCCGGTGAGGGCGTCGAGCGCCGTCTCGTCGAAGACCTGGGACACGAGGCCCATGTCCTTGTAGACGAGGATCTGCTCACCGTTGCTGGTGGCGATGCCCGCGGACTCCTGTCCACGGTGCTGCAGGGCGTACAGGCCGAAGTAGGCGAGCTTGGCGACCTCCTCGCCGGGGGCCCAGACCCCGAAGACGCCGCACGCGTCCTGGGGGCCCTTCTCGCCGGGCATGAGGTCATGGTTCAGGCGGCCGTCAGGGCGCAAGGGCATGCCTCGAGTATCCCACAGGGCCCCGGTGCGTCGACCTGCCCGGACGCGTCAGCGACGACGCAGGCTGCGCCGGTCGGAGATCACCGCGACCAGCCCGCCGACGCCCAGGCCGACGGCGATGCCGCCGAAGATCATCACCGACACGTAGACGCCCGGCTTCATCAGGGCCGCGACGTCCACCGGGTCGGCGGCGTCGAGCAGCCACGTCGAGAAGATCAGCCCGACGACACCGCCCACCAGCGCGCCCATCCACAGGAACACCGGGTACTTGGGCGCGCGGCGTACGCGGTCCGGGTCGACGAGCAGCGTCACGTCCTGCGGCTCCTCGACGTCGTCCACGGCGTCGGTCGTCGACCCCGCCTCCGACGGCGCGGTCTGCTCCGCCGCCGCCTCGCGGTCGGGCGGCGTGCCGTCGGGCGTGGCGCCGTCGGGTGCCGGGGCGTCCTGGTCGGGGGTCGAGCTGCTCACCCCTCGAGCCTAAGCCACCTGCCGGCACCCGACGGCCGCCCGTCAGGCGGCTCCCAGGTCCTTCCAGGGGCCCCACGACGTCGCGCCGGGCTCGTCGTGCCGGGAGTACCACTGCGCCTGCCAACGGTGCCCGTCGTGCACGACGACGTCGCCCTTGCCGTACACCCAGGTGCCCGTCCACGCCGGGAAGGTCCCGGCCGACGTCACGACCGGGGCCCCGACCTCGGCCCACGGCCCGTACGCCGACGCCCCGGGGCGGTCGCCGCGCGACCACCACAGCGCCTCGAAGAGCCCGCCCTCGAAGGCGACCCGGTCGCCCTTGCCGTAGGTGGCCTTCGCCTCCCACGCGTGCGCGGACGGCACCAGGTCCAGCCCGACGAGCAGCGGGTCGTGGTCCGACGACCGGAACGGCGTCTCGTCGTAGAGGATCGTCGCGTTGTAGTTGTAGCGGCTGTACTCGTTCGCCACCGGCTCGTACGCGTTGACGTTCCAGATGTCGGTGCCGGTCACCCGGTCGATCAGGCCCGACGACGCGAGCGCGTGGTCGAGCGAGCCGACCGCGCCGTCGAACGCGTAGGTGTACTCGCCCGTGGTGGGCCCGAGGTCCGTGTAGCCGGCGTCCGTGAGGACCACGACCGGGTCCTCCTGCTCGTACGAGTTGAGGTCGCCCACGAGCAGCACGGCGTCCGTGCCCGCGTCCGCCGCGACGTCGTCGGCGAAGGCGACCAGCGCGGTCGCCTGCCGCACGCGCGACTCGTTGGAGGCGCCCTGGCCGTCACCCGTGTCCTCGTCCCCGGGCCACGGGCCGGCGGACCCCTTCGACTTGAAGTGGTTGGTGATGACCACGACGTCGTCGCCCGGGTCCGCGTCCACACCGCCGGCCGGCTGGAACACCTGCGCCAGCGGCTGGCGCGCGTTGCCGAACGCCTCCGGGTCGTCGAGGATCCGGGAGGCCCCGACGGGCTCGGCGCCCGCGGTCCGGTAGACGAACGCCGTGCGGATCACGTCCTCGCTGTCCGGGAGGTCGGCCGGGGACGCGACGTACGCCCACGTGCCCGCGCCGTCGTGCGCGTCGAGCGCGTCCACGAGGTCGGACAGCGCCTGGTCGCGGTCCTTACCGAACGCCGCGGAGTTCTCGATCTCCTCGAGCCCGACGACGTCCGCCCCCAGGGCGGAGATCGCGGCGACGATCTTGGTCTGCTGCCGCTCCAGGTCCTCGGCCTCCGCGGCGCCGCGGGCGTCGCAGCCGTCACGGACGGTGACCGGGTCCCCCGCGCGGTCGGTGTAGTACCGGCATCCGGTGAGCTGGTCGCCGGTCGTCGTGAAGTAGTTCAGCACGTTGAACGTGCCCACCTGCAGGGTGCCGCCCACGTCCTGCGGCGACGCCTCGCGCGTGTCCTCGAACGTGGCGGGCTGGACGTCGGCGGCGACGTCGGGCGTGAGCCGGTGCTGCGGCTGCAGCCCCCAGGCGTCGAAGCGGTAGTCGAGGACGACGGGCCGGGTGAACGTCACGGCGGCGCCGACGCGGACCGGGTCTCCGCCGGTCAGCCACGGCAGCGGCCGGGAGGAGTTCGCGGCCGAGCTGTAGTTGGTCGACGAGCCGTCGTCCAGCAGGACGGCGCGGGCCGCGTTGTCCTCGGCCTGCTGCTTCGCCTCGACGGACCCGGGACGCCCCGCCGTGGTCGGCTGGACCAGCGGCGCGTCGCCCGCGGCCAGCCCGATGGTGCCGTAGAAGTTCGTGTCGTAGTTGTCCGTGACGGTGAAGTCGCCCTGCGGGGCGAGCAGCATGGCCTCCAGGGCCTCGCGCTCGGCGTCGGTCGCGGGCCAGGTCGTGGCGAGCGGCTCGACGGCACCGGGCTCGTCGAGCAGGGTCCACGCGTCGGCGGTGACCTCCGTCAGGCCGGAGTACTCGCTGACCTTCCCCGTGACCTCCACGTGGTCGCCGACCTCGAGCTCGGCCGCGGCGGCGCGGGAGTACACGAACACCGCGTCGGAGGCGCCGGGCGTCGCGTCGTCGGCGGGGTCGCCGCCGCTGCCCGCGGTCTGGAGGTAGAGCCCGTCGAAGCCGCCCGTGGGGTAGGTGGCGGTCACGACGCCGGTGGTCGTCACCGTCGTCCCGGCCAGCGGCGACGTCGCGCCGGTGCCCTGGATCTCGGCGATCGTCGCGTCCTCGCCCGGGCCCGGGTCGGTGCCCGGGTCGGTGCCGCTCGCGGTCGGCGTCGGCGCCCCGGCGGCGAAGTCGGCCGCGTTGTCGGCGGTGTGCACGTGGTCGCGGCGCGCGACGGACGTCGCGTTCGTCGTCGCGGGCGCCGGTCCCGAGCCCGCGAAGGCGCTGGCGGTCGGACCCCAGCCGAGGAGGTCGACGACGGCCTCGGCCGCCGCGCAGTCGGCGCCCGCGCAGGAGAGGCGGTCGGTCGAGCGCACCAGCGCGACCTTGGCGCCGGTGCCGGACATCGCGATGGTGCCGGTGACGTCGGGGGCGGGCAGCGCGGGCAGCGCCGTGTTCCCGCCCAGCGCCTGCGCGACGAGGAACGACCCGCCCGCCGGGATCTCCCCGGAGAGGTTCGTCTGGGCCCCGTTGGCCCAGGTGCCGGCCGCGGACGCGTACTGCACGGACCAGCCCTCGAGCGACACGGCGTCGTCCGTGGGGTTGTACAGCTCGACGAAGTCCTGGTTGAACGCGGCGCCGCTGTTGCCGCCGCCCCCGTACACCTCGTCGATGACGACGGGGGCGTCGGGCGAGACGGCGGCGGACGCCGGGGCGGCGAGGGCGGCGCCCAGGGGGAGGACGAGCGCGGCCGCGGCGGCGGCCGCGAACGGTCCTCGATGACGGGCGGGAGGGGTAGGGCTCACGGTGGCTCCTTCGCGGCGGACGTGGGGTGACGTCACCTCAGCAGACCCGCGTGAACCGTTGTTGAACCCCACGTCACGGGACGTCGTCGTCCGGCTGTCGTGGTGCGTGCCTGCCCGGTGCCGCCGAACGTAGCGGACCGGACCGACACCCGCGCGCCATGGGGCCCGCCGCCTCCCCGGCCTCGTCGGTGCGGTCAGGGGCGGGGCCGGGCGGCCTGGAGCGGCAGCAGCCCGGACAGGTCGGCCCGCTCCCCCGAGGCGCTCACCCGCCCGGACCCGACGGCGTCGTCCCACGTCAGCCGCCCGGTCGCGAGCCCGAGCCAGGTCTCGACGTCCGTCTCCACGACGTTGGGCGGCGTCCCACGCGTGTGCCGCGGCCCGGCCACGGCCTGCACGGCCCCGGCGGGCGGCACCCGCACCTCCACCGAGTTCCCGGGCGCGACGTCGGCCAGCTCCTCCAGCGTGAACCGCACTGCCGTCGTCACGACCGGCCGCGAGGTGTCGCCGCCCAGCCACGCGGCCACGGCCGCCCGTCCGGCAGCAGGTTCGGTCCGTCGTCGCGCAGGCACGCCAGCACCTTAGGCCAACCCACCGGCTGGCAGGTTCCTGACCCTGACCCGAGCGGGCCGACGAACGAGCGCGGGTCGGGGATGGCGTCGCGCGGACGTATCCCTCCCGAGGTGGAGGG
>NZ_JBHVSQ010000033.1:0-14165 GCF_042885055.1 Isoptericola sp. NPDC058082 | reverse complement strand
CTTCGCGCGGACGTATCCCTCCCGAAGTGGAGGGCGCCCTGGCGCCCGTGAACGCGTCCGCGCGAAGAATGCGGCAGGGCGCGGCCCAGTTCACCGTCCTCTTCGTCGGCACCCTCAAGCCCTGGCACGGGCTCGACGTGCTGATCGACGCGTTCGCCGGTGTCCGGAGCAGAGTCTCCGAGGCGAGGCTGCTGCTCGTCGGCGACGGCCCCGAGCGTGAGGCCGTCCTTGCCCGGGCGGACGCCCTCGGGGTGGGGGACGCGGTGGAGCACGCGGGGGCGGTGCCGCCGTCGGACGTCCCCCCGCTGCTGCTCCGGGCCGACGTCGCCGTGGCGCCGTACCCGCCGCTCGACGGCTTCTACTTCTCGCCGCTCAAGGTCTACGAGTACCTGGCCGCCGGGCTGCCGGTCGTGGCCAGCGCGGTGGGCGAGCTGCCCGGCGTGCTGGAGCACGGCCGTGTCGGCGTGCTCGTGCCCCCCGGCGACGCCGCCGCGCTCGCGGACACGCTCGTCGCCCTCGCGCGCGACGACGACCGCCGCGCCGCGCTCGGCGCACGCGCGCGGGAGGTCGCCGTGGGGCGGCACGACTGGTCCGTCGTCGTGCGGCGCGCTCTCGGGTTCGCGGGCGTCGACCTGACGGAGCCGGTCGCGGCCCCGGAGCCGGCCGGGGGAGGTCGTCATGGGTGACGCCTCCGCCGGCGTCGGCACCGCGAACCGGTACCCGCCGCGCTCGATGCGGGAGGCTGGCCGCTCGTTCCGTCGCTTCTGGCCGCACCTGCGCCACCACGTGCGCCCGGAGCGCCGGCTGTTCGTGCTGGGCGGCCTGGCGATGCTCGCCGAGGTGGGGATGCGGCTGCTGGAGCCGTGGCCGCTGAAGTACGTGGTGGACGGCATCGTCGCGGCCACGGGCTCGACGGCGGCGGGGCCGGAGCCGGCGAACCTGCCCGCGCTGATCCTGCTCGCGGCGGGGTCGCTGCTCGTGATCGTGCTGCTGCGCGCCGGCGCGGCGTACGCGTCGACCGTCTGCTTCTCCCTGGCGGGCAACCGTGTGCTCACGGGGGTGCGCGCCGACGTGTTCGCGCACCTGCAGCGACTGTCCCTGCGGTTCCACGACGGGTCGACGACGGGCGACCTCGTCACGCGCCTGACCAGCGACGTCACCCGCCTCAAGGAGGTGTCGGTGACGGCGATGCTGCCGATGGTCGGCAACGTCGTGACGCTCGTCGGCATGGTCGTGGTGGTCGCGGTGCTCGACCCGCTGCTGGCGCTCGTGATGGTGGTGGTGCTGCCCGTCTTCCTGCTCACCAGCTCGCGCCTGTCCCGCACCATCCGGATGGTCTCGCGCGACCAGCGCAAGGCGGAGGGCCAGCTCGCGTCGCTCGCCACGGAGACGCTGGGCGCGGTCAAGGTCGTGCAGGCGTACGCGCTCGAGGACCGGATGGGCGGGCGCTTCGCCCGCTCCAACTCCTCGTCGCTGCGCGAGGGCGTGCGCGCCAAGCGGCTGTCGGCCGGGCTGGAGCGCTCCACCGACGTCCTCGTGGGCGTCGCGACCGCCGTCGTGCTGTTCGTCGGTGCGCAGCGGGTGCTCGACGGCGCGCTGACGCCGGGCGAGCTGACCGTGTTCCTCACCTACCTCAAGGCGGCGTTCAAGCCGATGCGCGACATCGCGAAGTACACCGGCCGCATCGCGCAGGCCGGGGCGTCGGGGGAGCGCGTCGTCGAGCTGCTCGAGAGCCGGCCCGAGGTGGCCGACGCGAGCTGGGCGCGGCCGATCGGGCGGGCGCTGGGCGACGTGCGGTTCGAGGGCGTGTGGTTCTCCTACGTGCCCGGCCACCCGGTGCTGCGGGGGCTGGACCTGGCCGTGCGGCCGGGGGAGCGGGTCGCGGTCGTGGGCGCGTCGGGGGCCGGGAAGTCGAGCCTGGTCTCGCTGATCTCCCGCCTGCGCGACCCCGACGCGGGCGTGGTCCGGATCGACGGCCACGACCTGCGCAGCCTCACGCTCGACAGCGTGCGGCGCTCGGTCGCCGTCGTGCTCCAGGAGAGCGTCCTGTTCCACGGCACCGTCCGCGAGAACATCACCGCGGCCGTGCCCGACGCCACCGACGAGCAGGTGGAGCGCGCCGCGCGCGTGGCGGGCGCGCACGACTTCGTCCTCGCGCTGCCGGACGGCTACGAGACGGTCGTGGGGGAGCGGGGCGGCACGCTGTCCGGCGGGCAGCGCCAGCGCCTCGCCATCGCCCGCGCGGCGATGCTCGACGCCCCGGTCGTGGTGCTCGACGAGGCCCTCACCGGGCTGGACGAGCAGACCGAGCACGAGGTCGTCGACGCGCTCGGCCGCCTGACGCGGGGCCGCACCACGTTCGTCATCACGCACGACCTGGACGCCGCGCGCGACTGCGAGCGCGTGGTGCGGCTCGACGGCGGCCGCGTCGTGGCGTCCGGCCCGCCCGCCGACGTCCTCGGCGACGGCCCGGACCTGCCGGCGGCGCCCGCGCCGCGCACCCCGGAGGAGGTGGCGTCCCGTGGCGCGTGACCTGACGCTCGACCGTGCTCGCCCCGCGACCGTGCGGGAGGTCGCCGCCGCCGACCCCGCGATCCCCGCGCTCGGCGATGTCCTCGACCTCGACCGCCTGACGGCGCGCCTCACCGCCGTCTCGGGAGCGCCGGGGACGGTCTCGCGGCCGTACCTGCGGTACAAGCCGGGCACCAGCGTCGTGCTGGCGTGCCGGTGGACGGGCGCCGAGGGCTCGCGCGACGTCCTGGTGCGTGCGTACGCCGGCGGGTCGCGCGGCAAGCTCGACAAGGGTCTCGACCCGCGCCGGCCGGACGAGGTGCTGCTGCTCGACCGGACCGCCGGGCTGGTCGTCACCGACTGGTCGGCGGACCGGCAGCTCCCCGCGGCGCGCGACGTCGCGGCGGTCGCGGCCGACGCTGTCGGGCGGCCCGCGGACATGAGCCTGCTGCGGCACAACCCCGAGCGCCGGGCGGTGGTGCACGCCGACGGCCCGCGCGGCGAGGCGCTGGTCCGGCTGGTGCGGCCCACCGCCGTCGTCCCCGCGGCCCAGGGGTACGGGCTGCTGGCCGCAGCGGCGGGCTCTGCCGGCGCGCCGCGGGCGCCGCGGCTCCGCTCCGTCGACGCGGACCGGGGCGTCGTCGTCACCGACTGGGTGCCGGGCCGGTCGCTCGACCGGCTCGACGCGACCGGCACGCTGGGCGACGGCGCGCTCCGCGACGTCGGCGCGCTCGCCGCGGCGCTCCACGGCGCGCGACCCGCCGGAGCCGGCCTGCCCCCGCGCCCGGACGGTGCCGTCCCGCTGCACGGCGACCTGTCCCTCGACCAGCTGGTGCGCTCGCCGGCCGGCGAGCTGTGGCTGGTCGACGCCGACGCCGCCCGCTGGGGGCGGCCGGCCGAGGACCTCGGCTCCCTCGCCGCCGCGCTCGTGCGGGCGCACGCCGACGCCGACGCCGCGGCGGCGCGGCTCGTCGCGGTCCTCGACGGCTACGTCGCGGCGGGCGCGGGTCCGGTCCGGGAGCCGGAGCTGCGCGCCGCCGTCGCCGAGCACCTGCGACGTCGCGCCACCGAGCCGTTCCGGCGGTTGGAGGACCGCTGGGCGGCGACGTCCGCCGCGCTGCGGGCGCTCGCGGACGACCTCGAGGACGGCCGCGGCGGCGCGCTGGGCGCCGCGATCACGACCGGGTGGTCGCGGGGATCGTCCGCCCGGCCGGACACCCCGCGCGCCGACGCCGTGCGGGTCCGCACGGCGCCCGTCGCCGCGGCGCTGGCCGGCGCGCTCGCGGCGCAGGGGCACGCCCTGCGGGCGGTGCTCCCGCGCTCGGCGGAGCGGCTGCTCGTCGTCGGCACCGACCGTGACGGCGCCGTCCTGGCCGGGCGCTGGGATGCCGGGCCGGCCACCGCGCCCGGCCGCGGGGCGGGGGCACGCACCGACGGGGACCCCGCGGCAGCGCGCGGACCCGTGCCGGTCGCGGGCGGTGCCCTCGCGCTCCAGCCCGACGGCGCGGACCCGCGCCTGCCCGGCCTGGCCGCCCGCGTCCGCGGCGGGGCGACGCTCGTCGCGCACCGCTCCGGCCGACGCGGCGTGGTCCGCGACCCGTCCGGCACGTACACGAAGGTCACGCGCCCCGGCCGCGAGCCCGCCGACGTCGCCGTGCCCCCGGCGGCGTTCGCCACCCCGGAGGTCCTGGACCGCGGCGACGGGTTCGTCACCGCCGCCGCGCTGCCCGGGCGTACGCTCCACGAGCTGCTGCGCGACCCGGGCACGCCGGGCGGCGTGCTCGACGGGGCGGGGCGCGCCGTCGGGTGCGGGCTGCGACGGTTCCAGGACGCGCCGCCGCACGGCCTCGCGGGGCACGACGTCGACGCCGAGCTCGCGGTCGTCGCCCGCTGGTGGGGGCTGGCCGCCGCCCACGGCGCGACGACGCCGGCGGACGCGGACGCCGTCGTCCGACGGGTGCGGGCGGTGCTCGCCGCCGCCCCCGCGGCACGGCCCGTGCTCACGCACCGCGACCTGCACGACAAGCAGCTGCTCGTGCACGTCGACGACGACGCCGGGCCCGGCAAGGGCGTGCGTGTGGGCCTGCTCGACCTGGACCTCGCCGTCGTCGCGCACCCGATGCTCGACCTGGCCAACCTGCTCGTGCACCTCGAGCTGCGGGCCCACCAGGGCGCGTGCTCGCCCGCGCGCGCCGCCCGCACCGCCCGCGCCGTCCTGGAAGGCTACGGCGCCACCCCCGACCCGGGTGCGCTGCGCGCGTGGGCCGTCTCCGCCCGCGCGCGCCTCGCCGCGGTCTACGCGTTCCGCCCGGCGCCCGGAGACGTGCCCGGCGCGCTCCTGACCGACCTCGAGCGGCCCCTGCCGTCCGAGCCCGCCCTGCTCACCCTGGAGGACCGATGACGCACGCCACCACGACCACCGGGCACGACGCGCCCGAGCCCACCCGTGTCACCGTGATCGGCACGGGCTACCTGGGTGCCACGCACGCCGCGTGCCTGGCCGAGCTGGGCTACGACGTGCTCGGCCTGGACGCCGACCCGGCGAAGGTCGCCGACCTGGCCGCCGGCCGGCTGCCGCTCTACGAGCCGGGGCTGGCGGAGCTCGTCGAGCGGCACACCGCCACCGGGCGGCTGCGGTTCACGACCGACCCGGCGGAGGCGGCCGCGTTCGCCGACCTGCACTTCGTGTGCGTCGGGACGCCGCAGCGCCGGGACTCGATGGCCGCCGACACGAGCCACGTCGAGGCCGCCGTGTCCGCGCTGGTGCCGCACCTGCGCGGCGACGCGCTGCTCGTCGGCAAGTCCACCGTCCCCGTGGGCACGGCCGCCGGGCTGCAGGCTCTCACCGACGGTCTCGCGCCCGCGGGCGTCGAGGTGGGCGTGGCGTGGAACCCGGAGTTCCTGCGCGAGGGCCGCGCCGTCGAGGACACGCTGCGCCCCGACCGGATCGTCGTCGGCGTCACCGACCCGCGGCACGAGAAGGCCCTGCGCGAGCTGTACGCGCCGGTGGTCGACACGGGTGTGCCGTTCCTCGTCACCGACCTCGCCACGTCCGAGCTGGTCAAGGTGGCCGCGAACGCGTTCCTCGCCACGAAGATCTCGTTCGCCAACGCGATCGCCGAGCTGTGCGACGCGGCCGGGGGCGACGTCGTCGCGCTCACCGACGCGATCGGGCACGACGCCCGGATCGGGCACCAGTTCCTGTCGGCGGGGCTCGGGTTCGGCGGCGGCTGCCTGCCCAAGGACATCCGTGCGCTCATGGCGCGGGCCGGCGAGCTCGGCGTCGACCAGGCGCTGACGTTCCTGCGCGAGGTCGACGCCATCAACATGCGCCGCCGGTCGCGCACGGTCGCGCTGGCGGTCGCGGAGTGCGGCGGCAGCGTGCTCGGGCGGCGCGTCGCCGTCCTGGGGGCGGCGTTCAAGCCCGGCACCGACGACGTGCGCGACTCGCCCGCGCTCAACGTCGCCGCCCAGCTGCAGCTGCAGGGCGCGCACGTGCGCGTGCACGACCCGCGCGCCAACGCCACCGCGGCCCGCACGTTCCCCACCCTCGGCTACGCGGACACCGTCGAGGACGCCGTCACCGGCGCCGACCTCGTGCTGCACCTCACCGAGTGGCAGGAGTTCCGGGACCTCGACCCGGCCTCCCTCGAGCCCGCCCGCCGGGTCGTCGTGGACGGTCGCAACGCGCTCGACGCCGACCGCTGGGCCGCCGCCGGGTGGCGGGTGCGCGCCCTCGGCCGCCCCGCCGTCGGCCCGGCGCCGGTCAGCCCGTGAACGCCTCCAGCTCGGCGCGGGGGACCTGTCGGCGGGAGCGGATCAGCTCCTCGACGTCGTCCATGCGGTCCCACACGTTGACGGCCATGCCCGCCTGCACCTCGCCGTCGCGCAGCCAGAACGCGACGAGCTCGCGGTCGTCGGTGGAGCCGCTGATCACCACCTCGGTGTCGCCGGCGCGCGGGTCGACGAACCCCTTGTACTCCATCCCGACGTCGTACTGGTCGCTGAAGAAGTAGGGGAGGACGTCGTAGACGGCGTCGTCGCCGAGCATCGCGCGGCCGGCGTGCGCGCCGGTGTCCTGCGCCACGGCCCAGTGCTCCACGCGCAGCGGGCGGCCGTAGTGCGGCGACGGGACGGAGGCGATGTCACCCGCGGCGTAGACGTCGGGGGCGGAGGTGCGCAGGGTGCCGTCCACGACGATCCCGCCGCCGAGGTCGCGCGAGCGCAGCTCGATCCCTGCGGCCGACGCGATGCCCACGTTGGGGGTCACGCCCACGCCCATCACCACGAGGTCGGCCTCCAGGTGGGTGCCGTCGGCGAGCTCGACGCCCTTCACCCGGCCGGACTCCCCGGTGAACGCGACCACGTCGCCGCGGTGCCGCTGCACGCCGCGCTCGTCGTGCAGCTTCCCGTACAGGGCGCCGAGCTCGGGGCCGAGCGGCGCCTCCAGCGGGTGCTCCAGCTGCCCGACGAGGCACACGTCCAGGCCGAGCATCCGCGCGGACGCGGCGACCTCGGTGCCGATCCAGCCGTCCCCGACGACGACGACCTTGCCCTCGCCCTCGAGCGACGCGGGCAGCAGGAGCCCGGCGAGCAGGTCGGCGTCGTCGACCGTGCGGAGCGTGTGCACGCCGATGAAGCTCCGGCCCGGCACCTGGAGCGCGCGCGGCGTCGAGCCGGTCGCGAGCAGCAGCTTCGAGTAGCCGAGCGTGGAGCCGTCGGCGAACGTCACCTCGTGGTCGGCCGGGGCGAGGTCGACGACGGTCGTGAGCGTGCGCAGGTCGATGGCGTGGTCGTCCCACCAGCCCGCCTTGAGCGGGTAGATGACGTCGGGCTCCGCCTGCCCCCGCAGGTAGTCCTTCGACAGCGGCGGGCGCTCGTAGGGGCGGTGCCCCTCGGAGGTGACGACGACGAGGTGGACGTCGGGGTCCTGCTCACGGACGGCCTCCACGGCCCGGGCGGCGGCGAGGCCACCTCCGACGACGACGACGGGTGCGGTGGACGGCGCGGGCATGGTGGACTCCTGACCAGCGGGGAAGAGGGCTGCCGAGGCCGACGGTGCCACAGTTCCGCGATGCTGGCGACCCTCCGCCCGCTCCGTCAGCGGCGCCCGACGGCGTCGTCGATCGCGGGCCCCAAGTCGGGCCAGAGGAAGTCGAAGCCGGCGGCGCTCAGCGTCTCCGGCAGCACCCAGCGGCTCTTGAGCACCAGCTCGGACTCGTTGCGCAGCGCCCACAGCGCGGGCTCGAGCAGCCAGCGCGGCGTGGGGATCCCCACCGGCATGCCGACGGCGCGGCGCAGCTCGGCCATGAGGGTGCGGTTGTCGCTCGGGTGCGGCGCGGACAGGTTGACCGGCCCGGTGAGCTCGTCGTGGGCGTCGAGGAACCGGATCGCGGCGAGCACGTCGTCGACGTGGATCCAGGAGAACCGCTGCCGGCCGCCCGAACGGTGGATCGGCACCGGGCCGCCCGTCGGCTCGTCGCCGATGCCGCGGTAGCGGCGGTGCTGGAACCACCAGCCGTCGTGCTGCGGACCGCCCACGCCGAGCCGGGCGATCCGGGCCAGCAGGCCGGACGCCGGCCCGCCGAGCACGATCGCCATGCGCAGCGCGACCCGCCGGGTGCCGGGCAGGTCGCCGGCGAACAGCTCGCGCTCCCAGCTGCGGGCGACGTCCACCGAGAAGCCCGTGCCCAGCTCGCCGTCGGACTCGGTCTGCGGGCGGTCCGTCGCGTACCGGTAGATGGTGGCGGTGCTGGCGTTGAGCCACAGCCGTGGCGGTGCCGCTGCCGCCTCGATCGACGCGCGCAGCGCGCGCGTGGTGGCGACGCGCGAGCGCAGGATCTCGTCACGGTTCGCCTCGGTGTACCGGCAGCCGACGCTCTTGCCCGCCAGGTTCACCACCAGGTCGGCGCCGTCGACGGCGCGGGCCAGCGCGGCGGGGTCGTCCCAGCGCGCGTCGGGGCCCGTGCGACCGACGCGCACGACGTCGTACCCGCGCTCCGACAGGTCGGCCACCAGCCGGTGCCCGATGAACCCGTTCCAGCCCGCGACCACAGCGCGTCGACGCATCGTCATCCCTTCCGTGCCTGCCTGAGGAGAGCCCTGGCGGCCGCCGGCCAGACCCGCGACCTCTGGTCGCGGGCGGCCAGGAGGAGCAGCGCGACCTGGTCGAGCACGCCGTCGACGTCGGGCTCGCCGTAGTGGGCCTGCATGGCGACGCCGTCGCCGATGGAGATCAGCACCTCGGCCATCGCGCGCGGCCGGACCCAGGACTGGATGTAGCCGTCGTCCTGCATCTGGGCCATGAGCGTCGCGAGATAGTCCACGAGCTCGGCGTGCAGGTCGCGCAGGGCGGCGGCCAGGGCCGGGTGGGACGACGACGCCGCGACCGCGCTCGCGTAGGCGGCCAGGTCGTCGCGGGCGACGGCGAACGTGCCGCCGATGGTGCGGAGCGCGGCGAACAGCCGCTCCGCCGGGTCGCCGTCGGTGTCGAGGGCCGCGCGCACGGGCGCGATCCGCTCGGTCACGAGCCCGGTCAGGGCCTGCGCGACCAGCTCGTCCTTGGACCCGAAGTGGTAGGTGATGGCCTGCAGGTTCACCCCGGCGGCGCGGGTGATCTCCCGCGAGGTCAGCCCGGCGGTCCCGTGGACGCGCAGCGCGGCGACGGTGGCGTCGAGCAGGCGCCTGCGGGTGGCCTCGGCGCGGTCCTGGGTCACGCCCGTCAGGGTAGACCAGTTGCCAGTCATACGTGTGTATGGTTCATTGGCGGTTCGTCGACGGAGCCGCGAGGGGACCATGAGCCGGACCAGGTGGTGGAGCACGAAGCGGGTGTGGCAGGTCGTCGCGCTCGGGCTGGTCGTGGCGGCCGCCGTCTTCCTGCTCACTGCGCCGATCTACCAGTCCGAGTCCGTGTGTTCCGGGGGAGCGACGTACTCGTCGACGGGCGAGCTCGTCTCGGAGTGGGAGACCTGCGAGCCGGCGACGTCGATGCTTGCCGCCGGGGCGTGGTCGTACGTCACGGGGGTGGTCGCCCCGGTCCTGCTCGCCGCGCTGCCGCTGGCGGCCCGCGGCCGGGCGTGGACCGTGCTGTCGATCGTGTCGGCGGTCTGCCTCGTGGTCTATGTCCTGCTCGGCGGGTTCTCCGTCGGCCTGTTCTTCGTCCCCGGCGTGCTGTGCGCGGTGGTCGGCGCGGTCCTTCGCCGCCCACGACCGGGCACAGGCCCCCAGGTAGAGCAAGAGGCCCCCTGATCAGCGTTTCCGCTGTTCAGGGGGCCTCTCGGCTGGTCGGGGTGACAGGATTTGAACCTGCGACCTCTTCGTCCCGAACGAAGCGCGCTACCAAGCTGCGCCACACCCCGAAGGACTTGCTCCCGCGCCCCAGGACCTACGTCCTCGTGCGGAAGCCTGCTCAGAATAGCCGACGATCCGGCCTGGACGAAAACGAGATCCGGCTACCGGGCGGTGAACGTGAGCAACGTCGCCTCCGGGCGGCACGCGAAGCGCACCGGGGCGTACGGCGAGGTGCCCGCGCCGGCCGACACGTGCAGCCACGCGGAGCCTGCGCCACCGGTCTCGTCGGGCCGCGGACCCGGCCAGCCGTGCAGCCCGCTGGCCCGCCGCCGGTCGATGTCGCAGTTGGTGACGAGCGCGCCGACGCCCGGCAGACGCAGCTGCCCGCCGTGCGTGTGGCCGGCGAGGACGACGTCCGTACCGTCGGCGTGCATCCGGTCCAGCACCCGCCGGTACGGGGCGTGCGTGACGCCGAGGTGCAGCACCGCGTCGTCGGGCCCCGCGTCGGACGGAGCCGACGACGGGGGGAAGTCGTCGCGGTCCAGGTGCGGGTCGTCCACGCCCACCAGGGACAGGAGGCGGCCGTCGGCCTCGACCGTGTCGCGCCGGTTGGTGAGGTCCCGCCAGCCGGCGGCGACCATCGCGCCGGCCAGCTCGTCGGACGGCAGCTCGGCCGGGCGGGTGTGCACGATGCGGGTGTCGCGCCGCAGGTACCGCGCCGGGTTCTTCGGCACCGGCGCGTAGTAGTCGTTCGACCCCATGACGAAGGCACCGGGCGCGGTCGTGAGCAGCGGCGTGAGCGCCTCCAGCAGCGGCCCGAGCGCGTCGCGGTGGGCCAGGTTGTCGCCCGTGTTCACCACCAGGTGCGGCTCGTACTCCGCCAGCGACTGCACCCAGGCGATCTTGCGGCTCTGCGACGGCGTGAGGTGCAGGTCGGACACGTGCAGCACGCGCAGGTCGGGCTCGCCCGGCGGCAGCACCGGCACCGTGGCCCGACGCACCGTGAAGAGCTTGGTCTCCAGGTGGGCGTAGCCGAGGCCCGCGACGCCGGCGGCGACGAGCCCGCCCGCGACCTGCCAGCCGGGGGTCAGTTGTCGCCCCACGCGTCGCCGAGCGACTCCCAGTCACCGTTCTGGACGGCGTCCCAGGCGGCCTCCGCGTTGGCGCGGCCGTTGCCGTTGCCGTTCCCGTTGCCGTTCCCGTTGCCGCCGCGGTCGTTGCCCTCGTCGCCCTTGGGCTCCTTGCCCTTGTCGCCGCCGTCGTCGTTCGAGCCGCCGCCGTCGTCGTTCGTCGACGGGGGCGGTGCCGTGACGCCCACCATCTTCGGGTCCGGGGCGCCGAAGTCCTTGACGGGCAGGTCGGAGACGGCCTGGTCCATGTACTCCTTCCACGCCGGAGCAGCCACGGTCGAGCCGTAGAGGACACGGACCCACTTGCCGTTCACCCACATGCCGTTGGTGTGGTCCTCGTTGGGGCGGTCGGCGTTGCCGACCCACACGGACGTGGACAGGTTGGGCGTGAAGCCCGTGAACCACGTCTGCGCCGACAGCTGCGACGTACCGGTCTTGCCGGCCACCGGGCGGCCGTCCGCGAGGCCGCCGAGCTGACGGGCCGTACCCGTGCCGGAGAAGACCTTCTCCATCGCGAACACCACGGTGTTGGCCACGTTCTCCGGGAGCGCGTCCTTCTTGCACTTCGCGTCCGGGACGTCGTAGTCCTTGCCGCCCGGGCCGGTGATGCTCGTGATGGCGATCGGGGAGCAGTAGGTGCCGCCGCTGGCCAGCGTCGCGTAGGCGGCCGCCTGGTACAGCGGCGTCGACTCCTGGGTACCGATGATCATCGGCGCCTGGATGTCGATGTCCGACTCCTTCGGGTCGGTCACGACCCGCCCGCCGTCCTGGACGGAGCGCGTGGGGCGGAAGCCGATGTCCCAGGCGGTGCTGCGCAGGTCGCAGAGGTTGAGCTGGTACCCCATGGCCGCGTAGGCGGTGTTGACCGACTCGTACGTCGCCTCGAGCGCGGAGATGTACCCGACCTCGACGCCCTCGGAGTTCGCCGGCGCCCACGGTTCGGCGGCGGCCAGGTTGCCCACGCACGGCGTCTGGAAGTTCTGCGGCCAGCGCGCCTGCTTCGTCGCGTTCACGCGCTCGCTCAGGGTGTGCCCCTCCTTGAGCCACTCGGCGAGGACGAACGGCTTGAAGTTCGAGCCCACCTGGAAGCCACCGGAGGCGCCGTGCGTCGGGTCGGCCGCGTAGTTCACGCGCGTGGTCCCCTTGCCGCCCTCTGACGGCGTGTAGGGGATGTTCTGGGCCATCGCGAGGACCTTGCCCGTGCCCGGCTCGACGGACGCGATCGCCGACTGCAGACCGCTCGAGTCGCCGGCGGGGACGGCGTTCTTGACCGCCTTCGCTGCCGCCTTCTGCTTCTTCGGGTCCAGCGTGGTGTGGATCTCGAGACCGCCGCGGTACAGCAGCTGCTGACGCTCGGACTTCGTCTCGCCGAACACCGGGTTGGTGACGATCTCCTTGGTGACGTAGTCGCAGAAGAACGCGGAGTCACCGGCGGCGGCGCAGCCGATCTCCGTGGGGTTGACGTCGAGCGTCTTCTTGATCGACGCCGCCTTCGCCTCGTCGCGCTCCTCGGTGGAGATGTAGCCCAGCTTCCACATGTTCTGCAGCACCAGGTCGCGACGCTCCTTCGCCTCCTTCGGGTTCACCGTGGGGTCGAAGCGGCTCGGCGACTTCGTGATGCCGGCGATGGTCGCGGCCTCGACGACGCTCAGCTTGGAGGCGTGCTTGTCGAAGTAGTAGCGGGCCGCGGCCTCCACGCCGTAGATGCTGCGCGAACCGAACTGCGCGGCGTTGAGGTAGCCCTGCAGCACCTCGTCCTTCGACATCGTCTTCTCGAGGGAGATGGCCATCTTCGCCTCGGTGAGCTTGCGCGAGATCGAGTCCTCGCTCGCCTTGATGACGCCGAACTGGTCGCCGTCCTGCAGCGCCTGGTCGATGAGCATGTTCTTCACGTACTGCTGCGTCAGCGTGGACGCGCCCTGCGTGGCGTGGCCGGCCACGTTGTTGGCCAGCGCGCGCGTCATGCCCTGCACGTCGATGCCGCCGTGCTCGTAGAAGCGCTCGTCCTCGATGGCGATCACCGCGTGCTGCATCGGCTCGGAGATCTCGTCCAGCGGCACCACGATGCGGTTCTGCGCGTAGAACGTGGCGAGCAGCTTGCCGTCCGCGGCGTAGATGCGCGACTGCTGCGACATCGGCCGCGGCTCCAGCTCCGCCGGCACCTCGTCGTAGATCGCGACCGTGCTGTCGGCCGCGGCGTTGGCGCCCGCCACCATCGGGATGACCAGCCCGGCGGCGAGGACGCCGCCCACCCCGGCCGCGAGGACGAACGCGAGCAGCAGGGCGACGAGCTGGGTCGCCGGCATCGTGCGCGTGATGCGGCGAGGGTCGGATTTGGCCATGCCCACCAGGGTACGGGCTGTGCCCGAGGCAGCACGGCCGCGACGCCGGTGCCGCTGTGCAGATCGTGTGGACCGGTCGTGGGAGCGGCGGGACGACAGCGGTCGGAGCGGTCGCTGGTTACGATCGCGGCATGGCTACCACGTGGGAGTACGCGACCATCCCCCTGCTGATCCACAACACCAAGGCGATCCTCGACCAATGGGGGGCCGACGGGTGGGAGCTCGTCCAGGTCGTCCCCGGCCCCGACAGCACCAACCTGGTCGCCTACCTCAAGCGCCCCTCCGGCGGGCAGTGATGAGCGCCTCGCCCGAGGCCCGCCTCGCCGAGCTCGGCATCACCCTGCCCGACGTCGCCGCGCCCGTCGCGGCGTACGTCCCCGCCGTCCGCTCCGGCAGCTACGTCTACACGGCCGGCCAGCTGCCGTTCGTCGACGGCGCCCTGCCGCTGACGGGCAAGGTCGGCGCGGGGGTCTCCCCGGAGGAGGCCGCCGACCTGGCGCGCACCTGCGCCCTCAACGGGCTCGCCGCCGTCCGCTCCCTCGTGGGCACGCTCGACGGCGCGCGGATCGTCAAGGTGACGGGCTTCGTCGCCTCCGACCCGTCCTTCACCGGCCAGCCGGGCGTCATCAACGGCGCGTCGAACGTGCTCGGCGAGATCTTCGGCGACGCGGGCGTGCACGCGCGCTCCGCGGTCGGGGTGGCGGTGCTGCCGCTCGACTCCCCGGTCGAGGTCGAACTGATCGTCGAGCTCGCCGGCTGAGCTGTTGTTGCGGTCGCTGCCTTTTGGTAGCGGCCGCGGGTGGGGACGAGGTCCTTCGCCAGGTCGCGTTCACGGGCCCCAGGGGGCCCTCCACTTCGGGACGTCTACGACCTGGCGAAGGACCTCGTCCCC
>NZ_JBHVSQ010000032.1:0-21880 GCF_042885055.1 Isoptericola sp. NPDC058082 | reverse complement strand
CGGTGCCTCCGGGCCGGCCGCCGCGGCGGCTGCCCCGGCCGAGCGCACCCTGCTCGTCGACGGCGAGTACACGCAGCGGTTCCTGGAGCTCTACGACAAGATCCACGACCCGGCCAACGGCTACTTCTCGCCGCAGGGCATCCCGTACCACGCGGTCGAGACGCTCATGGTCGAGGCCCCCGACTACGGGCACGAGACCACGAGCGAGGCGTACTCGTTCTGGTTGTGGCTGGAGACGTCCTACGGGCAGGTGACCGGCGACTGGGAACCGTTCAACCACGCCTGGGACACGCTCGAGCAGTACATGATCCCGACCACGGAGAACCAGCCGACCAACGCGGCGTACGACCCGGCCAAGCCCGCGACCTACGCCCCGGAGTTCGACCACCCGAGCCGGTACCCCTCCCCGCTCGACACGGGCGTGTCGGTCGGGCGCGACCCGATCGGCGCGGAGCTCGAGTCCACCTACGGCACCCCCGAGGTGTACGGGATGCACTGGCTCGCCGACGTCGACAACGTGTACGGCTTCGGTGCGGCGCCCGGCTCGTCCGAGCTGCTGGGGCCGGACCACGAGGGCACGTCGTACATCAACACCTTCCAGCGCGGGCCGCAGGAGTCGGTGTGGGAGACGGTGCCGCAGCCGTCGATCGACGACTTCTCCTACGGCGGCGAGAACGGCTACCTCGACCTGTTCACGGGCGACGCGTCGTATGCGGAGCAGTGGAAGTACACCAACGCGCCCGACGCCGACGCCCGCGCCGTCGAGGCCGCCTACTGGGCCAACAAGTTCGCCGCCGAGCAGGGGCAGCCCGAGGCCGTGGCCGACACGGTGGGCAAGGCGTCCAAGATGGGCGACTACCTGCGCTACGCCCTGTTCGACAAGTACTTCAAGACGCCGGGCTGCGAGTCCACGTCGTGCCCCGCGGGCACCGGCCGCGACAGCGCGCACTACCTGCTGTCCTGGTACTACGCCTGGGGCGGCGCGCTCGACACGGCCTCGCCGTGGGCGTGGCGCATCGGCTCCAGCCACGCGCACTTCGGGTACCAGAACCCCATGGCGGCGTGGGCGCTGTCGAACGACCCGGACCTCGAGCCCGCGTCGCCGACGGCGTCCGACGACTGGGCCACCAGCCTCGACCGCCAGCTCGAGCTGTTCCAGTGGCTCCAGGCGCCCGAGGGCGGCATCGCCGGCGGCGCGACCAACAGCTGGGAGGGGCACTACGCCGACCGTCCCGACGACGTCGCGACCTTCTACGGCATGGCGTACCAGGAGGCGCCGGTCTACCACGACCCGCCCTCCAACCAGTGGATGGGCATGCAGGGCTGGGGCGTGGAGCGCATCGCGCAGCTGTACGAGGAGACGGGCGACGCGCGCGCCGGGGCCGTGCTCGACAAGTGGGTGCCGTGGGTGATCGACCACATCACCGTCACCGACGACTCGTGGCAGATCCCGTCGAACCTCGCCTGGTCGGGCCAGCCCGACGACTGGGACGCCGCGGACCCCGGCGACAACGCCGGCCTCTCCGTCGAGGTCACCGGCTACGGGCAGGACGTCGGCGTCGCCGGCGCGCTCGCCCGGTCGCTCATGTACTACGCGGCCGGTGGCGAGGGGGAGCAGCACGCGCAGGCCCAGCAGGTCGCGCACGACCTGCTGGACGCGATCTGGACCCAGAACAGCGACCCGCTCGGCGTCGCCACGACGGAGACGCGCGCCGACTACTCCCGGTTCGACGACGTGCTCACCTCCGCGGACGGCGACGGCGTGTACGTGCCGGAGGGCTGGACCGGCACCATGCCGAACGGCGACGAGATCGGGGCGGGCGCCTCGTTCCTCGACCTGCGGTCGTTCTACACCGACGACCCGCAGTGGCAGAAGGTGCAGGACCACCTCGACGGCGGGCCCGCGCCCGAGTTCACCTACCACCGGTTCTGGGCGCAGACGGCGGTCGCGACCGCGCTCGCGGACTACGACCGGTTGTTCGGCGAGGACGTCCCGACGGACGACACCACCGCGCCGAGCGTGCCGCAGGGCGTGACCGCCACCGCGGACGGCACGAGCGTGCAGGTGACCTGGTCGGCGTCGACGGACGACACGCGGGTCACGAGCTACGGCGTGCTGGTCGACGGCGAGGCCGCGACGACCTCCACGTCGACGTCGGCCACGCTCACCGGCCTGGAGCCGGAGACGTCGTACGAGATCACGGTGACGGCGCGGGACGCGGCGGGGAACGTGTCGGCGGCGTCGGCGCCGGTGAGCGTGACGACGGGTCCGGACGACGGCGGCCCGGACCCGACGGACGGGGCGTGCACGGCGGTGTACTCGACGACGAACTCGTGGTCGGGCGGGTACCAGGGCCAGATCGTGGTCACCGCGGGTGACGACGGCGCGCCGGGGTGGGCGGTGACCGCTCCGGCGGGGCTGTCCACCACGAACCTGTGGGGCGGCGTGCTGTCCGGCGGGACGATCACGGGGGCGGCGTGGAACGCCGACCTCGCCGCCGGGGCGCAGGCCACGGTGGGCTTCGTCGCCAACGGCGCCTCGCCGGCCGACGGGCCGCTGGCCTGCAGCTGACCTGACCGAGGTGGTACCCCTCGGCCCGAGGGGCACCACCTCGGTCAGCCCAGCAGGTCCAGCACCGCGCGCTCGGCGGCGGAGCGCGTCCGGGTGGGGCCGATCGTCTCGCCGTGCTCCCACAGGTCGACCAGCCGCGGGTCGACGTACGACGCGCGGGCGACGGCCGGCGTGTTGCCGAGCTCGTCGGCCACGTCACGGACGACCTGGGCGACCACCCGCCGTCGCGCCCGCTGCGAGCGCGGCGGCGCGCCGGCGTCGGCCAAGGCGCGCGCCGCGAGCACGGTGGCGTGCCAGGTGCGGAAGTCCTTCGGCGTCGCGTCCTCGCCGAGGCGCTCCTTGACGGCGGCCTGCACGTCCGCGCTGGTGACGTCGTGCCAGCCCGCCCCGTCGTCGTCCCGCCACGCGAGCAGGTCGACGCCGCCGCGCCGACGCTTGAGGGTCGTGACGAGCGAAGCCACCAGCGGGTCCTCGACGAGGACGTCGCGCAGCTGCCCGGACTTGGCGGGGTACCGGAAGTGCACGCTCCCGTCGCGCCGCACGGTGGCGTGCTCCTTGCGGATCGTCGCGAGGCCGTAGCTGCGGTGCTTCGCCGCATAGACCTCCCCGCCGGCGCGGAAGTACGCGTCGTCAAGCAGCCGGAACGCGAGGGCCAGCACCCGACGGCGCCCGACGCCGTCGCGGCCCAGGTCGCGCGTCACCCCGGCGCGGGCGGCGGGCAACCGCCGGCCGACGTCGAGCACGTGGTCATGCTTGCGGCGCGAACGCCTCGCCTGCCACTGCTCGTGGTACAGGTACTGGCCGCGCCCGGCGTCGTCGCGGCCGAAGGCCTGGAGGTGACCGTCGGGGTGCCGGCAGATCCACACGTCGGTCCAGGCCGGCGGGACCGCCAGCCGGGTGCACCGCGCCACCTCCGCCTCGTCGTGGAGCAGGGCCCCGTCGACGTCGAGGAACGCCCAGCCGTCGCCCTTCGCGCGGCGCGAGTAGCCGGGGGAGGAGGCGGAGACGCGGCGCAGTCGCACGCGCACAGTGTGCGGCGACGGCGCGCTCCCCGCAGCGCCGCGGGGAGGCGCGCGGACGTCAGCCGGGGAGCCGGATCATGCCCTCCTGCGCGATGCTCGCCACCAGCCGGCCCTCGCGGTCGTACACGCGGGCCAGGCCGAGGCCGCGCCCGCCCTGGGCGCCGGGCGACTCCTGGACGTACAGCAGCCAGTCGTCGGCGCGCGCGTCGCGGTGGAACCACATGGCGTGGTCGAGGCTCGCCATCGGCACGGCGCCGCCGACGTCGATCCACGAGCGCCCCGCCTGGCGCAGCACCGGCTCGAGCATCACCTGGTCGCACGCGAAGGCGAGCAGCGCGCGGTGCAGCAGCGGGTCGTCCGACGCGATCGCGTGCCGGGCCCGCACCCACACCTGCTGGGTGGGCTTCGGCTCCGGGTCGGGGCCCAGGTACAACGAGCCGCCCACGTGCCGCAGGTCGAACGCCGACTCGTGCGACCAGAACTTCGCGGCCGGGTGGTCGATGCCGTGGAGCACCTCGATCGCCGACGGGACGTCCTCCGGTGCCGGGACGCCGGCCGGCGCGGGCTCCGCGGCCTCGTACCCGGGCTGGTCGGTCTGGAACGACACGGTCAGCGACAGGATCGGCTTGCCGTGCTGGATGGCGTGCGTGCGCCGGGCGCTGAACGACCGCCCGTCGCGCAACCGCTCCACGGCGAAGTCGATCGGGGTGTCCAGCGCGCCCTCGCGCAGGAAGTAGGCGTGCAGCGAGTGGGGCAGGCGGTCGTCGTCCACCGTGCGGCCGCACGCGAGCAGGGCCTGGGCCAGCACCTGGCCGCCGTACACGCGGCGGCCGGGGCCGGGCACGCTGTCGCCGCGCCACAGGTCGTCCTCGCCGCGGGGGCCCCAGCCGTCGACCTCGCGCAGGTCGAGCGCCGACAGCAGGCGGTCCAGGGCGTCGGGGATGCCCGCGGGGGCGGGCGTGGTGGTGGACGTCTCGCTCACACGCACTCCAGGTCGAGTCGCAGGGTGGGTCACCGGACGGGTCGAGGTGTCACTCGTCGAAGGTGTTGATCATGCTGTACGCCGCGCGCTCCAGGTAGTCCCACAGCTGGGACTCGTGGATCGGCGCCAGGTCCAGCGCGTCGACGGCGACGCGCATGTGCGCCAGCCAGCGGTCGCGGGCGTCGGGGTTGACCTTGAAGGGCGCGTGCCGCATCCGCAGGCGCGGGTGGCCGCGCTGCTGGCTGTACGTCGTCGGGCCGCCCCAGTACTGCTCGAGGAAGAGCGTGAGCCGCACCTTCGCGGGCCCGAGGTCCTCCTCCGGGTACATGGGGCGCAGCACCTCGTCCGCGGCGACACCCTCGTAGAACACGTCGACGAGTCGCTCGAACGTGGCGTGCCCGCCGACGGCGTCGTAGAACGACTCGGGCGATGGCTCGAGAGGCGACGCGGGTGAAGTCTGGTCCGTCACCGGGCCATCCTCCCAGACACCCGCGGTGCTGCTCCTCCCGCTCGGCGCCCTGGAGCGTTAGGCTGGTCACGGACCTGCAACGACGCATTCCACGGGAGGCCCCCATGACCATCGCCCCGAACAAGGCTGACGACATCCTCGCGGCGCTCGGCGGCAGCCGGAACGTCGTCGAGCTCGAGCCCTGCATCACGCGGCTGCGGGTCGAGGTGAGCGACCCGGCCCTCGTGGACGACCAGGGGCTCAAGGCGTCGGGCGCGTTCGGCGTGGTGCGCTCCGGTCGCGTGGTGCAGGTCATCGTGGGCCCGGAGGCCGACGACCTGGCCGCTCAGATGGACCCCCTGCTCGTCTCCTGACCGTCCCGTCCCGCCCGCCCGCGCCTGGTCAGGCCTCGGTCTCCTGCTCGAGGACGGCCGGCTCGGCGTCGGCGGACGGCACGAGCACCCCCGCCGCGCGCAGCTCCTCCTGGGCGCGGCGGCGCAGCTCGCGCGAGACCTCCCACTGGTCGCCCGGCCGGGTCTGCGCGTGCAGCGTGAACGACATGGTGATGTCGTTGACGGCGTCCACGCCCCGCACCGAGGGCGCCTCGAGGAGCAGCGGCGACAGCTCGGGGTCGGCCTGCACGTCGTCGGCCGCGCGGCCGAGCGCGACCCGCACCGTGTCGACGTCGGCCTCCAGCGGCACCCGCACCTCCGCGACGGCGCGCGACCACTGCTGCGTCATGTTGCCGGCGCGCAGGATCTCGCCGTTGCGCACGTACCAGAGCGTGCCGTCGAAGGCGCGTACCTGAGTCACGCGCAGCTGCACCTCCTCGACCGTGCCCGTCGCGCCGGAGCCGAGGTCGACGACGTCGCCGACGCCGAACTGGTCCTCCACCAGGAGGAAGATGCCGGAGATGAAGTCCTTCACGAGCGCCTGGGCACCGAAGCCCAGCGCGATGCCGACGACGCCGGCGGAGGCGACCAGCGGGCCCACGTTGACCTGGAGCTCCGCCAGGATCATCAGCGCGATGATCGTGCCGACGACGATGTTGGCCGTGGAGCGCAGCACCGACCCGACCGTGCGGGCCCGCTGCGCGCGCCGCTGGCTGGCCAGCGGGTTCGCCATCGCGATCGCGTCCTCGACGAACGGTGTGCGCTGCAGGTAGCGGCGCCAGGCGGGGCCGCCCTCGGTGGTGGTCGTGCCCGATCCGGTGGCGATGCGCTCCGTGACGTGACCGATCACGCGGCGCAGCAGCGCGAGGACGAGCAGCCCCACCACCAGGATGATGAGGATGTGCAGGGGCCAGCCGGTGAACCACTCCCAGAACGACGAGCCGGCGTCCGCGGCGGCCTTGATGGTGTCCTCGACGGCGGACTCGGTGTTCGTCGCGCTCGGGCTGGGCGTGGGCGCAGGCGTGGGCGTCACCGCCGTCGGGGCAGCGGTCCGGAGCGTGGAGATCACGGGGGTCACCCGCCCACGGTAGCGAGCGGGCGGGCCTCGACGAAACGTCCGCGGGCGTGAGGTCGTGCCGCGTGGGCGGACGGCCTGGTGGGACGGGGGATGGCAGGATCGTCTCCGTGAGCAAGGACCAGCCGACCACCTCGGACGACGCCCGCGACGACATCCCGGACGACTCCCGGGACGATACGGGCGGCACGGTCGACGACGCGCGTGCCGACGAGCCCGGGTCGGTGGCTGACGCTCCGGCGACGACGACGGACGACGGAGCCGCCCTGGAGGGCGGCGACACCGACGAGCCGAGCACCGACGAGCCGAGCGCGGAGCTGCGCGAGCTCGCCGAGGCGTACGGAGTGCTCGTCGAGCACCACGGCTTCGGCGGCGAGGTGGTGGTCGCGCCGGCGTCGACCCTCGTCGCGGTGCTGGGCGCGCTGGGCGTGCCGGCGGGGACGCCGCAGCAGGTGACGCACAGCCTGCAGCGCGCCCGCGACGACGAGTGGCGTGCCGTCCTGCCGCCCACGGTCGTGGTGCGCGAGGGCGCCGGCACGCAGGTCCCGGTGCACGTCACGGACGGCGCGGCGGTGCACGTGTGGCTGGAGCTGGACGGCGCGGAGCCCGCGGCGCGCGAGCACGCGGTGCGCCGTCGTCGCGACCTGGACCAGCTCGACGTCCTGGTCGAGCCGCGCGCGGTGGACGGACGTCGGGTGGGGCGGGCGACGTTCGCCCTGCCGCAGGACCTGCCGCTCGGCTGGCACTCGCTGCACGCGCTCACCGAGGGGCACGAGACGCGCACCACGGTCGTCGTCACGCCCCGCCGGCTGAAGCTGCCCGCGGGCCTGGAGGACGACCAGTGGTGGGGCTTCCTCGTCCAGCTCTACTCGGTGCGCTCGCGCACGTCGTGGGGGGTGGGAGACCTGGCGGACCTCGCCGACCTGGCCTGGCTCACGGCGCACCGCGCCGGCGCGGACTTCGTCGGGGTCAACCCGCTGTCCGCGACGGAGCCCGTCACGCCGCTGACCCCGTCGCCGTACCTGCCGACCAGCCGGCGCTTCCTCAGCCCGCTGTACGTGCGGGTGGAGGACATCCCGGAGACGGCGTACCTGTCGGCGGCGGACCGCTCCCTGGTGGAGTGGGCGGCCGACCCGGTGCGCGACCTCGTGGCCGACCCCGGCGCGCTCGACCGCGACGCCGTGTGGGAGGCGAAGAAGGCGGCCCTCGAGGTGGTGTTCACCGCGCCCCGCCGCGCCGCGCGGGAGGCCGCCTACCAGGAGTTCGTCGCCGAGGAGGGCGTCGGGCTGCGCGACTTCGCGACCTGGTGCGCGATCGTCGAGCACCTCGGCTCCCGCCCGCGGCCGGACGAGCTCGGTGACCCGGCGTCCCCCGCCGTCGCCGCGCTGCGCGAGCAGCTCGCCGAGCGCGTGGAGTTCTACGTGTGGCTGCAGTGGGTGGCCGACGAGCAGAAGCAGACCGCGCAGCGCGTGGCGCGCGAGGCGGGGATGCGGATCGGCATCATGCACGACCTGGCGGTCGGCGCGCACCCCGAGGGCGCGGACGCCTGGGCGCACCGCGACGTCCTCGCCCGCGACGTCTCCGTCGGGGCGCCGCCGGACATGTACAACCAGCAGGGCCAGGCCTGGTCGCAGCCGCCGTGGAACCCGCGCGCGCTGGCGCGTGCCGGCTACGCGCCGTACCGCGACATGCTGCGCACCGCGCTGCGGCACGCGGGCGCGCTGCGGGTCGACCACGTGCTCGGGCTCTTCCGCCAGTGGTGGGTGCCCGAGGGGGCCTCGCCGGCCGTCGGCGCCTACGTGCGGTACGACCACGAGGCGCTGCTCGGCATCCTGTGCCTGGAGGCGCACCGCGCGGGGGCCGTCGTCGTGGGGGAGGACCTCGGCGTCTTCGAGCCGTGGGTGCGCGACGAGCTCGCCGACCGCGGCGTGCTCGGCACCTCCGTGCTCTGGTTCGAGAAGGAGGACGGCCGCCCCCTGGAGCCGGAGAAGTACCGCCGGGCGTCGCTCGCGACCGTCGGCACCCACGACATGCCGCCGGCCGCCGGCTACCTCGCCGGGGAGCACGTGGACCTGCGCGAGCGCCTCGGGCTGCTCGCCGGCGACGCGCAGGAGCTGCGCGCCGCCGCCCGCACCGAGCGGGACCAGACGGTGCTGGCCCTCGCCATGCGCGGGCTGGTCTCCGACCACCCGTCCGAGCGCGAGATCGTCGAGGGGCTGCACCGGTACCTGCGCAGGACGCCGGCCGCCCTCGTGGGCGTGCAGCTCACGGACGCCGTCGGCGAGCGGCGCACGCAGAACCAGCCCGGCACGGACCAGGAGTACCCGAACTGGAAGGTGCCGCTGGCCGACGGGTCGGGGAACGTCGTCCTGGTCGACGACCTCTTCGACAACGCGCGCCTGCGCTCCCTCGTCCAGGCGGTGCGCACGGCGCGCTGACCCGCCGTCCCGAAGACGACGGAACCCCGCCCGGTCGACGTGACCGGGCGGGGTTCCGCGTTCCGTGCCGGGACTCAGGCGTCGACGGCCTGCGCGGCGAGCGCGCGCTCGGTGCCGGCGAGCTGCTCGACGACCATGCGGCGCAGGGCCGCGGGGGCGTCCGCGTGCGCGTCCAGCCAGCCGCGGACGGCGTCGCGCAGCGCTGCCGAGGCGAGGGGTGCCGGGTAGAGCCCCTCGATGAGCTCCTCCGCGATGTGGTAGCTGCGCGTGGTCCAGATCGGCAGCAGCGCGTCGACGTAGCGGGCGGCGAACGGCTCCAGCACGGCCGGGTCGGTCACGTGCACGAAGCCGGCGGCGGTGGAGCGGATGATCGCGTTCGGGACGTCCGTCCGGTCGACGACGGAGGCGAACGCGGCCTCCTTGCCCGCGACGGTCGGCGTCGCCGCGCGGGCGCGGGCGGCCGCCTGCCGGCCGGTGGCCGTGTCGTCCTGCGCGAGCGCCGCGTCGATCTCGGCGCCGTCGGCCGCGCCGAGCAGCACGAGGCTCTCCAGCAGCTCCCACCGCAGGTCGGTGTCCACGGTGAGGCCGTCGAGCGCGACCGAGCCGTCGAGCAGGCCGCGCAGCGGGGCGACGTGGTCGGGCGTCGACGCGAGCTGCGCGACGAACTTCACGAGCTGCAGCTGCAGGTCGGAGCCCGCGTCCGCCTCCTGCGCGAGGTCCCACAGCCGGTCGCCGATGCGCGCCAGGGTGGCGGCGCGACGCTCGGGCGCCACGTACGACCGGGCGGCCAGGCCGAGCTGGTTCAGCGTGGTGCGCACGGTCGTCGACTCCGTCTCGGCGGCGATGTTGCCGAGCACGAGGTCCACGTACGCCGACGCCGGCGTCTCGCCGTCGCGCACCGCGTCCCACACGGAGCCCCACACGAGGGAGCGGGCCAGCGGGTCGGCGATGCGCGACAGGTGCTCGACGGCCGCGGCGAGCGACTCCTCGTCGAGGCGGATCTTCGCGTACGCCAGGTCCTCGTCGTTGAGCAGCACGAGCGCCGGGCGCTCGCGGCCCACGAGGTCCGCGACCTCGGTGCGCTCCCCGTCGACGTCGATGACGACCTGGTGCGTGCGCGTCAGCGCCCCGTCGACGAGGTCGTAGAAGCCGATGCCGAGGCGGTGCGGGCGGATCGTCGGGTAGTCGGCGGGGGCCGACTGCAGCACGGCGAACCCGGTGATGCGGCCCTCGGCGTCGACGGCGATCTCCGGGCGCAGCGTGTTCACGCCCGCCGTCTCCAGCCACGCCTTCGACCACGCGGTGAGGTCGCGGCCGCTGGTCGCCTCGAGCTCGACGAGCAGGTCGCGCAGCTCGGTGTTGGACCAGGCGTGCTTGCGGAAGTACGCGGAGACGCCGGAGAGGAACTCGTCCCGGCCGACCCACGCCGCGAGCTGCTTGAGCACGGACGCGCCCTTGGCGTAGGTGATGCCGTCGAAGTTGACCTGCACGTCCTCGAGGTCGCGGATCTCGGCGACGATCGGGTGCGTGGATGGCAGCTGGTCCTGGCGGTACGCCCACGTCTTCTCCATCGCGGAGAACGTGGTCCAGGCCGCCTCCCACTCGGTGGCCTCGGCGGTGGCGAGCGTGGACGCGTACTCCGCGAACGACTCGTTCAGCCAGAGGTCGTTCCACCACTTCATGGTCACGAGGTCGCCGAACCACATGTGGGCCAGCTCGTGCAGGATCGTCACGACGCGGCGCTCGCGGACGGCGTCGGTCACCTGGGAGCGGAAGACGTACGACTCGGTGAACGTGACGCAGCCCGGGTTCTCCATCGCCCCCATGTTGTACTCGGGCACGAACAGCTGGTCGTACTTGTCGAACGGGTACGGCACGCCGAACGTCGACTCGTAGAACGCGAAGCCCTTGCGGGTGGTCTCCATGATGTAGTCCGCGTCCAGGTGCTCGGCGAGCGAGGAGCGGCAGAAGACGCCGAGGGGGATGGTGCGGCCGTCGGACGACGTGAGCTCGCCGCGCTGCACGGCGTACGGGCCGGCGACGAGGGCCACGAGGTAGGACGAGATGCGCGGCGTCGGCTCGAACGCCCACGTCGCGGTCGGGACGTCGGCGTCCGTCGCGTGCGCGGCCGGGGTCGGCTCCGGTGTGGGCTGGTTCGACACGACCTGCCACGCGGCCGGTGCGGTCACGGTCACCTGGTAGGGGGCCTTGAGGTCGGGCTGCTCGAACGTCGCGAAGACGCGGCGCGCGTCGGGCACCTCGAACTGCGTGTAGAGGTAGACCTCGCCGTCGACCGGGTCGACGAAGCGGTGCAGGCCCTCGCCGGTGTTCATGTAGGCGCAGTCGGCGACGACGCGCAGCTCGTTGGTGGCGGCCAGGCCGGTCAGCGCGATGCGCGAGTCGGCGAACACCTCGGCCGGGTCCAGGGCGACGCCGTTGAGCACGACCTCGCGCACGGACGGCGCGACCAGGTCGACGAACGTGCTCGCGCCGGGGGTGGCGGAGAACCGGATGACGGTCGTGGACGCGAACGTCGTCGGTCCGGTGGTCAGGTCGAGGTCGACGGCGTACGACTCGACGTCGGTGACGACGTCGGCGCGCTCGATCGCCTCGGCGCGGGTCAGGTTCTCTCCGGGCACGGGTTCTCCCTCGTCTCAAGATGGTGCGGCGCGTGATGGGCGCGCAGGCTCGCGCACGATGATGCCACCTCGGGCCTGCTGTGACGCACGGGATTCCCGGCCTCCCGCTGGGGACGCACGGGGGCGGGTTCGACCGTCGAGACCCGATCGTGACATCCTGCCCGGTGCGTCGCCGCCGTGCGGGTGCCGGTCACCCGCCGCGCGACGCCCGAGGAGTGACTGGAGGGAGTCCAGATGTCCGGCACCGTTCCGCCGCCCCCACCGGGGTCCGACGGCAGGCCGTCGACCGTGCCGCCGGGAGTGCCGCCGACCGTGTCGCCGTCGTCGCCGGCCGCCGGCGTGCGCCGCGTCGCGTCCGCGTACCAGCGCCCCGCCGCCGACCCGATGGCGGAGGTGCCGCTGCAGCAGGTCACGGCGCCGGCGCCCGTCACGCCCCCCGCGGGGGCGGCGACGGTGCACGCCCCCGTGCCCCCGCCACCGGACGCCGGGGCCACGGCGCCGCAGGTGTCGCCGCCGCAGCCCGCGTACCAGCCGGCCGCCCAGCACACCCAGCAGCTGCCGCCGGCCGTGCCGTCCGGGCAGCAGCCCGCGCCCTGCCCGCCCGCGTACGCGGCCCAGCCGGCGTACCAGCCCCAGCCCGCGTACGCGCCCCAGCCCGCGTACGCGCCGGCCCCGGCCGCTGCGGCGACCCAGGTGCACCAGCCGGTCTACGCGCAGCCGGCGCCGCAGGCTCCGGCCGGGTACGCCGCGCCGGCGCCGGTCGGCGCGCCGCCGCCCCCGCCCGCCCCGCCGCGTCGGCGCCGTCGGCTCTCGGCCGGGTGGATCGCGTTCATCGCGGTCGACGTGGTGCTCATCGTGACGATGGTGGTGCTCGCCGTGCAGATGTTCGGCGCGCCGTCGCCCACGGTCCCGGAGGCGGGCGGCGCCCCCGCGGCCTCGCAGGAGCCGTCGGCGTCCGCGTCCGAGGAGGCGCCGATGCAGGGCGAGGTGCTGGCGCGGTTCGCGGCACCGTCGAAGAACATCACGTGCTCGATCTACGCCGACGGCGTGTCCTGCGGGATCGCCCAGCTCAACCAGCAGCCCGCCCCGACGGAGGGCTGCGACGGCACGACGGGGTACGTGGTGACCATCGACGGCGAGGGCACGGTCGCCCAGCCGTGCGTCCCCCAGGACCAGCAGCCGAAGAAGGCGGGTGACGACCTCGACGACCTGGACTACGGCGACTCGATCACCGAGGGCGACTTCACGTGCCGCAGCGAGGACACCGGCATGTCGTGCACGCACGACCCCTCGGGCAAGGGCTTCTCCCTCGCCCGGGCGGGCATCGGCACGAGCTGAGGCGTCCCGCCCCGACGCGGAGAAAAAACCCCACCCCGCACCCACCCACGAACTCTTCCCTTCCCGTCCCCCCAAAAGTCCCCCAACCCACCCCCCCCCCCCCAGGTCCCCGCTGCCCGGGGCGCCGCGGCCGGGGGCGTCGGCGATCTGCACGTGCGCGATGCGGTCGCCGTAGGTCTTGAGGTCGAGGTCCACGTCGGAGCCGTTGACCGACAGGTGGTAGACGTCGAACAGCAGGCCGAGGTTGGCCGCGCCGTGCTCGTCGCGCACGCGGTCGAGGACGGCGACCGCGTCGGCCGACGTCTTCAGCGGGTAGGCGGGGGCGCCGGACACCGGCTCCAGCAGCACCGTGCCGCCGATCCGCTCGACCGCCTTCGCCGCCAGCGCGAGGTTCTCGGCGCCGAGCGCGTCCTGCGCCGCCGGGTCCTCGCCCTCGACGCGGTTGCCGTACAGCGCGTTGAACGCGCGGCAGCCGGTGCGCTCGCCGATGCGGGCGACGACGTCGAGGTTGGCGCGCAGGTCGGCGGAACGCTCGGGCCAGGAGACGAGGCCGCGGTCGCCGCCGGGCATGTTGCCGGCGTCGAAGTTGAGCCCGGTGAGCTGCACGCCGGCGTCGGCCAGGGCCCCGACGAACGCGTCGATCTCGTCGGCCGCGGGCGTCGGGGTGGCGAAGGGCCACCAGAACTCGACGCCGTCGAAGCCGGCCGCCTTCGCGGCCGCCGGACGCTCCAGGAGCGGCAGGTCCGTGAGGAGGATCGAGCAGTTCACGGTGTAGGGGATCTGGTCCGTCATCGCTGACTCGCTTTCGCCAGATGGAAGTTTGGTTCCTTGTAGTGAAAACGCTACGCCGGGTCGGCCGCATCGGTCAACCCCTGCCCGGGGCGGTCCCGCGGTGCGGTCGTGATGCCGCGCACACGACGACGGCCCGGCAGGACGTCGTCCTGCCGGGCCGTCGTGGCCGTGCGCTGTGCCGATGCCGGACGTCAGCCCCCGAGCGGGCGCGTCACGATCGCCGTGAGCTCGGCCGGCTGCAGTCCGGTGCGCTCGACGATCTCGTCGGCGCCCAGGGCACCGCAGTCGACGCCGCGCTTGAGGTACCACGCGAGCGCCTTGGCGGTGGCGGGCTCGTCGAGCACCGCCCCCGCCACGTCGTTCACGTAGTTCGACAGCCGCTCTGCCGCGGGCTCGAAGCCCTCCCGGTAGAACGCGTACGTCGCCGCGAACCGGCTCGGCAGCTGCGCCGGGTGCAGGTCCCAGCCCTGGTAGAACCCACGCTCCAGCGAGCGGCGCACGAGGCGTCCGTGGCCCGCCCAGGCGGCGCGGACCTGCGCGTCGTCGCCCACCGGCAGCACGTTCGTCGAGCCGTCCGACAGCCGCACGCCGGTGCCGGCCGCCGCGAGCTGCATGACCTCCTTGGCGAGGTCCGCCGCCGGGTGCTCCATCGACTGGTACGCCGCGGCGATCCCGAGCGACGCCGAGTAGTCGTACGTGCCGTAGTGCAGGCCGCTCACGCGCCCCGCACCCGCGTGGATCATCCGCGCGACGGTCGCCGTGCCCGCGGAGTCGAGGATCGACTGCGGCGTCTCGACCTGCACCTCGAAGCGCAGGCGCCCGGCGGGCAGCCCGTTCGCCTCCTCCAGCCGCTCGCACACCGCCACCATCGCCTCGACCTGCACGACGCCGGTCACCTTCGGCAGGGTCAGCACGAGCCCGTCGGGCAGGCCCCCCGACGCCGCGAGCGTGCTGACGAACACGTCCAGCGTGCGCAGGCCGCGGGCCCGCGTGGGCCGCTCGAAGCACTTGAACCGGATGCCGACGAACGGTGTCGCTCCCCCGGCGTCCAGCTCGGTCCGCAGCGCGGCGGCCGCGGCGGCGGCGACCTCGTCCTCGTCGGCGTCCGGGTGCGTGCCGTACCCGTCCTCGAGGTCGATGCGCAGGTCCTCGATCGGCTCGGTGGCCAGCTTGCGCTCCACCTGCGCCGCGACCGCCTCGCGCAGGTCGTCCCGCACGCCGACGGCGTCCAGCAGCGCGTCCGTGCCCTGCGCCTCGACGACCGCGAGGGCCTGGGCCCCCCAGTCCCGCGCGAGCCCGGCCGCGTACCGGTGCGCCGGCACGTACACGGTGTGCACGGGCTGGCGCGTCCCGTCGTCGCCCGGGTAGGCCCGCTCGAGGTGGACGTCGTGCGCGGCGAGCCGGCGCTCGACGTCGTCCAGCGAGGCCTGGTCGAGGGAGGCCTTCATCGGGCCACCGCCGCGCTCTCCGAGTGCAGCGCGCGGCCCAGGTGCTGGGCCAGGTGCTCGGCGTCGCCGGCGCGGTGCTCCTCGACCGGGACCTCCTTGAGCCCTTCGGCCCGGACGGCGTCCGCGACGGCCTCGGCCACGCGGCTGTCGAACACGCCCGGGATGACGAAGGCGGGGTTGAGCTCGTCGTCGCCCACCACCGAGGAGATCGCGACCGCGGCCACGCGCAGCATCTCGTCCGTGATCTGCGTGGCGCCGGCGTCGAGCAGGCCGCGGAACAGTCCGGGGAACGCCAGCACGTTGTTGATCTGGTTCGGGTAGTCGCTGCGGCCGGTCGCCACGACCGCGGCCGTCTCGCCGGCGGCGATCGGGTCGACCTCGGGCGTCGGGTTCGCGAGGGCGAACACGATCGCGTCGTCGTTCATCGCCGCGACGTCCGCGCCCGTGAGGATGTTGCCCGCCGAGACGCCGACGAAGACGTCGGCCCCGGCCAGGCCCTCCTTGAGGGTGCCGGTGAAGCCCGAGGGGTTGGTGTTCTCGACGATCCAGGTGCGGTTCTCGTCGTCGCCCGCCGACTCGGGCGTGAGCGCCCCGTGCCGGTCGAAGCCGATGATGTCGCGGGCGCCCTGGGCGAGCAGCAGGCGGATGATGGCCGACCCCGCGGCGCCGACGCCGGAGACCGCGATGCGGACGTCCTCGATCTTCTTGTTCACGACCTTGAGGGCGTTGATGAGCGCCGCGAGCACCACGATGGCGGTGCCGTGCTGGTCATCGTGGAAGACGGGGATGTCCAGCTCCTCGCGCAGGCGCTTCTCGATCTCGAAGCAGCGGGGCGCGGAGATGTCCTCGAGGTTCACGCCGCCGAAGCCGGGGGCGATCGCCTTGACGGTGCGGATGATCTCCTCGGTGTCCGTCGTGTCGAGGGCGAGGGGCCAGGCGTCGACGTCGGCGAACTGCTTGAACAGCGCCGCCTTGCCCTCCATGACGGGCATGGCGGCCTCGGGGCCGATGTCGCCGAGGCCGAGGACGGCCGTGCCGTCGGTGACGACCGCGACCGTGTTGCGCTTGATGGTCAGGCGGCGCGCGTCCTCCGGACGGTCGGCGATCGCGAGGCAGACGCGGGCGACGCCCGGCGTGTACGCGCGCGAGAGGTCGCGGCGCGTCTTGAGCGGCACCTTGGGGGTGACGGAGATCTTGCCGCCGAGGTGCATGAGGAACGTCGAGTCCGACATCTTCAGCACCCGCACGCCGTCGAGGGCGTCGAGCGCCGCGACGATCCGCTCGCCGTGCTCGGCGTCGACCGTGTCGCAGGTGACGTCGACGACGATCGTGTCCGTGTGCGACTGGGCGATGTCGACGCCCATCACCGAGCCGCCGGCCGTGGCGATCTCGTGGACGATCTCGCTCGTCGCGCGCTGCGAGGCGGGCGCCTCGACGCGGAGGGTGATCGTGTAGCTGGGGCTGGGCATCGCCATGGCCTGGGTTCCTTTCGTGGTGCTGATGACTGAAGTTTCGAGATGTGGAAGGATGGTTTCTAGAACCGGGATCGGTTCACAAGACGCTGCAAAGGGGGACCACACGCATGGCGAACGGCACCGGAGTGCAGTCGGTGGACCGGGCGATCGACCTGCTCGAGATCATGACCGACCTCGGCGGCGACGCCGCGCTCAGCGAGCTGGCGGCCGCCGCCGGCCTCCCGCTCCCCACGATCCACCGGCTCATGCGGACGCTCGTCGGCCGCGGCTACGCCCGCCAGCTCCCCAACCGCCGGTACACCCTGGGCCCGCGGCTCATCCGGCTGGGCGAGAGCGCCGGCCGCCAGCTCGGCGCCAGCGCCCGCCCGCACCTGGAGCGGCTCGCCCGCGAGCTCGGCGAGAGCGCCAACCTCGCGATGATCGACCGCGACATGGTGGTGTACGTCGCCCAGGCGTCGTCGTCCCACTCGATGCGGATGTTCACCGAGGTCGGACGGCGCGTCTACACGCACTGCACCGGCGTCGGCAAGATGGTGCTCGCCGAGCTGCCGGACCAGACGATCCGCGACATCGTCGGTCGCGTCGGGATGCCGCCCGCCACCGACCTGTCGATCACGGACGTCGACGACCTCCTCAAGGAGATCGCCACGATCCGCGAGCAGGGCTACGCCGTCGACGACGGCGAGCAGGAGATCGGCGTGCGGTGCTTCGCCGTCCCCGTGAAGGACGCGCCCACCCCGACCGCGCTCTCCGTGTCCGGGCCCGCGGCCCGCGTGACCTACGAGTTCGGCGAGGCCGCGCTCCCCGTGCTGCACGAGGTGGCCGACACCATCTCGAAGGAGCTGCTCTCCGCGGCCTGACGGCACGCGGCGACCCGGCGCGGGGCGCGAGGCGGGGGTCCCGCCTCGCGCCCTGCGTCGTGCCGGGGCGGGCATCGTCGTCACCCGTCCCTCGGTCCGGCGGTGCCCGCGTGCACCAGCTCCGGGCGGGCGTCGCCCGCCGGAGCCTCGACGCCGGGACGACGGCCCGCGACCGCGTCGCGCGCCCCCTCGCGGATCTGGAGCACGTCCGGCACGCCGTCGGCGTCCAGGTCGATCGCGGACACGCAGCCCGACCGGCGGCCGTGGCCGTGACGCACCCGCGCCCGCACGTCCGCGTTGAGGCGGGCGCGTCGGCGCTCCTCCTGGCGCTCGGCGTCCAGCCGCGCGAAGTACTCCGCCCGGCGCTGCTCCTGCTCCTCCGTCACGACCAGGCGCGCCGACGAGCCCGCGGTGAACACCGACGGGTCCTTGCTGCGCCGGCCCCAGCGGATCTCGTTGAACACGAGGTTGAGCAGGACGGCGACGACGGCGGCCGCCGCGATCCCCGAGTGGAAGATCATGCCCACCCAGGTCGGGAACCGGTCGTAGAAGTCCGGCACCGCGATCGGGATGATGCCGAAGCCCAGGGCCACCGCGACGAGCGTGAGGTTGAGGTTGCCCTCGTACTCGACCCGCGACAGCGTGCGGATCCCGGACACCGCCACCGACCCGAACAGGACGATGCCGGCACCGCCCAGCACGGGCGACGGGATCGCCGCGACCACCTGACCCAGCAGCGGGAACAGGCCCAGCACGAACAGGACCGCACCGCCCGCCGCGACGGCGAACCGCGAACGGATGCCGGTGATCGCGACCAGGCCGACGTTCTGCGCGAACGCCGAGGCCGGGAACGAGTTGAGGAACGGCGCGACCAGCGTGGCGGCCATGTCGGCCCGCAGGCCGTCACCGACCCGCTTCGCGTCGACCTTGGTGTCGAGCACCTCGCCGATCGCGATGAGGTCGGCCGTCGTCTCGGTCATGATCACGAGGATGACGATCGTCATCGAGATGATCGCGCCGATCTCGAACACCGGGGCGCCGAAGGCGAACGGCGTCGGCAGCGCGAACGTCGCCCCCTCGCCGACGCCCGAGAAGTCCGCGAGCCCGAGCGGCACGGCCGCCACGGTGCCGAGGACGATGCCGAACAGGATGGACAGGCGGGAGATCGTGCCCTGCAGGAACCTGCTGAGCGCGAGCACCACGACGAGCGTGCCGAGCGCGAGCGTGATGTTGGGCACCGAGCCCCAGTCCGCCGACCCCTCGTCGCCGCCCATCATCCAGCCGGCCGCCGTCGGCAGCAGCGAGACCCCGATGATCGTGATGATCGTGCCCGTCACGACGGGCGGGAAGAACCGCACGACCTGCGCGAAGAACGGGCTGATCGCCAGGCCGATCACGGCGGCCACGATGATGGCGCCGAAGACGGCGGGGAGGCCGCCGTCCCCGCTCGCCACCGCGACCATCGTGGACACGGTGGCGAACGAGATGCCCTGGACGAGCGGGAGCTGCGACCCGAAGAAGCGGATGCCGAGCGTCTGGAGCGCGGTGGCCAGGCCGCTGACGAGCAGCGCGGCCGACACCAGGACACCGATCTCCGCTCCGGACAGCCCCGCCGCCTGCCCGACGATGATCGGCGGCGCGATCACGCCGCCGTACATCGTCATGATGTGCTGCAGGCCGTAGAGGAAGGTCTTGCCGAGCGGGTAGCGCTCGTCCTCCGGTCGACCGCCCTGCGGCGTGCCGGTCACGGCCCCCGCGTCGATGGTCGTCGTGCTCATCTCGATGCTCCTTCGAACCGTCTGCACGGTGCTTCGCTGATCCGCAGGGCCGTGATCAGCAGAACCCGGTGACGGTCGCCCACGCGCGCGGCTCCTGGTCGGCGCCCTCCCGCTTCACCTCCGCCTCGATCTTCCCGTAGGGGCGGTCGGCGACGTAGAAGACCTCGTTCGGGTTCTCCAGGCCGAAGGGCTCGAAGTCCACGACGAAGTGGTGCAGGTTCGGCATCGAGAACTTGATCTCGCCGATCTCCGGGTGCGCCTCGAGCACCCGCTTGCCCATCTGGTACAGGGTCTGCTGCAGCGCGAGCGAGTGCACGTCGGCGAAGGTCTCGAGCAGGATGCGACGCACGTCGTCGTAGACGGCGTTGAAGTCGAGGTCCAGCGAGGTGTAGCGCCAGCGGGCGGTCACCGACGTCGCGAGGATGCGGTCAGTGGTCTCCTGCAGGGTGGTGTAGCGGTCCTTCGGGAAGCCGTGGAACTCGGAGCCCGTCGACTTGAGCACCTTGAGGTCCTCCAGTCCGGACACCACGAAGACCTCGTCCCCGTCGCGCTGGACGACGGTGGTCCGGGTCTCCGTGCCGCCCTTGACGAACGCATGGTCGTGCTCGCCGTCGGTCACGTGCGAGGTGAGGGAGGAGGGGATGTGCTCCCAGGTGTACTCCTTGGCCTCCCAGCGACCGCCCTCGATCCAGTCGAAGCTCGAGACGAAGTGCTCGCCCAGGCGGAGGGCGAACTCCTCCGGCGAGGGGATGCCGTCCTTGGCGAGGGCGAACACCGTGTTCTTCTGCGTGTCCGTCGGGACCACGCGGCCCTGGTCGCCGTCGATGTGCGCGGCGGAGAAGTCGCCGCGGAGCTGCGAGGTCACCGAGAGCTCGGTGATCCGGTGGCGCGCCTGGTCGCGGTCGACCTTCATGACGCGGACCTCGGCCTTGCCGTACTGGTTGTCCCCCAGCACGATCGTGCCCGTGCTGACCTGGGGGTCGGTGGCGGTGGCGGTCATTGCTGACTCCTTCATCTGTTGTTGCGTTGCGCGGGCCCACCCCTGCAGGGCGGCCCTCGACGTCTCCGATGACGATGACGCACGCCGCGGCGCCTGTGCCGCGGCCTGTGATGGCGGGTCGCTGAGGACCCGTCAGCTCCCGCGGTACGTGGAGTACGCGAACGGGCTGAGCAGGCAGGGCACGTGATAGTGGTCGCGCCCGGCCTCGACGGTGAAGTCGATGGTGATCGACGGGTAGAAGGTCGCGACCCCCTGCGCGGCGAAGTAGTCGCCGGTCGCGAAGGTCACGCGGTAGGTGCCGGGCTCGAGCGACTCCGGGCCCAGGTCCTTGACCCGGCCGTCGGCGTCGGTCGAGGCGTCCGCGAGGCGCGCGGCCGCGTCCGCGCCGACGCTCCACAGTGAGACGGCCACGCCGGCGGCCGGCAGCCCGGACACGGCATCGAGCACGTGAGTGGTGATGTGCGAGGTCATGAGAGCTCTCCTTCCAGCCGCAGCACGGCGATCTCCCGCAGCTGCTGGCCGGCGATGCGTCGCTCGGTGGCGGGATCGTTCCCCAGTCGCTCCTCGAGCGAGGACAGGATCTCCTCGGCGGTGCGGCCCGCGGCCCGGATGAGGAAGACGTGACCGAACCGCTCCTCGTACGCGAGGTTCCCCGCGCGCAGGCGCTCCTCGACCGAACCGCTGAGGTCGCCGAGCCCGGCCTGCTCCCGGCGCGAGTGCGCCGCGTCCACGTCGTCCCCGGACGCGCGCTCGCCGATGCGCGGGTGCCGCGCCAGCGCGGAGTCGATCTCCTCCTCGCTCCACGGGTCGGCCACGGCACGAGCCGCCGCGAGTGCAGCCTCGGCGTCCGCGTACGGGCGGCCGGCGACCACCGCGTCCGCCCACCGGCTCACGGCCGCGCACGAGAGCACCTGAGCGCGGGCGGCGTCGATGTCCGCCGCGTTGAATGCCTCGAGACCTGCACTCACCATCGAGCGATCCTCCTTCGGGGGATTCCACCCACCGGAAGCGGGTTTCCGTTTAGTGAAGTCTCGCTCTCGCCCGTGCGCCCTGTCAAGTGAGTCTGCGCTCAGTGCGGGCCCGTCGCACGACACCACCCCAGCGTGTCCTCTGCTCGGCGTCATCTCCCCAGGCCACAGGCCTCACAGGGTTGGCAGAAGGGTCCGTGACGAGCGCGCGAAGGCACCTGGCGTGGGCCGGAACTCGCCGTCCGCAGCATCCGGCGACCTCGAGCGGGCAGGCAGTGTGACGCGCCAGCGGCGGCGTTCACGTACAAGGAAGTCCACGAGGACAACGAAGTCCACGAGGACGTCCACGGACCGCGGGGCTCCCGTGCGGGCGCCTGGCCACGGGTCACGTCCCGGCGGGCACACCCTCCGTCCGCGGTGCCGCGTTGCCACCTCGCCGGGGGATCGATCCCGCCGGAGAGCTGGCGCGCGCCGGCGCGCGGGCCGCGGCGCGTGGCCGGGCCGAAAAGGGGCTCGCCCAGCGGGAGCCTCAGCCGACGGGAGCCCCTCGGCCTACCAGGGGTCTGTTCGGGGGTATGCGAAAGGCCCACCCCGGTGTGGGGTGGGCCTTTCGTGAATGGGTGTCCGGCGGCGTCCTACTCTCCCACCCCCTC
>NZ_JBHVSQ010000031.1:0-25164 GCF_042885055.1 Isoptericola sp. NPDC058082 | reverse complement strand
CTCTTGCGCATCCGGGACGTGCCCTTGACGCCCATGCCGGAGGCCAGCGCCTGGAGCTCGGCCAGACGCATCGAGCTCAGGTTCCCGGATGCGGCGGTGCCGTTCCGGCTGTCGGTGGTGTTCGTCACGAAGGACCCTTCCCCCTCGTATGCGGCCCGCAGATCTCGGGGCCGGGGTGGTTGCCGTCCGGCGCGGGGAGCGCCGAGACGCGTGGAACCTCGCATCAGTGGTACGACGACGTCGGCTGGCGGGGTTGGTGTTTCACCCTCTCGCGGGACTGTCGCGGCGGATCCTGCACCGCATCACGACCACCACGCACCTGGCTCTGACCGGGCACGCGGACGCGCGGCGCGGTCGAGAGGGGCCGTGCGGTGGAGAGGGATTGCCCTCGCGGTCGATCCCGAAGGCTCACCGCATCATATCACCTCACACACCGCCCCAGGCCGACCCGCCGCCCGTCACGCGGCGCGCCACCGCGCCGTCGTGGTCCACGCCCGGCCGCACCGCACGCCAGCCCGCCACGTCGTCGACGAGGTCGGCCAGCACGGCGTCGAGCCGACCCGTGCCGTCGCCCGCGGTGAGGACGAGGACCGTGGGACCGGCGCCCGAGATCGTGGCCGCGAGCCCCTCGGCGCGCAGGGCGCGCAACAGCTCGGCGGAGCCCGCCATCACGCTCGCGCGGTAGTCCTGGTGCAGCCGGTCCTCGGTGGCGTCGAGCAGCAGCTCCGGGCGCCGGGCCAGGGCCTCGACCAGCAGCCCCGCGCGCCCGGCGGTGAACGCCGCGTCGCCGTGCGGCACCTCGGCCGGGAGCACGCCCCGGGCGCGGCTCGTCGCCAGGCGGGCGTCGGGGACCAGCACGGTGGCCTCGATGCGCTCGTCCACGTCGAGGTCCACGGCGCGGGGTCCGTCGCCCGACCGCCACGCCAGCGTCGCGCCGCCCCGGATCGCGGGCGCCGCGTTGTCGGGGTGCCCCTCGAACTCGGTCGCGATCCGCAGCACCGCGGCCGCGTCCAGGACGTGGGGGTCGGCCAGGAGCGCCCGCGCCGCGACGATGCCGGACACGACGGCCGCCGACGAGGACCCGAGGCCCCGCGCGTGCGGGATCCGGTTGACGCACCGCAGCCGGAGGCCGGTACGGGGCGCGCCGGCGAGCTCGAGCGTGTGCCGCAGGGCGCGCACGACGAGGTGGTCCTCGCCGAGCGGCACCTCCCCCGCCCCCTGCCCCTCGATCTCGACGACGACGTCGTCGGTCGCGAGGAGCTCGACCTCCAGGTCGTCGTACAGCGCGAGGGCCAGGCCCATCGCGTCGAACCCCGGGCCCAGGTTGGCGCTGGTCGCGGGAACACGGACCAGCACGTGGTCGGCGCCGAGCTGCATGCGCGTCTCCCTCTCGGGGCTCGGTCGAAACGGTGTCGGGCAGAGCGTTGTCGGGCGGAACGGTGTCGGGCGGGTGTCAGCCCAGGCCGAGCGCGTCGGCGATGGACACGACGTCGGCGCCCACGCGGGTCGGGGCCACCTCGCCGCCGTCCGGCGTGCGCAGCGCCCACTGCGGGTCCTTGAGGCCGTGACCGGTGACGGTCACGACGATGCGCGCCCCGGCGGGGACCAGCCCGCGCTCGGCCCGCGCGAGCAGGCCCGCGACGCCCGAGGCGGACGCCGGCTCGACGAACACGCCGACCTCGGCGGACAGCACGCGGTGCGCGGCGAGGATCTGCTCGTCGGTGACCGACTCGATGACGCCGCCGGACGTGTCGCGGGCGGCCTCCGCCTGCTCCCACGACGCCGGGTTGCCGATGCGGATCGCGGTGGCGATCGTCTCCGGCTGGTCGACGGGGTGGCCCAGGACGATCGGCGCGGCGCCGGCCGCCTGGAAGCCCCACATCTGCGGCGTGCGGGTCGCGACCGCGCCGTGCGCGGCGCCGTCGTCCAGGCCCGCGTACTCGCGGTAGCCCTTCCAGTACGCGGTGATGTTGCCCGCGTTGCCGACCGGGAGGCAGTGGATGTCCGGCGCGTCGCCGAGGGCGTCGACGACCTCGAACGCGGCCGTCTTCTGTCCCTCGATGCGGTCCGGGTTGACGGAGTTCACCAGCTCGACCGGGTACACCTCGGCGAGCTTGCGCGCCGCGACGAGGCAGTCGTCGAAGTTGCCGTCCACCTGGAGCAGGCGGGCGCCGTGCGCGATCGCCTGGCTGAGCTTGCCCATCGCGATCTTGCCGTCCGGCACGAGCACGGCGCAGGTCATGCCCGCCCGGGTGGCGTACGCCGCCGCCGAGGCGGACGTGTTGCCCGTCGACGCGCACACGACGGCCTTCGCGCCGCGGCCGGCGGCCGCGGAGATCGCCGTCGTCATGCCGCGGTCCTTGAACGACCCGGTCGGGTTCATGCCCTCGACCTTGACGTACACGTCGGCGCCGGTACGGTCCGACAGCGCCGGGGCGGCCACGAGCGGGGTGCCGCCCTCGCCGAGCGTGACGATCCGCTCCGCCACGTGGGCGGGCAGCCGGTCGGTGTACTCGGTGATGACACCGCGCCACTGGTGGGCAGGCTGGGTCTTCGGCTGGTCGACCGGCATGGTCAGGCTCCCTCGACTCGCAGGACGGACGTGATCTCGTGCACCGGCTCGAGGCCGCGCACGGCCGCGACCGTCGCGGCGAGCGACGCCTCGCGGGCGGAGTGCGTGGTGAGCAGCAGCGCGGCGGTGCCCTCGGCGACGTCGACGGCGTAGGGCTCGTCGGGCGCCTGGCGGACCGTGTCGATCGACACGCCGTGGTCGGCGAGCACCTGCGCCACCTGGGCGAGCACGCCCGGGCGGTCGGCCACGACGAGCCGGACCTGGTAGCGCGTGACCGCGGCGTCGTGCGGCAGCACCGGCAGCGACGCGTACGCGGACTCGCGCGGCCCGCGCCCGCCGACCATCCGGTCGCGCGCGGCCGACACGAGGTCGCCGAGCACGGCGGACGACGTCGGGCGCCCGCCCGCGCCCTGCCCGTAGAACATCAGCGGGCCGGCGTCGTCGGCCTCGACGAAGACGGCGTTGAACGCCCCGCGCACCGCGGCGAGCGGGTGCGCGGACGGCACCAGCGCGGGGTGCACGCGCACCGACACGCCCTCGGCGGTCTGCTCCGCGATCGCCAGCAGCTTCACGACGTGCCCGGTCTGCTGCGCGGCGGCGACGTCGGCCGCCGTCACGCCCGTGATGCCCTCGCACGCGACCTGCGCCAGCGAGACGCGCGTGTGGAACGCGAGCGACGCGAGGATCGCGGCCTTCGCCGCGGCGTCGTGCCCCTCGACGTCGGCCGTGGGGTCGGCCTCGGCGTACCCGAGGGTCTGCGCCTCCTTGAGCGCCTCCTCGAGGTCCAGCCCGTGCGTCGTCATCTGGTCGAGGACGTAGTTGGTGGTGCCGTTGACGATGCCGAGCACGCGGCGCACCTGGTCGCCGGCGAGCGACTCGCGCACCGGGCGGACGATCGGGATCGCACCCGCCACCGCGGCCTCGAACGACAGGTCGACGCCCGCCGCGTCCGCGGCCTCGAACAGCTCCGGGCCGTGCGCGGCGAGGAGCGCCTTGTTCGCCGTGACGACGCTCGCGCCGCCCGCGATCGCGCGGTGGATGAGGCCCGTTGCCGGCTCGATGCCGCCCATGAGCTCGATGACGAGGTCGGCGCGGTCGACGAGCGCGCCCGCGTCCTCGGTGAGCAGCTCGGCCGGCACGACGGTGCCGACGCCGTCGCGCGGGCGGCTCGCGTCACGCACGGCGATACCCACCAGCTCCAGGCGCGTGCCCGCGCGGGCGGCGAGGTCGTCGGCGTGCTCGATCAGCGTCCGCGCGACCTGGGAGCCGACGACGCCGCACCCGAGGAGCGCGACGCGCAGCACCGTGGGGGTCGGGTCGGCCGCCTGGCGGGGACGGGCCGCGGGTTCGGCCCCAGTCAGGGGCCCGGACGAGGGGGCTGCAGGCACGGGAGAACCTTCGGAACGGGATGCCGGGACGGGGTCAGGATAGCCGCGGCGCGCCGGCCGTCGGGCCGCCGTCCACGGGCGGCGACGACGGGCCGACGACGCGGCGTCGGGCGTCAGCCCTGGTCGAGCGCGAGCAGGTCGTCGACCGTCTCGCGCCGCACCAGCACGCGCGACGCGCCGCCTGACACGGCGACCACGGGCGGACGGGTCAGCAGGTTGTAGTTCGACGCCATCGAGCGCCCGTACGCGCCGGTCGCGGCGACGGCGAGCAGGTCCCCCGCGCGCACGTCGCCGGGCAGCCGCACCTCGTGCACGACGATGTCGCCGCTCTCGCAGTGCTTGCCCACGACGCGCGCGAGCACAGGCTCCGCCGTCGAGGTCCGGCCGACGAGCTCCGCGTGGTACTGCGCCTCGTACAGGGCGGGGCGGATGTTGTCGCTCATGCCGCCGTCGACCGAGACGTAGGTGCGCACGCGGCCGTCGTCGAGCGCGACCGGCTTGACCGTGCCGACGGTGTAGAGCGTCAGGCCCGCCGGGCCGACGATCGCGCGCCCCGGCTCGATGGAGAGGCGCGGCAGCGGGGTGCCCAGCTCGGCGCAGACCGCGGCGACCGCGCTCGCGACGTCCTTGGCGATGCGGTCCGGGTCGAGCGGCACCTCCCCCGGCAGGTACGCGATGCCGTAGCCGCCGCCGAGGTCCACCTCGTCGACCAGCACGCCCGTGCGCTCCGCGAGCTCGGCGCGCAGCCGCAGCACGACGCGCGCCGCCGCCTCGAAGCCCGCCGGGTCGAGGATCTGCGAGCCGATGTGCGAGTGGATGCCCAGCAGGTGCAGCTCCGGGCGCCGGGCCACGGCGAGCAGCGCCTGCATCGCCGGCGGGTCGCCGCCCTCGTCCAGCGCGCCGGGGTTCACCGAGAGACCGAACTTCTGGTCCTCGTGCGCGGTGGAGATGTATTCGTGCCCGCCGGCGTGCACGCCGGTCGTGACGCGCACCATGACGGGCGCCACGAGCCCGCGGGAGGCCGCGAGCGCCGCGACCCGGTCGATCTCGACGAGGGAGTCGACGATGATGCGGCCCACCCCGGCGTCGAGGGCCGCGAGGATCTCGGCGTCGGACTTGTTGTTGCCGTGCAGGCCGATCTCAGCGCCGGGGACGCCGGCGCGCAGGGCGACGGCGAGCTCCCCGCCGGACGCCGTGTCGACGCGCAGTCCCTCCTCGCGGGCCCAGCGCGCCACGGCCACCGTGAGCAGGGCCTTGCCCGCGTAGTACACGTCGACGCCGGTGCCCACCTCGGCGAACGCCGTCGCGAACGCCGTGCGGTAGCCGCGGGCGCGGGCCCGGAAGTCGGCCTCGTCGAGCACGTAGGTGGGGGTGCCGTGCTGGGCCGCGAGCGCGTCCACGGCGAGCCCGCCCACCTCGACGACGCCGTCGTCGCGCCGGCGCACGCCCGACGACCAGGGGACCCCGAGCACGCCCTCCTCGACCTGGGCGCCGGTCACATCCGCTCCGGGGCGGAGACGCCGAGCAGGTCGAGCCCGTTGGCCAGCACCTGGCGCACCGCGTCGTTCAGCCACAGGCGCGTGCGGTGCGTGTCCGTGACCTCCTCGTCCGGGTACGGCGTCACGCGGCACTCCTGGTACCACTTGTGGTAGTCCGCGGCGAGGGACTCGAGGTAGCGCGCGACGCGGTGCGGCTCGCGCAGCTCGGCCGCCTGGGTGACGATCCGCGGGAACTCGGTGAGGGCGCCGACCAGCGCCGCCTCGGTCTCGTGCGTGAGCAGCGCGGGGTCGAAGGCGTCGGAGCCGTCGGGGGCCACGCGCGCGACGGCGCGGTCGGTCGCGTTCCGGTCGACGGCGCAGGTGCGCGAGTGCGCGTACTGCACGTAGTAGACGGGGTTGTCGTTGCTCTGCTTGAGCATCTCCTCGCCCGACAGGGACAGCGGCGAGTCCGCCGGGTACCGGGCGAGCGAGTAGCGCAGCGGGTCCGAGCCCAGCCACTCGATGAGGTCGTCCATGTACAGCGCGTTGCCGCGGCGCTTGCCCATCCGCTCGCCGCCGATGTTGACGAGCTGGCCGATGAGCACCTCGATGTTCGCCTCCGGGTCGTCGCCCGCGCACGCGGCGATGGCCTTGAGGCGGTTGATGTACCCGTGGTGGTCGGCGCCGAGCAGGTAGATCTTGCCCGGGAACCCCCGGTCCTTCTTGGACAGGTAGTACGCGGCGTCGGCGGCGAAGTAGGTGGGCTCGCCGTTCGCGCGGATCATCACGCGGTCCTTGTCGTCGGCGAAGTCCGTGGTGCGCAGCCACACCGCACCGTCGACGTCGAAGACGTGCCCCTGCTCGCGCAGGCGGGCGACCGCCTGCTCCACCGCGCCCGAGTCGTGCAGCGTGCGCTCGGAGAACCAGACGTCGAAGTGCACGCCGAACGCGTCGAGGGTGCGGCGGATCGCCTCGAGCTGGGCCTGGTAGCCGAGCTCGCGGGCGGTCGTGAGGGCCTCGTCCGCCGGGAGCGACAGGAGGTCGGGCTCCTGCTCGAGCACCTCGGCGGCACGCTCGGCGACGTACTCGCCGGGGTAGCCACCCTCGGGCACGTCCTCGCCCTTCGCGCGGGCGATGATCGACGCGGCGAACTTGTCCATCTGCGCGCCCGCGTCGTTGATGTAGTACTCGGCCGTCACGTCGGCACCGGCCGCGCGCATGATCCGCGCGAGCGCGTCGCCGAGCGCCGCCCAGCGGGTGTGACCGATGTGCAGCGGGCCCGTCGGGTTGGCCGAGATGAACTCGAGGTTGTGGACCTGGCCCGCGAGGGCGTCCGTGCGGCCGTACGCGTCTCCGGCGGTGACGATCGTGCGCGCCAGCTCGCCCGCGGCGCCGGCCTCGAGCGTGATGTTGAGGAAGCCCGGCCCGGCGACGTCGGCCGCCTTGATCCCCGGCGTCGCCGCGAGGCGGGCCGCCAGGTCCTCCGCGAGCGCACGCGGCGTCGTGCCCGCCTTCTTCGCGAGCTGCAGCGCCACGTTGGTGGCCCAGTCCCCGTGCTCGCGCTGCCGGGGTCGCTCCACGTGCACCGACGCGGGGACGGCGTCGGCAGGCAGGGCGAGGGTGCCGTCGGCCACGGCCGAGGCGAGGGCAGCGCTGAGTGCTCCGGAGAGCTCGTCGGGGGTCACCGGGCGATTCTACAAAGGCGGCGGGCCGCCCGGCTCTCGCCGGGATGGCGGGATCGGCGACGATGTGCCGGCCGACGCCCAGGTGCTGGTAGTCTCGTGCACCGTGCCGAGCGGTTTTCCGTCCGGCGCCCGCGCCTGTAGCTCAGTGGATAGAGCGTCTGCCTCCGGAGCAGAAGGTCGGGGGTTCGAATCCCTTCAGGCGCACCGAGAACGAGGGCGGGTCCGCGGTGGCGGGCCCGCCCTCGTCGTCTTCCGCTGCCCATCAGTACACTCCCGCCGTGAGTCACGGATCCGCGGAGCCGACCGAGGTCTTCGCTCTCTCCCGCCACACCTCGGCGGTCGCGCTGCTGGCCGCCGCCGGGTTCATCGCCGTGTCGGCGGTGATGGTCCTGATCGGCTGGTACGACCTCTCGGGCGTGCCGCTGCGGCTGGGCGACATCGAGCTCACCGGCCGCCCGGGACCCTCGCCCCTCGCCCTGGGCGTCGTCGGCATGGTCGTCGCGCTCTTCGGCGGGGCCGCCGGAGCATTCCATGCGCGCCGGTTGCTGCAGCGCGACCGAACCGCGCTCGCGCTCGACGCCGCCGGGTTCGTCGACCGGGCGTCCTTGTCCGGCGTGGGGTGGGTCGCATGGGACGAGACGGTCGGCATGCGCATCGTGGACTACCCGGCACGAACACTCGTCGTCGAGGTGGTCGACCCCGTCGCCGTGGCAGAGCGACAGCCCTCGACAGCGGGGCGGCAGGCCGCGCGTGCGAACACCAGGCTGCTCGGCTCGCCCGTGTGCATCCCGCTCACCGCCGTGGGGCGGCGCGAGGACGACCTCCTCGAGGCCTTCGAGCGGCTGGGGCACCTGCGCCCCGGCTTCTATCGCGGCACATCGTCGTCGACGGAGTACCCGCTGCTGCTTCCTGACCCGGAAGTGGCACCGGGTACTACGTCGACGACGGTTTCGAGCCGCGATCAGTGCGCGGGGGCCAGACCCGGCATCGCGTCGAGGTCGAGGTCCGGGTTCTTCTCCTGCGTCTTGACGAGCGCCTTGGCCTCGGCGTCGGTGTCGACCGACGGCATGGAGCCCGGCAGCGGCTTGCCCGCGCTCTCCTTGACGAAGCCGACGGCGATCGCGCCGATCAGCGCGAAGCCCATGAGGTAGTAGGCCGGCGCCATGCTCGACCCGGTGGCCTGCGTCAGCGACTCGACGATGAGCGGCGTCGTGCCGCCGAAGATCGCCAGGGCGACGTTGTACGCCAGGCCCATCGAGCGGTAGCGCACGGCCGTGGGGAACATCGCGGGCAGCGTCGCCGCCTGCACGCCGACCATGCACGCCACCGGCACGGCCATGAGGCACAGGCCGAGCAGCGTCGACCACACGTGGCCCATCGCCAGGAACAGGAAGGCCGGCACCGCGAGCACCGCGAGCGAGCCCGCGCCGAACCACAGCAGCGGACGACGACCGACACGGTCGCTGACCGGGCCCGCCACGAGGATCATCACCGCGAGCAGCACCAGCACGGGCACGGTGAGCAGGGTGCCCGCCGTCGGCTCGTAGCCGAGCGTGTCGGTGAGATAGGTCGGCATGTAGCTCGTCAGGGCGTAGCCGGCGGTGTTGGCGACGGCCACGAGGACCATCGCGACGGCGAGCGGGCGCCACTGCGAGCGCAGCGTGACGTCGGTGGGCGCGGGGACCTCGGCGCCGTGAGTCTTCGCGGCCTCGGCCGCGACCTGCTGCGCCTGGAAGGCCGGGGACTCCTCGATCTTCAGGCGGAACCACACGGCGAACGCGCCGATCGGCCCGGCGACCAGGAACGGGATGCGCCACCCGCCGTCGAGCATGGCCTGCTCGCCGAGCGTCACCTGCAGCACCGTCACGACGACGGCGCCGAGCGCGAAGCCCAGGTAGCTGCCGAAGTCGAGGAACGAGGCCGCCCAGCCGCGGCGGCGGTCGGGGGCGTGCTCGGCGACGAAGGTCGTGACGCCGGCGTACTCGCCGCCGGTGGAGAAGCCCTGCAGCAGCTTGAGGAGCACGAGCAGCAGCGGCGCCGCGACGCCGAGGACGCCGTACGTCGGCAGCAGCCCGATGAGGAACGTCGAGGCGGCCATCATCACGAGCGTGAAGGCGAGCACCTTCTGGCGGCCGACCTTGTCGCCGATGCGGCCGCAGACGATGCCGCCCAGCGGACGCGCCACGTAGGTGGCGGCGAACACGCCGAGGGAGAAGAGGATCTGCACGCCGGACGACGCCTGCGGCAGGAACACGGCACCCATCGTCACGGCCAGGTAGCCGTAGACGCCGACGTCGTACCACTCCATGAGGTTGCCGACGGCGGTGCCGCCGATCGTCTTCTTGAGCATGGAGTTGTCCACGACGGTGACGTCGGAGACGCGGAGCCTGCGGCGCGCGGCCCGGGCGGCCGGGGCGTTCGCAGGGGTGGTGCCGGTCGGTTCCTGAGGCAGTACGGCGGTCATGTTTCCTTCCGTGGCCGGCGCGGCGTGCACGCGGTGTGACGCAGCGGCCCGGCCCGTGACAGGGAGCCGGCGTCCGCTGCGAGAGCGGACGCCGAGCCCGAACATGGGCGGCCACGTTACCGATCCTTGACCGAGAATCAAGTTCGTCAGGGCAACCACGAGCCGAGGACCGACCCCTGCGCGACGCCGTCACCTGCGGCGACACCGTTCCTTGACGAGTCATTCGTGAAGCCCACCACAGGCGTCGTCACGGGCCCTCGCACCGCCGTCCCGGTGCGGTCCGGCGGCCGCACACGCTGGACCCAGCGTTCACCGGGCGTTACGTTCTCGGAGCGGCCCGGACACGGGCGGCGACGACGCCCGCACACGATGTCTGCTGAGGCCTGCACAGGGAGGACTCCCCCGCATGATCGACCACGAGGTCCGCGTCTACCGTTCCGACGAGCCGCTGCCCCGCGAGGGGCAGCTCGCGTGGAAGATCGCGGAGGTCGCGGCCGAGCAGCTCGACCCGACGCCGGAGGTCACCGACATGGTGATCAACCGCGTCATCGACAACGCCGCGGTGGCGACGGCGTCGCTGGGCCGCGGCCCGATCCTCGCGGCCCGCACGCAGGCGGAGGCGCACCCGGTCTCCCGCGGCGGCGCGGGGTCGACGGTCTTCGGCTCCCCCGAGCGCACCAGCCCCGAGTGGGCGGCCTGGGCGAACGGCGTCGCCGTGCGCGAGCTGGACTACCACGACACGTTCCTCGCGGCCGAGTACTCGCACCCCGGCGACAACATCCCGCCCGTGCTCGCCGTCGCGCAGCACCTGGGCCGCAGCGGCGCGGAGCTCCTGCGCGGGATCGTCACGGGCTACGAGATCCAGGTGGACCTCGTCAAGGGCATCAGCCTGCACGCGCACAAGATCGACCACGTCGCCCACCTCGGCCCGTCGGCGGCGGCGGGCATCGGCACGCTGCTCGGCCTGCCCGCGGAGACCATCTACCAGGCGGTCGGCCAGGCCCTGCACACGACGACGGCGACGCGGCAGTCGCGCAAGGGCGAGATCTCCACGTGGAAGGCCCACGCCCCCGCGTTCGCGGGCAAGATGGCGGTGGAGGCCGCCGACCGTGCGATGCGCGGGCAGACCTCCCCCAGCCCGATCTACGAGGGCGAGGACGGCGTGATCGCCTGGCTGCTCGACGGGCCCGACGCCCGGTACACCGTGCCGCTGCCCGCCGCGGGCGAGGCACGGCGCGCCATCCTCGACACGTACACCAAGGAGCACTCCGCCGAGTACCAGGCGCAGGCGTGGATCGACCTCGCCCGCCGCCTCGGCACCGAGCGGCCCGAGCTGCGCGACCCGGCGAACGTCGTCGCCGTGGTGCTGCACACGAGCCACCACACGCACTACGTCATCGGCTCCGGCTCGGGCGACCCGCAGAAGTACGACCCCACGGCCAGCCGCGAGACGCTGGACCACTCGATCCCCTACATCTTCACGGTCGCGCTGCAGGACGGCGCCTGGGACCACGTCGGCAGCTACGCCCCCGAGCGCGCCGCCCGCCCGGACACCGTGGAGCTGTGGCGCAAGGTCACCACCGCCGAGGACGCCGAGTGGACCCGCCGGTACCACTCGAGCGACCCGGACGAGAAGTCGTTCGGCGGCCGCGTGGAGATCGAGCTCGCGGACGGCTCGCGGGTCGTCGAGGAGATCGCCGTCGCCGACGCGCACCCGCTGGGCGCCCGCCCGTTCGCCCGCGAGCAGTACGTGGCGAAGTTCCGCACGCTGGCCGCCGGGGTCCTGGCCGACGAGGAGACGGAGCGGTTCCTCGACCTCGCCCAGCGGCTGCCGGAGCTGTCCGCCGACGAGCTGTCCGGCCTCACCGTCACGCCGCTCGCCGACCCGCTCGCGACCCACCCCGTCGCGCGCGGCATCTTCTGAGACCCGGAGGGCGACCGTGCTCTACTCGACCACCACCCCCGCCGCGAAGCGCGCCACGTTCCGCGAGCGGCTGCGCTCCGGGGAGCTCCTGCAGCTGCCCGGCGCGTTCAACCCGCTCGCGGCGCGACTGATCCAGGACAAGGGCTTCGACGGCGTCTACGTCTCGGGGGCGGTCGTGGCCGCCGACCTGGGGCTGCCCGACGTCGGGCTGACGACGCTCACCGAGGTCGCGACCCGCGCGGGGCAGATCGCCCGCATGACCGACCTGCCCACCCTCGTGGACGCCGACACCGGCTTCGGCGAGGCGATGAACATGGCCCGCACCGTGCAGACGCTGGAGGACGCGGGCGTCGCGGGCCTGCACGTCGAGGACCAGGTGAACCCCAAGCGGTGCGGGCACCTCGACGGCAAGCAGGTCGTGGACGAGCCGACCGCGCTGCAGCGGGTGCGCGCCGCGGTCGCCGCGCGGCGCGACGAGAACCTGCTGGTCATGGCCCGCACCGACGTGCGCGCCGTGGCAGGCCTCCCGACCGCCGTCGACCGCGCGAAGGCCCTCGTCGACGCCGGTGCGGACGCGATCTTCCCCGAGGCCATGCGCGACCTGGCGGAGTTCGAGGCCGTCGCGAGCGCCGTCGACGTCCCCGTGCTGGCCAACATGACGGAGTTCGGCAAGTCCGAGCTGTTCACGACGACGCAGCTCGCCGACGCGGGCGTGGCCCTCGTCATCTACCCCGTCTCGCTGCTGCGCCTGGCGATGGGCGCGGCCGAGCGGGGCCTGGACGCGCTGCGCGCGGAGGGCTCGCTCGCGGGGCAGGTCGAGCACATGCAGACCCGCGCGCGGCTCTACGAGCTGCTCGACTACGCCGCCTACTCGACGTTCGACACGGACGTCTTCGACTTCAGCCTGGACGACAACCTGCACGGCTGACGGCCGCGCCGTCTCCGCCGACATCGCAGCGAAGGAGCATCGATGACAGAGCACACCGGGCCCGAGCCGGAGGTCCGACGCGGGCTGGCGGGGGTGGTCGCCGACGTGACGGCCGTCTCCAAGGTGGACCCCGAGACCAACTCGCTGCTGTACCGCGGCTACCCGGTCCAGGACCTGGCGGCGACCTGCCCGTTCGAGGCGGTGGCGTGGCTGCTGTGGCACGGCGAGCTGCCGACCGACGACGAGCTCGCCACCCTGCGTGCGACCGAGCGCGAGCACCGTCCGCTCGCCGACGACGTGCGCGCCGCGATCGACCTCCTGCCCGTCACCGCGCACCCGATGGACGAGGTGCGCACGGCGGTGAGCGTCATCGGCGCCCGCGAGGCCGCGGGCCTCACCGCCCTGGAGGCGGCCGCCGACGCCGAGGTCAACCTCGAGCGCAGCGTGCGGCTCTTCGCGGCCCTGCCGGCCGTCGTCGCGTACGGGCAGCGCCGCCGCCGCGGGCTGGGGCCCGTGGCCCCGCGCGACGACCTGGACTTCTCCGCGAACTTCCTGTGGACGACGTTCGAGGTCGAGCCGGAGCCGGTGGTCGTCGACGCGTTCAACCGGTCGATGATCCTGTACGCCGAGCACTCGTTCAACGCCTCCACGTTCACGGCACGGGTGATCACGTCCACGCTCAGCGACCTGCACTCGGCCGTCGTGGGCGCGATCGCCGCGCTGAAGGGGCCGCTGCACGGCGGCGCCAACGAGGCGGTCATGGAGACGCTGGCCGAGATCGGCACCGCCGAGCGGGCCGCGGCCTGGCTCGACGACGCGCTCGCCGCCAAGCGCAAGATCATGGGCTTCGGGCACCGCGTCTACAAGCACGGTGACTCGCGCGTGCCGACCATGAAGGCCGCCCTCGACACCCTCGTCGAGCACTACGACCGCCCCGACCTGGCCGCCCTCTACGACGCGCTGGAGTCCGAGTTCGTGCGCCGCAAGGGCATCTACCCGAACCTCGACTACCCGTCGGGCCCGGCCTACCACCTCATGGGGTTCGAGACGGCCACGTTCACGCCGCTGTTCGTCGCCGCCCGCGTCACCGGCTGGACGGCGCACATCATGGAGCAGCAGGCCGCCAACGCCCTGATCCGCCCGCTGTCCGCGTACGTGGGTCCGGCGCGGCGCGAGGTCCCCGGCCCCGCGGCCCCGTGAGCGGCGACCGGGACGCCCCGTCCGCCGCGTCGTCCTTCGGGACTGCGGCCGGCGCGTACGCCGAGCACCGCCCGGACTACGCGGCGGCCGCGGTGCGCTGGACGCTGCGGGCGGCGCCGGGCCCGCGGGTGCTCGACCTCGGCGCGGGGACGGGCAAGCTGACCGCCGCCCTGCTCGACCCGGCGGTCGTCCCGGGCGCGGAGGTCGTCGCCGTCGAGCCGGACCCGGCGATGCTGGCCGAGCTGCGGCGGGGGCGGCCGGGCGTCCGCGCCCTGGCGGGCAGCGCCGAGTCGATCCCGCTGCCCGACGGCTCCGTCGACGCCGTGCTCGCGGGCAACGCCCTCCACTGGTTCGACCTGGCGGTCGCAGGGGCCGAGATCGCCCGCGTGCTCGCCCCCGGCGGCGTCCTGGCCGGGCTCTGGAACCTTCTGGACGACGACGTCGCCTGGGTCGCCGGGCTCGCCGACGCGGGCGGGAGCGCGGCCGTGGGGCCGCGGGACACACCGACCGCCTGGCGCCGCGCGACCGCCGACCTGCTCCCGCCCGCCGGGGAGGGGTGGTCGGCCCGGGCGGAGCGGGCGGAGTTCCCGCACGGTCAGCGCCGCACCGCCGACTCCCTCGTCGCGACCCTCGCGACCCGCGCCGGGGTGCTCGTCATGCCGGAGGCGGAGCGCGCGGCCACGACGGCGCGCATCCGCGCGTACCTCGCGGGCCGGACCGAGACGGCGCAGGGCGAGTTCACCCTGCCGATGCGCACGGGCGTGCTGCGCGTGCGGCGCACCTGGACCGACACCGCCGGGCCGCGGGACCGGACCGTCGCCGCGGCCCACTAGGCTCGTGGCCATGTCCGCCGACTACTCCGACTTCGAGTTCGAGCGCCGGTTCTTCGTCCGCGAGCTGCCGGACGCGCTGCGCGACGCGCCCGCCCTGATCGTCCAGTCCTACTTCCTCTCGGACGGCGGCTACGCGCTGCGCGTGCGGGTGCAGGCGACGGGCGTCGAGGCGCGGCTGGGCCCCGACAGCGACGCGCGTGACGTCCTCGAGCTCTACCGCTCGCGCGTCGACTTCGCCGCGGTCACGGTCAAGGGCCCGTCGGTGGGCGGCACCCGGTACGAGGCGGAGCGCCCGCTCGAGCCGAACGTCGGCGCGGAGCTGGTGCGCCGCGGCGGCGCGCAGGTCATCAAGACGCGCTACGCGGCCTGGCTGGGCGCCGACGGCTGGTCGATCGACGTCTTCGGCGGCGCCAACGCGCCGCTCATCGTCGCCGAGTGCGAGCGCTCGGGCCCGGTCACGGACCTCCAGATCCCCGACTTCTGCGTCACCGAGCTCACCGACGACCGCCGGTTCTCCAACGAGTCCCTCGCCGTCGACCCCTTCCGCGGCTGGTCCGCCGCGTACGCCCAGGAGCTCGCCGCCCAGGGCCCGCGCTTCCGCGACGACTTCGGCGGCAACACGACGATCACCACCTGACGCCGCACGGCCCGCGGATCGTCGTCGGTCGAGCCTGTCGAGACCACGGCCGGGTGTCGACGGGCTCGACCAGCGGGACTGGACGAGCCCGGGTTCGAGACTGCCGTGAGGGATCAGGAGAGCGGGAGGCGCAGGATCCTTCGCGCGGTCGTATCCCTCCCGAAGTGGAGCGCCCCCTGGGACGCGTGAACGCGACCGCGCGAAGGATCCTGCACCTCCCGCGGCGGTGAGCACACGAGCACAGAACAGCGGCTCAGTGCCAGGTCGTGATCTCCACGACGCCGGGCTTGTACTCGAAGTGCCAGGGCTCGTAGTTCCCCATGCCACCCCGCTGCGCCCACGGCGGGTTCTCCCACCCGTAGGCGGGCCCGTTCTCCCACAGCCACCCGTAGACCTCGCTGGAGCGGTACTCGTCGCCGCACAGGTCGATGGCGAGCCCCCACCCGTGCATGGAGGTGCCGGGCGTGGCGGCGAGGTAGCCGCGGCTGGCCTTGACGGCGTACTGGGAGGAGATGGAGCGGTAGCTGTCGACGAGGCACAGGTCGCGGCCGAAACGGACGCGGAACGCCTCGTTGAGGGCGCTGAGCGCGACGGCGGCGTCGGCGCGCAGCTTCTCCCCGGGCTGCCAGATGTCGCAGAGCGAGTGGTCGGCCAGGCTGCCGTTGCCGCCGTCGATGGACGCCCCGGCGTCGCACCCGGGCAGGGGGCTGCGCTCGGCGGTCCGGCTGGCGGCGGACGCCTCGACGCGCACGTCGCGCGGTGCGGCGGCGATGCCCCGGGAGGTGCGGGGGGTGTCGACGCCCTGCTCGAGGAGCGCCAGCGTGGAGGGGCCCGCGGGCTGGGTGTCGAGGTCGAACGGGGTGCCGCCGTGGGCCTGGTCGTCGGTGACGAGGGGGGCGGCGATGGTCGCGGCGGCGAGCGAGCCGAGGACGGTCAGCCGGGTGACCCAGGCGTGGCCGGCGGGGGCGGCGTGCCGTCCGTCGGAGCGGTCGCCGCGTGCGGTGGAAGCACGCTTGTGGGGCTTCTTGCCGGCCCGGGCGAGCTCGGCCTCCCGGATCTCGCGACGGGAGCGCGGCGCGGCTGCGTCACCCTGCGACGTCGCCTCCACGGCACCTCCGCGCTCGTGCCCCGGCGCGGCCACCGTGGCCGCCCGAGGAGTCCGGACCTGAACACGGACCGCCCGCCACCGCGTGCCCGCCACGCGCCGTACGACCGATCCGTCACGGAACCATAACGGGGTCGGGCTCCCCCGCCAAGTCCCCGTCCACAGCCGGTCGGGCCGGTCCCGCGGCCCCGTGCCGTGGGAAGGTGTCCACCCTGCTCATGCCCGGCGGGCGGACGGCGTCACGGCCGACGCTGCATGGCGTCGCGCACCTCGCCCACGAGCTCCTCGAGGATGTCCTCGAGAAAGACGACGCCGAGGACGCCGTCGGGCCCCTCGACGCGGGCCAGGTGCGCCCCGGAGCGCTGCATGGCGCGCAGCGCGTCCTCCACCTCGTCGGCCGGCCGCACGGACGCGAGCGCGCGCACGCGCCATGCCGGCACCGGGTCGAACCGGTCGCCGTTCGACGCGTACAGGACGTCCTTGAGGTGCAGGTAGCCGCGCAGGGCGTCGTCGTCGCCCCGCACGGGGAACCGGCTGAAGCCGGTGCGTGCGACGAGGTGCTCGACGTCGTCGGGCGTGGTGCGGGGGTCGACGGTGACCAGCTCGTCCACGGCCACCATGACGTCGCCGGCGGTGCGCGAGGAGAACTCGATGGCCCCGGCGAGCAGGCCCTGCTCGTCGCGGAGCACGCCCTCGGCCTGCGAGTGCTCGACGATCGACTGCACCTCCTGCGCCGTGAACGCGGAGGCCACCTCGTCCTTCGGCTCGACCCCCGCGAGCCGCACGGCGTGGTTCGCGACCCAGTTGAGCGCCGCGATCACCGGGCGCACGGCGCGGCCGAGCAGCACCAGCGGCGGCGCGAACCAGAGGGCGGCCGTCTCCGGGCCGGCGACGGCGAGGTTCTTGGGCACCATCTCACCGAGCACCACGTGCAGGTACACGACGATCGCCAGCGCGAGGACGAGCGAGACGGGGTGCAGCAGCGCCTCGGGGACCCCCAGGGCCTCGAACGGCACCTCGAGCAGGTGCGCGAGGGCGGGCTCGGCGACGATGCCCAGGCCGGTGGAGCACACGGTGACCCCGAGCTGCGCGCACGCGAGCATGAGGGAGACGTGCTCCATCGCCCACAGGGCAGTGCGGGCGCGCCGGTCGCCGGCCTCGGCCCGCGGCTCGATGGCGCTGCGGCGCGCGGAGATGACGGCGAACTCGGCGCCGACGAAGAACGCGTTGCCGGCGAGCAGCAGCACGCCGACCAGCAGGGCGGTCCCGGTGCTCATCGGCCCGCCTCCCCGCGCTCGTGCCCGGCCGGGTCGACGGCGAGCACGCGCAGCCGCTCGACGCGCCGCGCGTCCATCGCCTCCACGCGCAGCAGCACGCCGTCGGTCTCGATCTCGTCGCCCACCTCGGGCACCCTCCCCAGCTCCGCCATGACCAGGCCGCCGAGCGTCTCGTAGGCCGGGCCCTCGGGCACCACCAGGCCGGTGCGCTCCTCCAGCTCGTCGGGGCGCAGCACCCCGGGCACGACCCACGACCCGTCGGCGCCGCGCACCACCCCGGCGCGGCGCGGGTCGTGCTCGTCCGCGACGTCGCCCACGAGCTCCTCGACGACGTCCTCCAGCGTGACGATCCCCGACGTGCCCCCGTACTCGTCGACGACCACGGCCATCTGCAGGCCGAGGCCGCGCAGCTCGACCAGCAGCGGGCCGAGCCGGACCGTCTCCGGCACCCGGGGCGCGTCGACCATGAGGGCGGCGGCCGGCACCTCGCCACGCCGGTCGTGGGGCACGCCGACGGCGCGGCGCAGGTGGACGAGGCCGACGACGTCGTCCCGGTCCTCGCCGATCACCGGGAACCGGGAGTGGCCGGTGCGCCGGGCGAGGGCCACGACCTCGGCGGCCGTCGTGTCGCGCTCGACGACGGCCATCCGCATGCGGTCGGTCATGACGTCGCGCGCCGAGAGCTCGTCGAGCTCGAGGGAGTTGGCCAGCAGGGTCGCGACGGACTGGTCGAGCGTGCCCTCCTGCGCCGAGCGCCGCACGAGCGACAGCAGCTCCGAGGACGACCGCGCGCCGGACAGCTCCTCGCGGGGCTCGACGCCGACGCGGCGCAGCAGCGCGTTGGCGGAGCCGTTGAGCACGGCGATGAGCGGCCGGAACAGCATGGTGAACACCCGCTGCACGGGGACGACCAGCCGCGCCGTCGCGTGGGGGGCGGAGAGCGCGAAGTTCTTCGGGATCAGCTCTCCGAAGAGCATCGAGAACGCGTTGACCACGACGAGCGCGAGGACCCCCGCGAGCACGCCGGCGACGCCGCGGCCGAGCGCCGTGGCCGCGAACGCCTCGGAGAACAGGGACAGCAGCGCCGGTTGGGCGGTGTAGCCGAGCAGGATCGTGGTGATGGTGATGCCGACCTGGGCGGAGCTGAGCTCCGTGGACAGGTGCTTGAGCCCGGCGCGCACGGCGCGGTCCCGTCGGTCCGACGGGCGCGCGGTGTCGCGGCCGGGCGACGGACTGTCGCCCTCCTCGTCGTCGGCCCCGAGCACGGCCGGGTCGAGGGTGACGAGGGAGAACTCGCTGGCGACGAACACGGCGGTGCCCGCGGTGAGCACCACGCCCAGCACGATCATGAGGACGTCGCCTAGCACGGGCGGCTCCCGGTCGTGCGGGGCGGCACCGCGAGGTGGCGGGGCGGCGGGGTGGCCAGGCGGGACGGCGCGGGCGACCCCGCGCGATATCGGCTCTCGTCCATCGTGCTCCGATGCTATCGGGACGGAGCCGGCGGGCGAGTCGGCGTCCGCGCGGGAGAGCCCCGGACAGCGTGTACTCAGCGCTCCCCCAGGGAGCCGGTGCAAGATGGCACCATGACCACCGCGACCCCTCCGAGCACCCCGGGCACCTCGGGCACGTCGGGCCAGCAGAACGCCACCGTGCTCGTCGTCGAGGACGAGCCCGCGATCGCGGCCGCCATCGCCCAGCGCTTGTCCGCCGAGGGCTGGCGGGTCGAGGTGGCGCGCGACGGCCTCGCCGGCGTCGACGCCGCCTCCCGCCTGAACCCGGACGCCATCGTGCTGGACGTCATGCTTCCCGGCATCGACGGGCTCGAGGTCACCCGCCGCATCCAGGCGGAGAACCCGATCCCGATCCTCATGCTCACGGCGCGCGACGACGAGACCGACATGCTGGTCGGCCTCGGCGTCGGCGCCGACGACTACATGACCAAGCCGTTCTCCATGCGCGAGCTGGTGGCGCGCGTCAAGGCCCTGCTGCGGCGCGTGGAGCGCGCGCAGCAGGCCGCGGTGACGACCCCGGCCGACCCGCCCATGGTCATGGGCGACGTCACGATCGACCGGGCCCAGCGCCGCGTGCACCGCGCCGGCGACGAGGTGCACCTGACGCCGACCGAGTTCGAGCTCCTGGTCATGCTCGCCAGCTCGCCCAAGACCGTCCAGACGCGCGAGCGCCTGCTCGCCGAGGTGTGGGACTGGGCGGACGCCAGCGGCACCCGCACCGTCGACTCCCACATCAAGGCGCTGCGCCGCAAGCTCGGGCCGGACCTCATCCGGACCGTGCACGGCGTCGGGTACGCGTTCGAGCCGCCGGAGGCCTGATGGACCCCGCCCCCGGCGCCGACGACGCCGGGCCGGCCGCGCCGCGGCGCAAGGAGCACCACCGGCTGCCCGACGTCCGACCGCTGGACCCCCTGCGCTCGCTCAAGACCAAGCTCGGCGTGCTGGTCGTGGCGACGGTGACGTTCGCCGTCCTCATCACGTGGATCGGCCTGCAGAACGAGCTGGGCCCCACGCGCACGCTGCCCCTGGCGATCTTCCTGTCCCTGGTCATCGTGCAGCTCCTCGCGCGCGGCATGACGTCGCCGCTGCGGGACATGACGGCGGCCGTGCAGGCGATGGCCGCCGGGGACTACTCGATCCGGGTGCGCGCCACGAGCCGCGACGAGGTGGGTCACCTCGCCGAGGCGTTCAACGTCATGGCCGCCGACCTCGACGCCTCCGACCGCGTGCGGCGCGAGCTCATCGCGAACGTGTCGCACGAGCTGCGCACCCCGGTCGCGGCGTTGCAGGCCCAGCTCGAGAACATGGTGGACGGCGTCACCGAGCCCACGCCGTCGGCCCTCGAGCTGTCGCTGGAGCAGACGGAGCGCCTCACCCGCCTGGTCACGTACCTGCTCGACCTGTCGCGCGTGGAGGCCGGCGCGTCCGCGCTGGTGCTCAGCGAGTTCTCGGTGGGCGACTTCCTCGAGGAGTCCGCGCAGGCGATGTCGATGGTCGACGCGGCGAAGGGTCTCAGCTACGTCGTCGACGTCACGCCCCCGGACCTCGCGCTGGAGGCCGACGTCGAGCGGCTGCGCCAGGTGGTCACCAACCTGCTGCAGAACGCGATCCGGCACTCGCCGCACGGCGGCACGGTGCGGCTCGACGCCTACCCGGTGGACGACGACGTCGTCCTCGAGGTGAGCGACGAGGGTCCCGGCATCGCGCCCGAGGACCGCGGGCGCATCTTCGAGCGGTTCGCGAGCGGGGCGGCTGCCGGACGGCCCCACGCCGCGCCGCCGTCCGGCATGGCGAGCGGCGGTACCGGCATCGGCCTCGCCATCGTCCGCTGGGCGGTCGACCTGCACGGCGGGCACGTGGAGGTCGCCGACACCGACCGCGGCGCGACGATGCGCGTGACGCTCCCCGCGCAGGCCCGCCCCGCCCCCGGCGTCACGACCGAGCCCTCGGACTGATCCCGCCCCGCCTCCTCCGGGTGACGTTGGTCACACTCGTCCGTCACAGGACGGCGCGCGTGGTGCGGACATGACGTCGGAACACGGAGTCATCGGGTCGACCCGAGGAGCCGTTGCCCACCGCATTACCGGACGGTCACGATGCCGCGTCGCGAGCCCGGGAACGGCCGTCTGACGCCACTCGGCCTCCCCGGTCGGACGGCCCGGAGGACGTAGGCTGGGACCTGCGCACCGGCGCTGTCGGGCGCATTTCCGGTCGAACGAGTTGCAACTGTGTGAAAGTGGGCGATCCGCGCGTGGTGTCCCCGAAGGACGGGTCAGAGTCGATCAGCGTGGCGAGCGCGTTCGGAGCCAACGAATGGCTCGTCGACGAGCTCTACGAGCAGTACCTGAAGGACAAGAACGCGGTGGACCCCGCGTGGTGGGACTTCTTCGCCGACTACGAGCCGGGTGAGACCAACGGCGCCACCGCGGACGCGGCCCCGGCGCAGCCCGCGGCTCCGGCGCAGCCCCAGGCCCCGGCACAGCCCGCGGCTCCGGCGCAGCAGGCCGCCCCGGCACAGGCCCCGGCCCCCGCGGCCCCGGCCGGCCGGTCGGGCACCGCCGCCGCCGAGACGGCGAAGGCCGAGCGCAAGGCCGCGAAGCCGGCCCCGCTGCCGGCGGACCCCGAGGTGAGCGCCGTCCGCCCGGTCGCCGAGGCCCAGCCCTCGACCGCGCCCTATGCGGAGGTCGCGAAGTCCGCACCGAAGGCCACCGAGGACGAGGCCACCGACGACGTGCAGAAGCTGCGCGGCCCCGCCGCCCGCGTCGTCACCAACATGGAGGCCTCGATCGAGGTCCCGACCGCGACGTCGGTGCGCGCCGTGCCCGCCAAGCTCATGGTGGACAACCGCATCGTCATCAACAACCACCTCGCGCGCGGTCGCGGCGGCAAGATCTCGTTCACCCACCTCATCGGGTTCGCGCTCGTCGAGGCGCTGTCCGACATGCCGGTGATGAACGCGCACTACGAGAGCATCGACGGCAAGCCGCACGTCGTGCAGCCCGCCCACGTCGGCTTCGGCCTCGCGATCGACCTCGCCAAGCCCGACGGTTCGCGCCAGCTGCTGGTGCCCAGCGTCAAGAAGGCCGAGGAGCTCGACTTCGCCGGCTTCTGGGCCGCGTACGAGGACCTCGTGCGCAAGGCGCGCGGCGGCAAGCTCGGCATGGACGACTTCGCCGGCACCACGATCTCGCTGACCAACCCGGGCGGCATCGGCACCGTGCACTCCGTGCCGCGCCTCATGTCCGGGCAGGGCACGATCATCGGCGTCGGTGCCATGGACTACCCCGCGGAGTTCGCGGGCGCGTCCGAGGAGCAGCTCGCCCGCATGGGCATCTCGAAGGTCATGACGATCACGTCGACCTACGACCACCGCATCATCCAGGGCGCGCAGTCCGGCGAGTTCCTCAAGGTGCTCGCGAGCAAGCTTCTCGGCCTGGACGGCTTCTACGACCGCGTGTTCGCGGCCCTGCGCGTGCCGTACGAGCCCGTGCGCTGGGTGCGCGACAACACCGTGGACACCGACGTCGAGGCCGCCAAGCCGGCCCGGATCGCGGAGCTCATCCACTCCTACCGCTCGCGCGGCCACCTCATGGCGGAGACCGACCCCCTCGCCTACCGCCAGCGCAAGCACCCCGACCTGGACATCCAGAACCACGGCATGACGCTGTGGGACCTGGACCGCGCGTTCCCGACGGGCGGCTTCGGCGGCAAGACCAAGGACACCCTGCGCGACATCCTCGGCCTGCTGCGCGACTCGTACTGCCGCACGATCGGCGTCGAGTACATGCACATCGCCGACCCGGCCCAGCGCAAGTGGCTCCAGGAGCGGCTCGAGTCGGGCTACGCCCGCACCCCGCGCGAGGACCAGCTGCGCATCCTGCGCAAGCTGAACTCCGCCGAGGCGTTCGAGACGTTCCTGCAGACCAAGTACGTCGGCCAGAAGCGGTTCTCGCTCGAGGGCGGCGAGTCGGTCATCCCGCTGCTCGACGCGATCCTGTCGCGCGCCGCCGAGGGCGGGCTCGACGAGGTCGGCATCGGCATGGCGCACCGCGGCCGCCTCAACGTGCTGGCGAACATCGCGGGCAAGAGCTACGGCCAGATCTTCAAGGAGTTCGAGGGCCAGCTCGACCCGAAGAGCGTGCAGGGCTCCGGCGACGTGAAGTACCACCTCGGCACCGAGGGCGTGTTCACCGCCGAGTCCGGCGCGACGACCAAGGTCTACCTGGCCGCGAACCCGTCCCACCTCGAGGCGGTCGACCCGGTGCTCGAGGGCATCGTGCGCGCCAAGCAGGACCGCATCGACCTGGGCGGCGACGGCTTCTCCGTGCTGCCGATCCTGCTGCACGGCGACGCGGCCTTCGCGGGCCAGGGCGTCGTGCCCGAGGTGCTCAACCTCGCGCAGCTGCGCGGGTACCGCACCGGCGGCACGATCCACGTGATCATCAACAACCAGGTGGGCTTCACCACCGGCCCGTCGTCGTCGCGCTCCACGACGTACGCGACCGACGTCGCCAAGGGCTACCAGATCCCCGTCTTCCACGTGAACGGCGACGACCCCGAGGCCTGCGTGCGCGTGGCCGAGCTGGCCTTCGCCTACCGCGAGCAGTTCGACCGCGACGTCATCATCGACATGGTCTGCTACCGCCGCCGCGGCCACAACGAGGGCGACGACCCGTCGATGACGCAGCCGCTGATGTACAACCTCATCGAGGCCAAGCAGTCGGTGCGCAAGCTGTACACGAAGAACCTCGTGGCGCGCGGCGACATCACGGTCGAGGAGGCCGAGCAGGCGCTGCAGGACTACCAGGCGCAGCTCGAGCGGGTCTTCACCGAGACCAAGTCGGCCGGCAAGGCCAGCACGCCGGACGGCGAGGACGAGATCCTCGGCCTCGAGCGCCCGGAGGCGCAGCGCGAGGGTGCCGGCGACATGGTCGGCTGGCAGACGGCCGTCCCGCACGCCGTGCTCGAGCGCGTGGGCGCCGTCCAGGTGTCCGCGCCCGAGGGCTTCACGGTGCACCCGAAGCTCGCCCAGATGCTGCAGAAGCGGCAGCTCATGGCGAAGGAGGGCGGCATCGACTGGGGCTTCGGCGAGCTCGCCGCGTTCGGGTCGCTGCTCATGGAGGGCACCCCGGTGCGCCTCGCCGGGCAGGACTCCCGCCGCGGCACCTTCGTCCAGCGCCACGCCGTGCTGCACGACCGCAACACGGGTGCCGAGTGGACCCCGCTGCTGTACCTGTCGGGCGACCAGGCGAAGTTCTGGGTGTACGACTCCTCGCTCAGCGAGTACGCGGCCCTCGGGTTCGAGTACGGCTACTCGGTCGAGCGCCCGGACGCCCTCGTGCTCTGGGAGGCGCAGTTCGGCGACTTCGTCAACGGTGCGCAGACGGTCATCGACGAGTTCATCTCGTCCGCCGAGCAGAAGTGGGGCCAGCACTCGTCGCTGGTCATGCTGCTGCCGCACGGCTACGAGGGCCAGGGGCCGGACCACTCGTCCGCCCGCATCGAGCGCTTCCTGCAGCTCGCGGCCGAGAACAACATGACGGTGGCGCAGCCGTCCACCCCGGCGTCGTACTTCCACCTGCTGCGCCAGCAGGCGTACGCCCGCCCGCGCCGCCCGCTGGTGGTGTTCACGCCGAAGCAGCTGCTGCGTCTCAAGGCGGCGGCCTCCAGCGTCGAGGACTTCACCACCGGCACCTTCGAGCCGGTGCTGCCGGACCCGACGGTGGACGCGGCGCAGGTCGACCGCGTGCTGCTGTGCACCGGCCGCGTGTACTACGACCTGCTCGCCGAGCGCACCAAGCGCCAGGACACCCGGACCGCCATCGTCCGCCTGGAGCAGCTCTACCCGTTCCCGGAGGAGCAGCTCCGCGCGCAGCTGGCGCAGTACCCGAACGCCGACGTCGTGTGGGTCCAGGACGAGCCGGAGAACCAGGGCGCCTGGTCCTTCCTGCACCTGGCGCTGCCGGACGACATGCCGCGCGTACGCGTCGCGTCCCGCCCCGCGTCGGCGTCGACCGCCGCCGGCACGGCCAAGCGGCACAAGGAGCAGCAGGAGGTCCTGGTCGCCCAGGCCTTCGACCGCTGACCCTGCCGAGGGAGTACTGATCTCGCCGAGGTAGTCCGAAGGGCGGGCCGCATCTGATGCGGCCCGCCCTTCGGACT
>NZ_JBHVSQ010000030.1:0-25852 GCF_042885055.1 Isoptericola sp. NPDC058082 | reverse complement strand
CGGACTGCGTCGACCGCAGTCCCGTCCGGGCTTCTCTCTCGGCTTCTCTCTCGCGTGCTCGCCCGCTCCCTGCGCGCGCCGTCAGGCGGCGGCGGGCGTCGGCTGGGCCGCGCGCACCGGCTGCGGGTAGTCCTCGACGACGGCCGGCGGGCTCTCGACCGTTCCCGGCGTCGTGCCGGGTACCGGGGCGGGCACGACGCTCGCCTCCTCGGCCGCCTGCTCGTCACGCAGCGGCAGGCCGAGCGTGACGGTGGCCGGTCGTGCGACGCGCGCCGGCGGGACGGACATCGCCACGACCGCCGCGCCCCCGAGCCCGGCCAGCAGGGCGGCCCACGCCACCCACGTCCAGCCGAGCGCCGCCGACGCGCCCAGCAACGCCCCGTCCACGACCCCTACGACGAGCCCGACGACGAGCACCCGTCTCATGCCTACCTCCCACGGTCCGCCTCATCCGTGCCTTTCCAGGAGACGACACGACGGCCGGTCGTGCATCTGCTGGGCGGATCGTGCAGGTCACAGGTGGGTCACGGTCGGCGGTCGCGCCCCGCCGTGTCCCAGGTGAGGGCCGGAGCCGGGGGGTCGACGTGCCCGAGCAGCAGGGGCGAGGGCGACGGGTCCAGCGTCGCGCGCAGCTGGTGGTGCATCTCCCCGGTGAGCCGCAGCGCGAGCTCGAACCGGAGCGGGGCCACGTGGTCGGCGTGGAGCCGTCCGCCGATCGCGGGGTGCGGGGAGAAGGCGAGCACCTCGTCCGGGCGGGGGTGGGTGCCGGCGTCGAGCACCTCTCGGCAGAGGTCCTCCAGGAGGAGGTCCGCACGCCCGTCCGCCGAGTCGAGCTCCGTGTACATCTCGACGGCGGTGGCCCAGCGGAGCTCGAGCGACCCCTCGATCGTGTCGAGGAACCACCAGCCCTCCAGGGACTCGAGGAAGACGTCGCCGAAGACGGTCGTGAAGCGGGGCGTCTTGCCGTGGACCCCCAGCCACGACCAGGACGCCAGCCCGTACGCGAACGCACCGGGAGCGAAGGTTCTGAGCAGTTCCACGTGCGCATCAAACCACCTTGTGGTAACCGACGAAACCCCCGGCTCCACCGGGGCCACGCGTGGCCCCGCTCACGAAGAATCGTCACCTGGTGATGATCCTGGTCAAGGATCGAGGGCCGCAGGTCAAGAAAACGTCATCCGTGCAGGTCGGCCTCACGCCGGACCGGAGTCGCGGAACTCTGCCCCGGTGCCGCCCGTTGTCCCACGGGCGGCCCGAGGACCTCGGTGCCGCCGCTCGCACGAGCCCCCGACCCGGAGGTGGACCCATGGACACGCCCGCCGCGCGCAGGCAGGTCGACGCCCGGAGCGTCGCGATCACCGGACTCACGACGCTGGCCTGGTACGCCGTGCCCGACGTCGTCCGACCGCGCTGGGCACGCGCCCTGGCCAAGGTGGGCGTGCTGGCCGGGGGGCTCGGGCTCGGGATGGCCCTGACCAGCGAGGGCCGCTCCGCCGTCGACGGGATGCGTGAGGTGCGCGACGAGCTGCGCGACCTGCGCGACGCCGACGAGAACGCAGCCGGCGAGAACGCCTCGGAGCCGGACGAGGGGATCGCGCCGGCCGACGGGCGGGACGACCGCGAACCGGACGACAACGTGCTGGCGGCCGACGTGGCGCTCGACGGCGCCGACCCGCTGCCGGGCCCGGCCGTCGCGGGAGCGGCCGCGGCGGGCGCGCTCGCCCTCGCCGTGACGATCGCCGTGGCGGGGGAGAAGTGGGCCTACCGGCGCGGCGAGCGCTGGCGCGCGCAGGGGCGGCGGCTGCCGCACACGCGGGTCGGGCTGATCCTCGGGGCGCTCGCGGCCGTGGCGACCGCCCTCGACCCGTCGATCTCCATGGTCCCGCCGGTCGAGGACGAGGCCCCCGCGAGCTGACGCGGCTCCCGGCTCAGGAGTCCCCGGCGGTGGACCCTCGTACGACGAGGCGTGGCGGTGAGAGCTCCGTGCCGTGCGCGGGGCGACCGTCGATCGCGGCGAGCAGGAGCTCGGCGGCCCGCTGCCCCAGCCGGTCGAGCTGCGGATCCACGGTGGTCAGCGGCGGCCTGCTGGCGAGCGCCATGACCTCCCAGTCGTCGTAGCCGGTCACGGCCACGTCCTCGGGCACCCGCACGCCGCGGTCGCGCAGGCGGTCGCAGCCACCCCGGGCGAGCTGGTCGGAGGCGAACACGACGGCGTCGACCGGCAACGGGTCGCCGGCCCGGTGGTCGCCGAGCACGACGTCGACCGCGAGGCGGCCCCACCGCTCGGACCACTCGCCGAACTGCGGCTCGCCGACGATCGCGGCGCCGCGCGCCCCGAGGGCGGCTGCCAGGGCGGCGTGCCGCTGCACGGAGGCCGCCTGGTCGCCGCGACCGCCGACGTAGGCGACGCGGGTGCGTCCGAGGGAGAGCAGGTGCTCCGCGACGGCGGTCATCCCGGCGGTGTCGTCGGGCACGACCGACGCGTCGTCGGGGTCCGAGGATGGCGAGTAGGCGTAGACCACCGGCATCGGCACCTGGATGGGAGGGCGCGGGTCGGTCGTGCGGCCGGTGACGATGATGCCGTCCACCCGCCGGGCGACGAGGCTGCGCACGTGGTGCTGCTCGCGGACCGGGTCGTGCCGGGCCGTGGCCAGCAGCGCGGAGATCTGACCCCCGACGAGCGCGTTCTCGGCGCCGAGCACGACCGGCAGCGAGAACCGGCCCGCCGAGTCCGTGCTCAGCAGGCCGACGGTGAAGCTGCGCCGGGCCGAGAGCGACCGTGCCTGGGCGTCGGGCACGAAGCCCAGGCGCTCGGCCGCCTCGCGCACGCGGGCCCGGGTGGCGGGCCGCAGGGACCCGGTGTCGTTGAGGGCTTTGGAGACGGTGCTGGGGGACACCCCCGCCAGTGCGGCCACGTCGGTGATCCGCACGACGCCCGGAGTCTCCGCCATCAGGCCTCCTCTGCTTTCCTGCTGTTCCGCCGACCGGCGGCCGGCCGTGCCGATGGTACGCGATTTCGCCTGTCGGGACAGCGGTTGACGGCTTCGGCAACGCTCCCTACGGTAAGGAAAACGGATTCCTAGTTTCCTTCCTCGAGGGAGAGGTGCATGACGACGACGACGTTCGGGACCGTCCGCGGACCTGCCGAGCCCACCGCTGCGGCGGTGGCGAGCCTGCGACCGCTGCCGCCGGGCAGCGCGACCCTCGACGGCGGGCTGTGGGGCCACCGGCTCCGCGTGAACCGCGAGGCGTCGGTGCCCGAGGGCCTGGGGCACCTGCGGGAGTACGGGAACCTGCGCAACCTCGAGATCGCCGCCGGGCTGGCCGAGGGCGAGGCGCAGGGGCCGATCTTCGCGGACTCCGACGTGCACAAGTGGCTCGAGGCCGCGGCCTGGGAGTACGGGCGCGAGCCCGACGAGGCGCTGCTGGCCGACATCCTCGAGGTGACGCGCGCCGTCGCGGGCGCCCAGGCCCCCGACGGCTACCTCGACTCGGTGCCGCAGCTGCGCGGCGTCGAGCGCTACTCCGACCTGCCGTGGAGCCACGAGCACTACTGCGCGGGCCACCTCATGCAGGCGGCGGTGGCGCAGGTACGGGCGACAGGCCGGCGCGAGCTGCTCGACGTCGCCGTCCGCCTGGCCGACCACCTCGTCGAGACGTTCGGCGACGGCGAGGGACAGCTGCGCGAGGTCGACGGGCACCCCGTGATCGAGACCGCGCTCGTGGAGCTCTACCGGGAGACGGGGACGCGCGCGTACCTGGACCTGGCGTCGTGGTTCGTCGAGGCCCGCGGCACGGGGATCGTCGCGGCCCACGGCAAGCAGCCCACCTACTTCTCCGACCGGGTGCGCGTCCGCGAGGCGACGACCGTCGAGGGGCACGCCGTGCGGGCCGTCTACCTCGGCGCGGGCGCCACCGACGTCGCGGTCGAGACGGGCGACCGCGAGCTCCTCGCGGCGCTCGAGGCGCAGTACGCGGCGATGGTCGACGGCAAGCAGTACCTCACGGGCGGGCTCGGCTCCCGCTGGGACGGCGAGTCGTTCGGCGACCCGCACGAGCTGCCCAACGACCGCGCCTACGCGGAGACGTGCGCCGCCATCGGCGGGGTGCAGTGGGCGTGGCGCCTGCTGCTCGCGACCGGCGACGCGCGGTACGCGGACCAGATCGAGCGCATGCTGCTCAACGGATTCCTCTCCGGGCTCTCCCTGGGCGGCACCGAGTACTTCTACGTCAACCCGCTGCAGGTGCGCTCCGGCGCGCACGCGGAGGAGGAGCGCAACCCCGCCGCCGGGCGCCGGCCGTGGTTCGGCTGCGCCTGCTGCCCGCCGAACATCATGCGGACGCTGTCCAGCCTCGAGGGCTACCTCGCGACGTTCACCGACGACGCGCTCCAGGTGCACCAGTACGCGCCCGGAACCATCGCCGCCGCGCTTCCGGGGGGCACGCTGCGCGTGCGCGTCGAGACGCAGTACCCGTACCGGGGCCGCGTGACGCTGCACGTCGAGGAGGCACCCGCGGGCGCGGGTCTCGCGCTGCGGATCCCGGGCTGGGCCGAGGGCGCCACGCTCGACGGCGCCCCGGTCGCGGCGGGCGCGTACGCCACGGTGGGCCGGCCGCTCGCGGCGGGCGACGCCGTCGTGCTGGAGCTGCCCGTGACGCCCCGCCTGACGGCCGCCGACCCCCGGGTCGACGACGTGCGCGGCTCCGTCGCGATCGAGCGCGGCCCGCTGGTGTACGCGCTGGAGCAGGTGGACCAGGAGCCGGGCGCCGTCGTGGACGACGTCCTGATCGACGTCGCCGGACCCCTGGGCGAGGAGGACCGCCCCGACCTGCTGGGCGGTGCCGTCGTCGTGACCGCCACCGGCACCGTGCAGGGCCGGCCCGCGACCGAGCCGGGCGACGGTCCCTACCGCCCGGCGACGACGGCTGCCCCGGCCGTCACCGGCACCGTGACGCTGCGGGCGGTCCCGTACCACCTGTGGGCCAACCGCGGCCCGCAGGCCATGCGGGTCTGGATCCCCGTGGCCTGACCGGCAGCACCACTCGCGGGGCGCCCGGGCACGGGCGCCCCGCCCCCCGCGGGCAGCGCCGCCCGCGGGCAGGACCTGGAGGACACGGCGCCCGACGGGCGCGGAGGAGGAGAGCGATGGAGCTCACCAGACGGCAGCTGCTCGCGCTGCTCGGCGTGGGCGGCGCGACGGCCGCCACCGGGGTCGGGCTGGCCGGGTGCGCGAGCCCGGTCACCGCCGTCGACGTCGGTGCCCCGGGGTTCGGTGGGGGTGCCCGCGGCACGGTGGAGATGTGGTGCCGCTCGGACACGGTCAACGGCGTCCAGGCCGTGGTCGACGCGTTCCACGCGGCGCAGGACCGCGTCCGGGTGCGGCTCACGCCGATCCAGAACGGTCAGTACGTCACCAAGGTCGCCACGGCGATCCGCGGTGGCCGGGTACCCGACGTCATCGACATCGACGACATCTACTCGACGATGTTCGCGTTCCGCGACGTGTTCACCGACCTCACGCCGCTGGTGGAGGACCTCGCCCTCGGCGACGCCCTCAGCCCCGGCCACCTCGCCCTCGCGACCAAGGACGGGAAGCACTACGGGGTGCCCTTCCTCGGCGACTTCTCGGTGCTGTTCTGCAACACCGAGCTGTTCGACCGCGCCGGCCTGGACGTCGACGAGCACACGGCGTCCTTCGACGGGATCCTCGAGGCCGCCCGCGCGATCGCCGCGCTCGACGACGACACCTACGCCTGGTCGTTCCCCGGCAACGCGTCCGGCGCGCTGGGGTTCACCGTGCAGCCGCACGTGTGGGCCACGGGCACCGACCTCATCGTCGGCGACGTCGGCGACCAGCGGGGGAACGTCGCCGGCAACGAGGCGCTGCGGCGCACCCTCGACCTCGAGCGCACGCTCTGGGACGAGCAGCTGGTGCCGCCCGGCTGCTTCGCCGACGACGCCTCGCGCTGGTCGGCCGACTACGTCGCCGGACGGCTCGGGATGTTCCCGGGCGGCTACGGCGTCGTCGCGCCGAACGCGTCGCCCGAGCTCCTGGAGCGCAGCCGCGTGGTGCTGCTGCCCGGGCCCGACGGCGGCCGCGCGTTCTTCGACGGCGGCGACAACCTGTGCATGCCCGCGGGCGGGAAGAACCCCGAGGGCGCGACCGAGCTGATCCGCTTCGCCGTCGCCCTCGAGCAGCAGGCGCGCATGCCCGACGGGTTCTACTCGCCGATCCGTTCCGACGTCGTGACGCCGGAGTTCGAGGCCGAGCACCCGCTCGTCACCCCGACGCTGAAGTCGCTCGACGCGGGCTACGCCCCCACCACGCTCGCCTACAACCTCATCTACAACCAGCAGGACGGGCCCTGGCTGCGCATGTTCCGCCGGGCCGTCTTCGACGGGGAGGTCGATGCCGCCATGGACGAGGCCCAGACCACGTACGACCGCATCCTCCGGCAGGCCCAGGCATGAGCGCCGCGGCCGTCGCCCGGCCCGCACGACGCCACGGCACCCTCACCCACCCCGCCCGCACCGGCCTGCTGCTCGTCGCGCCGGCGGTCGCGTTCGTCGTCGTGTTCGTGCTGGTGCCGCTCGTCTCCGCCATGGGGATCTCGTTCACCAACCTCCCGCTCATCGGGTCGTGGCGGTTCGTCGGCCTGGAGAACTACGCGTCCGTGCTCACGGACCCCACGTTCTGGCGGGCCGTCGGCTACACCCTGCTCTACACCGCGATCGTCACGCTGCCGATCCTCGCGCTCGGCTACACGCTGGCGGTGGTCGTGCGGTCCAACCGCCGCGGCGCCACGGTGCTGCGCACGATCTTCTTCGTCCCGTACGTCATCGGCCTCACGACGCTCAGCTTCCTCATGCTGCTCGAGGCGCAGCCGAACAGCGGCATGGTGAACGTGGTGCTCAAGGCCCTCGGGATCACCGACGGCTCGACGGCGTGGCTCGTCGACGGGCCGCTCGCCACCGGGCTCCTGTGCGTCATGGTGATCTGGGCGGTGTCGGGCCTGACGATGGTGCTGCTCATGTCCGGGATGCAGGGCATCCCGCGCGAGGTCTACGAGTCCGCCGAGCTCGACGGCGCGTCCTGGTGGGTGCGGGAGCGCTCGATCACGATCCCCATGCTGCGGCGCACCATCGCCATGACCGTCGTGCTGTCGGTCATCGGGTCGCTGCTCGCGTTCACGCAGTTCTACATCCTGACCCAGGGCGGCCCCGGATCGGACACCACCACCGTGGTGATGGCGATCTACCGGCGGGCGTTCGTGCAGCTGCAGCTGGGGGCGGCGACGGCGATGTCGCTCGTCCTGGTCGTCATCACCGGACTGGTCACCGCGGCGCAGTTCTGGCTGCTGCGGGAGAGGAGCTGACATGGCGGTCACGACGAGCGCACCGGGCACGACCGGGCTGGGCGCACCGGGCGGGAGCTCCCGCGGCACGAGCCCGGGCCGCGAGTCCTCGCCCGGCGCGGCGGGGCCGGCGTCGGGCCCCGAGCGCGACACGCGCGTGCGCCGCACGCTCTACGCGGTCGGCGGCATCCTCGCCGCCCTCGTCTTCGTGGTGCCGCTGCTGCTGGCGCTGGTGCGTGCCGGCCAGCCGGGCGACGTCGTCGTCGCCGCGCCCGACGGGCGCTTCCTCGACCTGTCGTGGGTCAACTTCCGGCTGATCCTCGACCAGCCGGAGATCTGGCGCGGCATCGTGAACTCCGTCGTCGTGTCGGTGTCGACGGCCGTGCTCACCGCCGTCCTCGCGACGCTCGCCGGCTACGGGTTCGCCAAGTTCGGCTTCCGCGGGCGGGGCCTGCTGTTCGGGCTGGTGCTGGTGACGCTCATGGTGCCGTTCCAGGCGATCCTCACCCCGCTGTACCTGCAGATGAACGCCATGCGGCTCACGGACAGCCTGTTCGGCCTCGTGCTCTTCTACACGACCGTGAACCTGCCGTTCTGCGTCTTCGTCATGCGCAACGCGTTCGAGTCGGTGCCCGGCGAGATCGAGGACTCGGCGCACGTCGACGGCGCGGGGACGGTGCGCATGATCGTCTCCGTGCTGCGGCCCCTCGTGCTGCCCGGCGCCGCGACCGCCGCCCTGTACGCGTTCCTCGCCTCGTGGACGGAGTTCCTCGGGGCGCTGACGTTCCTCACCGACTCGTCGCTCTACACGCTGCCGGTGTCGCTGGTGAACCTGCAGCAGGGTGCCTACGGCCAGGTGAACTTCGGGCTCCTGGCCGCCGGGTCGGTGGTCGCGATGATCCCGTGCGTGGTGCTGTACGTGGCGCTGCAGCGGTACTACGTGGCGGGGCTCGCGTCGGGGTCGGTCAAGGGCTGACCCGTCGGCCGGGGGCTGGTGGGCGTCAGTCGTCGAAGACGTCCCAGCAGATCGCGGAGCGCGCCCGCTGGTCGTCGAGGACCAGGTCGAGCAGCTCGGCGGGCACCTGCTCCCGCTGCCAGTCCCGCTCGGCGAGGCGGACGACCTCCCTCTCGGGCTCCGGTGCGGCGGCGCTCGCGGCCCGGACGGCGTAGGCGGCGGCACCCAGGTCGTGCGCCGGGACGTGGGCCACGGCGACGGCCTGCCCGGCCGCGAGGGCCGCGAACCGTGCGGGGTCGGGCCGGCCCTTGCCGGCGGCGTTCGCGACGAAGGCGGTGCGGTGAGCCTCCCGCATCGGCACCTCGCCCCGGATCCACCCGCGGGCGACCTCGAGGGCGTCGCGCGGGCGGGCGTCGTCGGGCGCCTCCCGCTCGAAGAGCGGCAGCACGTGGTCGGCGCAGGCCACCGCCCACTCGGCCAGCATCCGGTGGTGGTCGTCGGAGAGGGTCCCGCCCCGGCGCACGGTGATCAGCCGGGGGTCGCGTTCGGTGGGCAGGATCGGCACCGACCCATCCTGCCCGGTTCCCGCCCGGCGCGGGGGGTCACGACCTCCGGGTCAGCGCGAACGCGAGGACGCCGACGGCGGCGACCCCGAGGCCCCATCCGGGCAGGCCGGACGCCGCGGCGAGCGCCCCCGCCACCACGAACAGCGTGGCCTGCACCACGAACCGCGCGGGCTGGCGGAGGCGGCCCCGCGCGTTCCGTGCCAGCCACCGCCCCCAGACGGCCACCGCGACCGCGGGGAGCCCGACGACCAGCAGGACGCCGGTGACGACGGTTGTCGCGCCGTCGCCCACCTGGGAGCCGAGGCGCCAGCCGGACACGGCCAGGAGCGCCAGCAGCGCGAGCTCGCAGGCGAAGGCGAGGAGGTCGGCGGGCCCGACTCCCCGCGCGTCCGCCGGGTGCGCCGGTCCGTGCCCCTCGGGTGCGGTCATGCGCGCACCCTAGCGGCGCCGTCGGGAGTGCCGGCGGGCGCCGGTAGACTGGCGGCGCGCCGCGAGGCGCCCCCGCACGGACCGACGCCGGATACCGGCACCCCGCGGTGCGGTGATCACCCGGTCCGAGCCCTGAGCTCTGCAGTACTCGCGCGACCCGAGGGAAGTTGATGACCGCCGCTGCCGACCGTGCTGAAGCCGTGTCCGCCCCCCGCCCCCAGCTGGACACCGTCGAGAACGCCGCGTCCACGCCCGACGAGGCCCAGCCGTACGCCGAGCTCGGCCTCAAGCCGGACGAGTACCAGCGCATCCGCGACCTGCTCGGGCGCCGCCCCACGGCTGCCGAGCTGGCCATGTACTCGGTGATGTGGTCCGAGCACTGCTCGTACAAGTCGTCCAAGGTGCACCTGAAGAAGTTCGGCGACCGGGTCACCGAGGAGATGAAGGAGCACCTGCTCGTCGGCATCGGCGAGAACGCGGGCGTCGTCGACGTCGGCGACGGCTGGGCGGTGACCTTCAAGGTCGAGTCGCACAACCACCCGTCGTTCGTGGAGCCGTACCAGGGCGCCGCGACCGGCGTCGGCGGCATCGTCCGCGACATCATCTCGATGGGCGCGCGCCCCGTGGCCGTCATGGACCAGCTCCGCTTCGGCGCCGTCGACCACCCGGACACGGCGCGCGTCGTGCACGGCGTCGTGTCGGGCGTCGGTGGCTACGGCAACAGCCTGGGCCTGCCGAACATCGGCGGCGAGCTCGTCTTCGACGGCTCGTACCAGGGCAACCCGCTCGTCAACGCGCTGTGCCTCGGGGTGCTGCGTCACGAGGACATCCACCTCGCCAACGCGTCCGGCGTCGGCAACAAGGTGGTCCTCTTCGGCGCCCGGACGGGCGGCGACGGCATCGGCGGTGCGTCGATCCTCGCGTCGGAGACGTTCGAGGACGGCGTGCCGGCCAAGCGGCCGAGCGTCCAGGTGGGCGACCCCTTCATGGAGAAGGTGCTCATCGAGTGCTGCCTGGAGCTCTACGCCGCCCAGGTGGTCGAGGGCATCCAGGACCTCGGGGCCGCGGGCATCTCCTGCGCCACGAGCGAGCTCGCCTCGAACGGCGACGGCGGCATGCACGTCTGGCTCGACGACGTGCTGCTGCGCGACCCCACCCTGAACGCCGGCGAGATCCTCATGTCGGAGTCGCAGGAGCGCATGATGGCGGTGGTCACGCCCGAGAAGCTCGAGCAGTTCCTCGCGATCACCGGCAAGTGGGACGTCGAGACCGCCGTCATCGGCGAGGTCAACGACTCCGGCCGCCTCACCATCGACCACCACGGCCAGCGGATCGTGGACGTCGACCCGAAGACGGTCGCGCACGAGGGCCCGGTCTACGAGCGCCCCTACGCCCGCCCGGCGTGGCAGGACGGCCTGCAGGCCGACACCACCGTGGCCGCCGGTCTGGCCCGCCCCACCTCGGCCGACGACCTGCGCGCCACCGCGCTGCGCCTGCTCGCGTCGCCGAACCTCGCCTCCAAGGCGTGGGTCACCAACCAGTACGACCGCTTCGTGCAGGGCAACACGGCGCTCGCGCAGCCCGACGACGGCGGCGTGGTCCGCGTCGACGAGGCCACGGGCCGCGGCGTCGCCCTCGCGACCGACGCGAACGGCCGCTACGGCAAGCTCGACCCGCGCACGGGCGCCCAGCTCGCGCTCGCGGAGGCGTACCGGAACGTCGCGACGGCCGGCGCCACGCCGCTCGCCGTGACGGACTGCCTCAACTTCGGCTCGCCGGAGCACCCGGACTCGATGTGGCAGCTCGTCGAGGCGATCGAGGGCCTCGCGGACGCGTGCCAGGAGCTCGGCGTCCCGGTCACGGGCGGCAACGTGTCGCTGTACAACGGCACGGGCGAGCCCGGCCAGATCGACTCCTCGATCCACCCGACGCCGGTCGTCGGCGTGCTCGGCGTCATCGACGACGTGCGCACCGCGGTGCCGTCGGGCTGGCGCACCGAGGGCCTGTCGATCCTGCTGCTGGGCCGCACCGCCGACGAGCTGGACGGCTCCGCGTGGGCCGACGTCGAGCACGGGCACCTGGGCGGCCTGCCGCCGCGCGTGGACCTGGCGGCCGAGCGCGCGCTCGCCTCGGCGCTGGTCGAGGCGCGCGAGCAGGGCCTCGTCGCCGCCGCGCACGACCTGTCCGAGGGTGGTCTCGCACAGGGGCTGCTCGAGGCGTCGCTGCGCTACGGCGTCGGCGCCGACGTCGCGCTCGACGGCGTCACCGGCCGCGACGGCGTGACGCCGTTCGCCGCGCTGTTCAGCGAGTCCACCGCGCGCGCCCTGGTGGCCGTCGACGCGGAGCACGAGTCCGAGCTCGTCGCGGTGGCCGAGGCCGCCGGCGTGCCGGTGCTGCGCCTCGGTCGCACCGGCGGCGAGGAGCTTGCCGTGGCCGGTGGCTTCGACGGCGAGACCTTCACGGTGTCGCTCGCCGAGGCCCGCGAGGCGCACGAGGGCACCCTGCCGCGCATCTTCGGCTGACCACGCGACCCGCTTCGAGCGGGCGTCCCGCCCTGTTGCGCGACCGGTACAGGGCCGGACGCCCGCTCGCGGCGTGTCGGGCCGGCACCAGGCGACGTCTCGGGGCGTGAGACGTCGTCTCGGGAACGTCTAGGCTGCGATGGTCGTGCGTGTGCCGTGCCGCCCTTGGGGCCCCGCGGGCGCGCTCCCCAGAACTCGGGAGGAGCCCCCATGGAAGACCGTCTGCAGCCTGTGTTCGCCGAGGTGCTGCGTCGCAACCCCGGCGAGGTGGAGTTCCACCAGGCGGTACGAGAGGTCTTCGAGTCGCTGGGCCCGGTGCTGCGCAAGAACCCGCAGTACGTCGAGGCCGCCGTGCTCGAGCGCATCTGCGAGCCCGAGCGGCAGATCATCTTCCGCGTGCCGTGGGTGGACGACACGGGCCGCGTGCGGATCAACCGCGGCTTCCGCGTCGAGTACAACTCGGCCCTCGGCCCGTACAAGGGCGGCCTGCGCTTCCACCCCTCGGTGTACCTGGGGATCGTGAAGTTCCTCGGCTTCGAGCAGATCTTCAAGAACGCCCTCACCGGCCTGCCGATCGGCGGCGGCAAGGGCGGCTCCGACTTCGACCCGCGCGGCCGCTCCGACGGCGAGGTCATGCGGTTCTGCCAGTCGTTCATGACCGAGCTGTACCGCCACATCGGCGAGTACACGGACGTGCCCGCCGGTGACATCGGCGTGGGCGCCCGCGAGGTCGGCTACCTGTTCGGCCAGTACAAGCGGATCACCAACCGCTACGAGTCCGGCGTGCTCACCGGCAAGGGCCTCACCTGGGGCGGCTCGCTGGTGCGCCGGGAGGCCACCGGCTACGGCGCGGTGCTGTTCGCGCAGAGCATGCTCGGCACGAAGGGCGAGAGCCTCGACGGCCGCCGCGTCTCGGTGTCCGGCTCGGGCAACGTCGCGATCTACGCGGCCGAGAAGGCGCAGCAGCTCGGCGGCCGCGTGATCACGTTCTCCGACTCGTCCGGGTACGTCGTCGACGAGGCGGGCATCGACCTCGACCTGCTCAAGGAGGTCAAGGAGGTCCAGCGCGGCCGCGTGTCCGACTACGTCGACCGGCGCCCCGGCGCCCGCCTGGTGTCCGACGGCAGCATCTGGGACGTCCCGACGGACGTCGCGCTTCCCTGCGCCACCCAGAACGAGCTCTCCGAGGCCGACGCCAAGCAGCTCGTCGCGAACGGTGTGCTCGCCGTCGCCGAGGGCGCCAACATGCCGACGACCCCGGAGGCCGTGGCCCTCCTGCGCGACGCCGGCGTGCTCTTCGGCCCGGGCAAGGCCGCGAACGCGGGCGGCGTCGCGACGTCGGCGCTGGAGATGCAGCAGAACGCCTCGCGCGACTCGTGGAGCTTCGACTACACCGAGTCCCGCCTCGCGGAGATCATGACCGGCATCCACGACAGCTGCCTCGCCACCGCCGAGGAGTACGAGGCGCCCGGCGACTACGTCGTCGGCGCCAACGTCGCCGGCTTCACCAAGGTGGCGGACGCGATGATCGCCTTCGGCGTCATCTGACGGTCCGCAGCACGCACGACGACGGCGCGGCCCCCGGTGGGGGACCGCGCCGTCGTCGTGAGCGGGAGGGGCGCTGCGGCCCGTGCCGTCGATCAGACCTCGGTGTTCTCCGACGAGATCATCCAGCCCTGCTTCTCGAGGTCCGTGATGATCTCGTGCAGCAGGTCGGCCGTGGTCGGGTCCTCGGCGTCGACGTCGTCGTGCACCTCGCGAGCGACCTCGACGGTCTGCGCGACGCGCTCGACGATCGCGTCGACCGTGTCCTCGACGGAGACCAGGCCGGCGGGGTAGGGCGACAGGTCGGTCGTGGTGGCGACGGTCTCGGTGCGGCCGTCGGGCACGGCCTGGAGGGCGCGGAGCCGCTCGGCGACGGTGTCGCTGTGCTCCCGCGCGACGTCGACCAGCTCGTCGAGCTGGAGGTGCAGGTCGCGGAAGCCGCGGCCGGTGACGTTCCAGTGGGCCTGCTTGCCCTGGACGTGCAGGTCGACCAGCGCGACGAGCACGCGCTGCAGGTGGGCGCGGAGCTTGTCGGACGCCTCGGCCCGCGGAGTGTTGCGCTTCATCGTGGGAGTGGTCATGGGTGTGAACCTCGCTTCCGGTGACGATCGCTCTCTTGAACCATTCCAGGTTAAGGAGCCCTCCTGGCGACCGCCAGCAAGGGCAGGCGAGCCTTGGTCGTCGTCAGGGTGTGCCGGTCACGAGGTCGAGCACCGCCGTCGCGAACGACCGGGTGAGGGCGGGGGAGTGGTCCGCCCCGGCGATCGACCACAGCTCGACCGTGGCGGCGCCCGAGCACCCGGCCCATGCCGTCACGGTGGTCTCGGCACCGGGGACCGTGCTGTCGAGGTCGCGCCGGGCGGGGGCGGTGGCGGGTGCCGTCGCGCACCCGTCGAGACGTGCCCATCCGGCTGCCGACTCCGCCGCCGACGGATAGGCACGACCGTCGCGCAGGCCTCCGCCCGCGCGGATCACGGGGTCGTCGGCGCCGTGCGCCTGCACCACGGTCACCGGCCGCGACGGCCGGCAGGCACCGTCGTCCGCCGGCATCGCGCCCGCGAGCGACACGGCGACGGACACGAGGTCGGCGTGGTCGCAGGCCGTGCGGTAGGCCATGAAACCGCCGTTGGAGTACCCGACCACCGCGACCCGGTCCGGGTCCACGGCGTACGTGGCCACGAGCGTGCGGATCACCTGCGCCAGGTAGGCGGAGTCGTCGACGCCGGCGCGGTCGACGCCGCAGCAGGCGTCGGTCGCGTTCCAGAACCGGCGTCCGTCGGGCCCCTCGGTGCCCTCGGGGAGGGCGTAGAGCACGCCCCGCGCGAGGGCCTCGTCGCGCAGCCCGAGCCGGGCGTCGACGCGCGCGGCGTCGGAGCCGTAGCCGTGCAGGACGACGAGCAGGGGCGCGGGGTCCGCGGCGTCGTACCCGTCCGGCACGTGCACCTCGACGGGGCGGCCGGCGACGTCGAGCGCGCCGACCGCGCCGGCCGGCAGGGGCTCGACGGCGGCGAGCACCAGGGGCTGCGCGTCCGTCTGCGGTGGGGTGGCGGAGCTGCAGGCCGCCAGGAGCAGCGTGACCAGCGCGACGATGGTCGCCAGGAGTGGGCGGTGCGCCGGCATGCCGTCGATTGTCGCGTGCGCGCGACGCCCGGCATAGGCTGAAATCGGTGCAGAGGTGGTGCTCCGATGACGTGGCAGCTGGCGCTCGTGACGGCGTCGTTCGCGCTGGTCGCGACCGTCGCCGCCCGGTCGTGGCTGCGTTCCGACGCCCACCGTGACGCCGTCGCCCGCCGTGCGCACCGTCGTCGTGCCCCCGCCGCCGACCCGCTCCTGACGCTCACCGTCCAGGTGCGCCTGGGGGAGCTGGCGCGCGAGCTGCGGGCCATCGACGACGACCCGCAGGTCTACGCCCGCGCGCACCACGCCCGCGCCGCGCAGGGCGCGTACGACGCCCTGCTGCGCGAGGCGTGCCGTCTCGCCGGGCTGAGCGTCGTCGACCTGCCGATGCGCGCCGGCGAGCGCGCCGAGTCCGCCGAACGGCTCCGCGAGGAGCTGGAGCTCAGCGCCCGCGGCTGGTCCTGGTGACCCCTCGAGGTGGTCGGGAACCCCGCGAGGTAGCTCGCCTTTGCCGAGCTACCTCGCGGAGTCCGGGACCACCTCGACGTCAGAGGGCCTCGAGCGCCGTGTTGAAGGTGGCGGACGGGCGCATCACCGCGGCGGCCTTGGCGGCGTCGGGGCGGTAGTAGCCGCCGATGTCGGCGGGCGAGCCCTGGACGCCGACGAGCTCGTCGACGATCGTCCGCTCCTGCTCGGCGAGCGACGCCGCGAGCGGGCCGAACGCGGCGGCCAGCTCGGCGTCGTCCGACTGCGCGGCGAGCTCCTGCGCCCAGTACAGGGCGAGGTAGAAGTGCGAGCCGCGGTTGTCGATGCCGCCCACGCGACGCGTCGGGGACTTGTCCTGGTCGAGGAACGTGCCCGTGGCGCGGTCGAGGGTGTCGGCGAGCACCTGGGCGCGCGCGTTGCCGGTGACGGTCGCGAGGTGCTCGAACGACGCGGCCAGCGCGAAGAACTCGCCGAGCGAGTCCCAGCGCAGGTAGTTCTCCGCGAGGAGCTGCTGCACGTGCTTCGGGGCGGAGCCGCCGGCGCCGGTCTCGAAGAGGCCGCCGCCGTTCATCAGCGGCACGACCGACAGCATCTTGGCCGACGTCCCCAGCTCGAGGATGGGGAACAGGTCCGTGTTGTAGTCGCGCAGCACGTTGCCGGTCACCGAGATGGTGTCGAGCCCCTGGCGGATGCGCGCGAGGGAGAACGCCGTCGCCTCGGCCGGCGCCATCACGTGGATGTCGAGGCCGTCGGTGTCGTGGTCGCCCAGGTACTCCTCGACCTTGGCGATGAGCTGCGCGTCGTGGCCGCGCTGCGCGTCGAGCCAGAACACGGCGGGGGAGCCGGTGGCGCGGGCGCGGTTCACGGCGAGCTTGACCCAGTCGCGGATCGCGACGTCCTTGGTGGTGCAGGCGCGCCAGATGTCCCCGGCCTGGACGTCGTGGGAGAGCAGCACGTCGCCTGCCGCGTTCACGACCTCGACGGTGCCGTCGGCGGGGATCTCGAACGTCTTGTCGTGCGAGCCGTACTCCTCGGCCTTCTTGGCCATGAGGCCCACGTTGGGCACGGAGCCCATCGTGGCCGGGTCGAGGGCACCGTTCGCGCGGCAGTCGTCGATGACGGTCTGGTAGACGCCGGCGTACGACGAGTCCGGGATGACGGCGAGCGTGTCGTGCTCCTTGCCGTCGGGGCCCCACATGTGGCCGCCGCCGCGGATCATCGCGGGCATGGACGCGTCGATGATGACGTCGGACGGCACGTGCAGGTTGGTGATGCCGCGGTCGGAGTCGACCATCGCGAGCGCCGGGCCGTCGGCCAGGCCCTGCTCGACGGCGGCGCGGATCTCGGCGCCGTCGGGCAGCGTGTCGACGGTCGCGAGGAGCCCGCCGAGGCCGTCGTTGGGGGAGATGCCCGCGGCCTTGAGCTGGTCGCCGTACTTCTCGAAGAGGGCGGGGAAGAAGGCCTGCACCACGTGGCCGAAGATGATCGGGTCGGAGACCTTCATCATCGTGGCCTTGAGGTGCGCGGAGAACAGGACGCCCTCGGCCTTGGCGCGGGCGACCTGCTCGGCGAGGAAGGTGTTCAGCGCGGCGACGGACATGAAGGTCGCGTCGACGACCTCGCCGGCCTCGACCTTCAGGCCGTCCTTGAGGACGGTCGTGCCGGCCGGGGTGACCAGGCGGATCGTCAGGGTGTCGTCCGCGGGGACGACGACGGACTTCTCGTTGGAGAAGAAGTCGTCGGAGCCCATCGTCGCGACGTTCGTCCTCGAGTCGGCCGACCAGGCGCCCATGCGGTGCGGGTGCGCCTTCGCGTAGTTCTTCACCGACGCGGGGGCGCGACGGTCCGAGTTGCCCTCGCGCAGCACCGGGTTCACGGCCGAGCCCTTGACCTTGTCGTACCGGGCGCGCACGTCCTTCTCGGCGTCGGTCTGCGGGTCCTCGGGGTAGCTCGGGACGTCGTAGCCCTGGGCCTGCAGCTCGGCGACGGCGGCCTTGAGCTGCGGCACGGACGCCGAGATGTTCGGCAGCTTGATGATGTTGGCGCCGGGGGTGGTGGCCAGCTCGCCCAGCTCGGCGAGCGCGTCGCCGATGCGCTGGTCGTCGGTGAGCCGCTCCGGGAACTGGGCGAGGATGCGGCCCGCGAGGGAGATGTCGCGCGTCTCGAGCGTGACCCCGGCCTGGGCGGCGTACGCCTCGACGATCGGGAGGAACGAGTACGTCGCGAGCAGCGGCGCCTCGTCGGTGTGCGTGTAGATGATCGTGGCGGCCTCGGGCCGGGACTCGGTGGTCATGCGGCGATGCTCCCTTGGCAGGGCAGTGGTGGACGAGAGATTGTTTGACATCAAGATATCTGGCTGCGGCGGAGCCTGTCGAAAACGCGGGCGCACTCCGTCCCCGTGCCGTGCCTCACGGTCCGGACCCTCGCCGCGCGGCCCGGGGCGTGCGCCGTTACCGTCGAGCCGTGCCGACGCGTCAGCTCCATCTCGCCCAGGCGGGCCCTGCCGAGGTCGCCGACGCCCTCGCCGCGCTCCGCGCCGAGGTCGGCCTGCCCGCCATGTTCCCCGCCCAGGTGCGGGAGGAGGCGGAGAAGTCCGCCGCGGAGGGCGGGTCCGCCCTCGGCGGCAAGAGCCGGCGAGGCCGCCAGGACCGCCGCGACGTCGAGCTCGTGACGATCGACCCGCCGGGCTCGATGGACCTCGACCAGGCGGTGCACGTCGCGTCGTCGGGGCGCGGCTACATCGTCCGGTACGCCATCGCGGACGTCGCCGCGTTCGTCCGCCCGGGCGGCCCGCTCGACGCCGAGACGCATCGTCGTGGCACCACCGTCTACGGCCCGGACGTGCGCACCCCGCTGCACCCGCCCGTCCTGTCCGAGGGTGCCGCGAGCCTGCTGCCCGACGAGGACCGGCCGGCGGTGCTGTGGACGATCGGGCTCGACGCGGACGGCGAGATCACCAGCAGCTCCGTGACCCGCGCGACCGTGCGGTCGCGTGCCCGCCTCACCTACGGCGAGGTCCAGGGCCAGCTCGACGCGGGGACGGCGTCGGACTCGTTGTCGCTCCTGGCGGACGTGGGTCGTCTGCGGCAGGAGCGCGAGCGGGACCGCGGCGGGGTGTCGCTGGAGGTCCCCGAGCAGGAGATCGTGCCGGGGCCGGACGGGTCGTTCGCGCTCGAGCTGCGCCGCACCCTCCCGGTCGAGGGCTGGAACGCGCAGATCTCGCTGCTCACCGGCATCGCCGCGGCGGCCATGATGCGCGAGGCGGGCGTGGGCCTGCTGCGCACGTTGCCCCCGGCGGACGACCGGGACGTCGCGCGCCTGCGCCGCACGGCCGCGGCCCTCGGCATCGACTGGCCCGACGAGGTCTCGTACGCGCAGCTCGTCCCGACCCTGGAGTCCCGCCGGCCCGCGCACGCGGCCTTCCTCGCCGAGGCGACCTCGCTCTTCCGCGGCGCCGGCTACCTGGCGTTCGGCGTGCCGGGGCCCGACGGCGCACCGCCGGTCGCGCTGCCCGCCGACGCCCGGCACGCGGCGATCGCGGCCGAGTACGCCCACGTGACGGCGCCGCTGCGGCGGCTCGCCGACCGCTATGCCGCCGAGGTGTGCCTCGCGCACGCCGCGGGCAAGGAGCCGCCGGCCTGGGTCACCGAGGCGCTGCCCGACCTGCCCGAGACGATGGCGGCGGCCTCCCGGACGGCGGGCGCCTTCGAGCGCGGCTGCGTGGACGTCGTCGAGGCGGCGCTGCTCGCCGGCCGTGAGGGAAAGACCTTCTCCGGCGTCGTCGTCGACGTGCGCGGCGACGGCAAGGACGACGGCCCGCAGCGCGGCGAGGTCATGCTCGAGGACCCGGCGGTGCGGGCCCGCATCGAGGGGGCCGAGCTGCCGCTCGGCGAGCGCGTCCGGGCCACGCTGGCCGAGGCGTCGGTGCCCGACCGGCGGGTGCTCTTCACGCTGGGCTGACCGGGCCCCCGGGGCCCGGCGCCCACGGTCAGGGCTCGAGGTCCGTGGCCGCGGCCCCGGTGCGGACGTCCACGGGCACGGACACCTGGTCGTGGGCGACCAGCCAGCGGTCGTCGTCGCGGCGCAGGCCGAAGGTCCCGCGGACCCAGGCCCCCCGCACAGGCGTGCCGTCGGTGAGGGTGCCGCCGAGCCGGCCGAAGGCGTGCCCGAAGGCGACGTGGTCGTCGACGGTCAGGGCGAGGTCGCGCAGCTCGTAGTCGACGGTGGCGAAGGTGCCGAACACCCGCACCCAGTTCCGCAGCTTCGCGTCGATGCCGACGTGCTGCAGCGGGGGCTCGACGTCGAACGAGACGACGTCGGGCGCGTAGATCTCGCGCACCGCGTCGAGGTCCTTGGCGCGCAGGGCGCCGACGAGCGACTCCAGCAGCTGCCGGATCGCGTGCTCGTGGTGGTGGGTCGCGGTCATGGTCGCTCCTCGGGTCAGGGAGTCTCGGTCGAGGCGAGGACCGGGGCTCACCCGACCGACGTCGGCGGGCGCGGAGACGTGACGGTCCGGGGCCTGCCGTGGCCGACCTCGTCCCTCCCGCAGTCCGGCTCCCCGGGCCAGAGCCGCAGGTGACGGTTTGATAACACTCCTGCCTTATAACGATTCAAGGTCTGGCGCTGCCCCCGTGAGTATTCGTTAAGGTTCCTTCCCTAAGCGTGAGCGATCGCGGCGTGAGGGTGCGCTGCCGACTGGAAGGACCAACGATGATCCGAGGGAAGATCCGCGGACGGTGGCTCGCAGCCGCCGCCGCCCTGACGAGCGTGACCCTCCTGGCCGCCGGGTGCTCCGGTTCCGCCGAGGGCGGTGACGGTGGCGACGCCACCAGCGCCCCTGCCGCGGAGGGTCAGGCCACCGACCGCGAGCTCGTGGTCTGGGCCGGTTCCCAGACCCCGATCACGCCGAACTTCAACCCCTACAACCCCGCGGCCGTGCTGCACCTGGCCAACGGCGGCATCTACGAGCCGCTGTTCGTCTACAACAAGATCGCCGACGAGCCGCCCACGCCGATGCTGGGCCTCGAGTGGGAGTGGAACGAGGACGGCACGGAGCTCACCGTGAAGCTCCGCGAGGGCGTCCAGTGGAACGACGGAGAGCCGTTCACCGCGGACGACGTCGTCTACTCCTTCACGAACGAGACCGCCAAGCCGCCGTACCTCAAGGACGCGAAGGCCAGCGACGACACGACCGTCGTCTTCACGTTCGACGGCCCGTCGTTCACGAACGAGTTCGCGATGCTCGGCAGCACGCTCATCGTGCCGAAGCACGTCTTCTCCGAGCACGAGAAGGACTCGGGCGAGGACGGCGACGGCAACGCCCTCACCGGCCTCGTCGCGTGGGCCAACGCCGAGAACCCGGTCGGCACCGGCCCGTACATGGTGAACACGACGTCGGCCGCCGCGTACACGGCCAAGGCGAACCCGAGCTACTGGGGCGGCGAGCCCAAGATCGCCAGCCTGCGCTACATCGGCATCGACTCGAACCAGTCGGCCGAGGACCTGCTGAGCACCGGCCAGATCGACTGGGCCACGATGTTCGTGCCGGATCCCGACCGCATCACCGCCTCGGGCGTGTACGGCTACCTCAACACCCCGAAGGACCCGACGGTCCTGTACACCTGCGCCAACGAGGACCGGGGCTGCGAGGGCGAGCAGACCGACGTCGCCGTGCGGCAGGCGCTCAACCTCGCCGTCGACCGCGGCACGATCAACGAGAAGGCGTTCGTCAACCTGGCCAAGCCGGTCTCGCCGACGTACGCGCTCCTCGGCCGCGACGACAAGTGGATCGCCGACGGCATGCCCGCCGAGGCCCCGCAGGCGGCCGACTCGGCCGCCGCCGCGAAGATCCTCGAGGACGCCGGTTACACCAAGGACGCCGACGGCTTCTACGGCAAGGACGGCAAGGCCGTGGAGCTGACGCTCGCCTCGCCCGACGGCTGGACCGACTACAACAACGCCGCGAAGCTCATCGAGGAGCAGGCGCGCGAGGCCGGCCTCAAGGTCGTCGCCACGACGATCTCCGAGGCCGAGTACGGCGACCAGCGCTTCTCGGGCAAGTTCGAGCTGCTGGTCGGCGGCGTCGTCGGCACCTCGATCGCCGACCCGTACCAGATCTACCGCGACTGGTTCACCGGTGACTTCACCCAGGACGTCGGCACCGCGCTCGGCGCCGGCGAGTGGAACTTCTCCCGGTACGACAACCCCGAGGTGAACGAGGCCGTCAAGACGGCCAGCCAGACCAACGACGAGGCCGTCAAGAAGGAGGCCTACGCCGTCGTCCAGGAGCACCTCGTCAACGACGTGCCGTTCATCCCGCTCGTCGTGAATGCCACCCAGACCTTCTACAACCAGAAGGACTACACGGGCTGGCCCACCGAGGAGAACCCGTACGCGTTCCCGCCGGCTTGGGAGAACCCGTCCTCCGGCCTGGTGCTCGGCAAGATCGCCGGCGCCGGCAGCTGACGCGCCAGCCGGACCTGCACCGACGACTCGAGGAGGAGCCGAATGCTCTCGACGACGAAGGGGGGCGTGACCCCATGACCTTCTACCTGCGACGACTCGCGTTCTACGCGATCACGCTGTGGGCGGCCATCTCGCTGAACTTCCTCATCCCGCGCCTGCTGCCGGGTGACCCGTTCACGATTCTCCTGGCCAAGCTCCAGCGCAGCGGTGGGATCTCGCCGTCCGTCGAGAACAGCATCCGGCTCCTCCTCGGGGCCGTGGAGGACCAGACGATCTGGGAGCAGTACGTCCACTACTGGGGCAACCTGTTCCGCGGCGACCTCGGGGTGTCGGTGACGCAGTTCCCCACCCCCGTGACCGAGCTGATCGCCGGGGCGCTGCCCTGGACGATCGGGTTGGTCGGCACCGCCACCGTGATCTCGTTCGTCCTGGGCATCGGGCTCGGCGCGTTCGCCGGCTGGAAGCGCGGCACCTGGGTGGACAGCCTGATCCCCAGCACCACGATGATGCAGTCGCTCCCGTACTTCTGGGTGGCGCTCCTGCTGATCTTCGTGTTCAGCGTGACGCTGGGCTGGTTCCCCATCATCGGCGCGTACGACGTGTTCACCTTCGACGCCCCGGAGTGGAGCTGGGCGTTCGTCGGCTCCGTGCTCTACCACGCGTTCCTGCCGGCGCTCACGATCGTCATCTCGGCGGTGGGCGGCTGGCTCCTCGGGATGCGGAACATGATGGTCTCCACCCTCTCCGAGGACTACATCACCACCGCGGAGGCCAAGGGCCTCCGGCCGCGTCGGATCTTCATGACCTACGCGGTGCGGAACGCGGCGATGCCGTCGCTCGCCGGGTTCGGCGTCTCGCTCGGGTTCGTCGTCGCGGGCTCCCTCGTGATGGAGCAGGTCTTCACCTACCCCGGCGTGGGCAAGCTCATGATCCAGGCGGTGCGGAACAACGACTACGCCCTGATGCAGGGCGTCTTCCTGGTGATCACGCTCGCCGTCCTCGCGGCGCTCTTCATCATGGACCTGATCTACGGCTTCATCGACCCGAGGACGCGGAGCAACAATGGCTGATCGACGCAAGCGCTTCGCGCTGAACTGGTCGGGCAAGCTGATCGCCGGGGTCGTCATCGTCGGTGCGATCCTCCTGTTCGCGCTGATCGGCCCCTTCTTCACGCAGGACCCGCGCGACTCTGACAACCCGGCGCTGTTGCCGCCCGGCCCGGACCACCTGCTCGGCACCTCGAGCCTCGGCTACGACATCCTGGCGCAGCTCGCCGAAGGGGCCCGCGGGTCGCTGATCGTCGGGATCACCGCCGGCCTCATCGCGGTCGTGCTCGCCCTGTTCTTCGGCGTCGTCGCCGGGTACCTGCGCGGGTGGACGGACGAGATCCTGTCGCTCGTCACCGGGATCATGCTCGTGATCCCCGGGCTCCCGCTGATGATCGTCATCGCCAGCTACCTGCCGGTGCGCAGCCTGTGGATCGTCGCGCTGATCCTCGGCATCACCGCGTTCGCCGGCCCCGCCGTGGTGCTCCGGTCCCAGGCGCGCTCGCTGCGCGTGCGGGACTACGTCGCCGCGGCCCAGGTGGCGGGGGAGAAGACACCCCGCGTCATCCTCGTCGAGGTGCTGCCCAACCTGCTGCCGCTCCTCGCGGCCCAGTTCCTGTTCGCCGTCCTGCTGGCCATCCTCGGCGAGGCCGGCCTGTCCTACCTCGGCCTCGGCCCGAACGGCTCGATCACCTGGGGAACCATGCTGAACGACGCCCAGGGCGGCGGGGCGCTCACCCGCGGCGCCTGGTGGTGGTTCGTGCCCCCGGGTCTCATGATCGCCCTCTTCGGGTGCGGGCTCTCGCTCATCAACTTCGCGATCGACGAGGTCATCGACCCGAAGCTCCGCACCGCCCCCGCCGCCGCCAAGCGCGTCCGCAAGGCGCGCAAGGCCGGGCTCGACAAGCTCGGCACGAGCAGCGGGACCGCGGCGCCGGCCGTCGGCTCGCCGTCGGACCCCGACCGTGACGACCGCTCGGACGACGAGACGACCGAGGAGAAGGAGAGGGTCGAGGCATGACCGTCACGTCGACGCCGACCGCACCCCTGACGTCCGCCGCCCACGACGAGTACCTCGCGGGGCTCGAGCCCGTGCTCACCGCACGCGACGTCTCGATCGAGTACGAGGTCACGCCGCCCGTGCACGCGGTCAAGCACGCGTCCCTCACGCTGCACCGCGGCGAGATCCTGGGCCTGGCGGGGGAGTCGGGCTGCGGCAAGACGACCCTCGCCTACGGCCTCAACCGCCTGCTCAAGCCCCCGGCCATCCTCCGCACCGGCGACGTGACGTTCCACGACGCCGACGGGTCGGACATCGACGTCGTGGGCCTCACCGGCGACTCGCTCCGGGCGTTCCGCTGGGACAAGGTCTCGATGGTGTTCCAGGGAGCGATGAACTCCCTCAACCCCGTGATCAGCGTGCGCAGCCAGCTCCACGACGTCATGACCACCCACCGTCCCCAGATGAGGAAGAGCGAGCGGGAGGACCGCGCCGCCGAGCTGCTCCGGCTCGTGGGCGTCGACCCCGTCCGGCTCGACAGCTTCGCGCACGAGCTGTCCGGCGGCATGCGCCAGCGCGTCATGATCGCCATGGCTCTGGCGCTGGGCCCGCAGGTCATGATCATGGACGAGCCGACGACGGCGCTCGACGTCGTCGTCCAGCGCGGCATCCTGCGCGAGATCATGCGCCTGCGCGAGCGGTTCAACTTCGCCGTCGTCTTCATCACCCACGACCTGCCGATGCTGCTCGAGATCAGCGACCGGATCGCCGTCATGCGGGCGGGCGAGATCGTCGAGATCGACACCGCCGAGTCCGTCTACCTGCGGGCCCAGCACCCGTACACGAAGAAGCTGCTGTCGTCGTTCCCGAGCCTCACCGGCGAGCGGGGCTCCTTCGTCCGCGGCGACGCCCGGCCGGCGGGCGCAGAAGGGGAAGAGTCGTGAGCACCCTCGAGGTTCGTCACCTGATCAAGGACTTCAAGCTCAAGAAGGGCAAGCTCCGGGCCGTGAACGACGTGTCGTTCACGCTCGAGCCCGGCAAGACCATCGCCGTGGTGGGCGAGTCCGGCTCCGGCAAGTCGACCGTGGCGCGCATGATCGCCCAGCTCGAGACGCCGACCCGCGGGGAGATCCTGCTCGACGGCGCGCCGATCGGCCGCCGCGGCCGGGCCATGGCGGAGTACCGCCACCAGGTGCAGATGGTGTTCCAGGACCCGTTCGCGTCCCTGAACCCGTACCACTCCGTGGCGCACCACCTGGAGCGCCCGCTGAAGATCCACGGCGTGGCCAAGGGCGCCGCCCTGACGCCGGCCGTCCACGAGCTGCTCGAACGTGTGAACCTCACGCCCGCGGAGGTCTTCGCCGCCAAGCAGCCGCACGAGATGTCCGGCGGCCAGCGGCAGCGCGTCGCCATCGCCCGGGCGCTCGCCCCCGGCGCGCGCTTCGTCATCGCGGACGAGCCCGTCTCCATGCTCGACGTGTCCATCCGGCTCGACGTCCTCAACCTGCTCGCCCGTCTGCAGCGCGAGGAGCAGCTCGGCGTCCTGTACATCACCCACGACCTCGCCACCGCGCGCCACTTCAGCGACGAGATCCTCGTGATGTACCGGGGGGACGTCGTCGAGCGGGGGCCCTCCGACGACGTCATCCTCGACCCGCAGCACGAGTACACCAAGACGCTGCTGGCGGCCGCCCCCGACCCCGCGCGGCACGGGCGGCTGCGGGACGAGGTGCGGGCGGAGCTGGCTGCTTCCTGACGGTCGCTGCCGGTGGTTGCGGCCGCGCGGGTCGGGGATGGCGTCGCGCGGACGCGTTCACGGGCGCCAGGGCGCCCTCCACCTCGGGAGGGATACGTCCGCGCGACGC
>NZ_JBHVSQ010000029.1:0-28127 GCF_042885055.1 Isoptericola sp. NPDC058082 | reverse complement strand
GCAAACACCCCCGTTGGCGCAGACAAGCAGGGCGGAGGAACGTCCGGGAGGGCCGACGCCGCCGGGACGACTGGGGGCGCGGCCGGGCCGGGGGCCGCCACGCGCGGCGGACCCGGCGGCGGGCTCGGAGCCGCCGGACTCGCGGCGCCCCGCTCGCCCGGTGCGGCGACGCTCGCCGCCGCCCCGCTCACCGCGTTCCCCGCCGCGCAGGCGGCGACGCTCGGCGGCGGCGCGACCCCGCTCGTGCCCGACCTCCTCCGCACCGCCGACGGCGCCGGCACCGACCGCCTCGCCGTCGCCACGACCGGGCTGCTGCTCGCCGCCTCGGGGGCCGTCGTCGGCTTCCGCCGGCGCTGGCTCGTGCTGCCCTTCCGGCCCTAGCTGGCAGGACGCCCAGCGGGCCGCCCAGACCCCCGCCCCACCCCACCTCCTCTCCCTTCACGAACGAACGGACAACTGACATGTCGAAGACCTTCGGTCCGGCCCGGTACGGCCGGCTGGTCGCGGGCGCCGGGGCGCTCGCCGTGGGCCTCGGGGCCGCGCTCGTCGCGGCACCCGCCGCCCAGGCCGCCGCGCCGCGGGACGTCGTCGCGGACAGCGGCAGCGCCTCGTGGGGCTTCCGCGAGAGCTTCCGCCGCTACGTCGGCCTCCAGACCGCCGCGCTGCCGCCCGTCGGCGCGGTGCCGGTGGGCGAGCGCATCACCCTGGTCGACCCGGCCACGTTCGACGTCGACGGCACGCCCGCCGCCACCGTCGACACGACGCCGCCGAACGAGACCCTGCCCTACCTGCTGCCCGTCACCGGCGGCAGCGTCACCGACGCCGACGACCTCGCGGTCACCACGTCCGGCGGGGCGGTGTTCCACTTCCCGTCGCACGCGTTCACGGTCACGGTCGAGAACGTCGGCATCGAGGTCGCCGGCGGGGTCGGGAAGGTCGTGGGCGACCTGAGCGTCGAGATCCCGGAGAACAACCTCGGGTACGAGCAGGGCACCTACGGCGGCGACGACGTCGTCCTCGGCGACGTCGCGACCACGACCGTGGACGTGTCGGGCGACCAGGTCTCCGTCACCGCCGACGGCGTGACGCTCACCGCGGCCGGCGCGTCCGCGCTGCAGGACTTCCTCCAGGCCGGCGCCGAGCTCGACGACCTCACGGTCACGGCCGACCTCGCCGCCCCCGCCCAGACGTGGAACCCGTCGGTGTCGCTCTCGAAGAGCGCGGGCTTCGACCCCGCCGCGACCGGCACGCTCACCGTGACCGGCAGCGGCTTCGACCCGGCCGCGAACACGGCCACCCGCCCGCCGATCACCACCGGCCAGCCGACCGGCGTGTACGTGGTCTTCGGGAAGTTCGCGCAGGACTGGCGCCCGTCGGACGGCGTCGCGTCGTCGGCCCGCAAGGTCGTCAGCCAGAAGTGGGCGCTGCCGGAGCCGTCGTACTCGCAGCTCAAGGCCTCCAACCCGAGCGTCGCGGAGCAGCTCGTGCTGCTGAAGGAGGACGGCACGTTCAGCGCCGACCTCGACGTGAAGACCGACGACTCCGTGGACGGCGTCTACGGCGTGTACACCTACGCCGCGGGCGGCGCGGCCGCCAACGCCGCGCAGGAGCTCGCCGTGCCCGTCGCGTTCACGCCCGCGGGCGGCGACGGCGAGAACGTCGACGTCGAGGTCACCGTGCCCGAGGGCGACGGCGGCGGCCCGGTCGAGCCGGAGCCGGGCGAGTTCACCTGGACCGTCGCGTCGGGCGGCGCCGTGAACCTCGGCACCGCGACGCAGGGTGACGCGGCGTTCACCGCGACTGGCGACCTGCGCCGCGTCACCGTCACCGACACGCGCGCCGGCAACCCGGCGTGGAGCGTCACCGGCACGGTGACGGACTTCTTCGCCGGCAGCCGGTCGTTCAGCGGCTCCGCCCTCGGCTGGACGCCGGCGCTCGGCGCCAACACCGGCGGTGCCGTCGCGGGCACCGCGGTCGTGGCGGGCTCCGGCTCCGGGCTCAAGGGCGGGGCGACGCTCGTCTCCGCGCCCGAGGGGCACGCGGCCGGCTCGGTCGCGGTGGACGCCGGGCTCGACCTGAGCATCCCGCTGTCCACGCCGGCCGGCGACTACACCGGCGTGCTGACCCTCACCGCGGTGGGCTGACCCTCCCGTGAGCACGCACCACCGCCCGTCGTCGCGGCGCGCCCCGTCCCGGGTGCGCGCCGCGGCGGCGGCCGTCCTCGCCACCGCCGCGGTCGCCGTCGTCCTGCCCGCCCCGGCGTCGGCGCACGCCGCGTCCGACGACCTGACCTGGTCCCTCGCCCCGAAGGACGGGACGCTGGGCGCCGGGCGCGCCAACTTCGCCTACGACGTCGAGCCGGGGGAGCGGGTCCGCGACGTCCTGGTCGTCACCAACCGCTCGACCGCGCCGCTCGAGCTGTCCGTCTACGGGACGGACGCCGTCACGACGCCGAGCGGGCACCTCGACCTGCTGCCCGCCGACCAGGAGCCGACCGACCTCGGGGCGTGGCTCACGCTCGACGCAGGCGGCGAGGGCGGCGACGGCACCGTGACGATCGAGCCGGGGGACGCGGCCGAGGTGCCGTTCAGCCTCAGCGTGCCCGACGACGCGACGCCGGGCGACCACGCGGGCGGCGTCGTCACCTCGCTGCGCCAGCAGGTCGGCGACGGCGCGCTCAGCGTGGACCGGCGCCTCGCCCTGCGCGTGCACGCCCGCGTCGGCGGCGCGCTCGCGCCAGGGCTCGCGGTCTCCGACGTCGGCGTCGTCGTCCACCCCACCGCCAACCCGGTGGGCGCGTCGCGCGCGACCGTCACCTACACGCTGACCAACACCGGCAACGCGCGCCTGGTGCCCACCGAGAGCGTGCGCCTCACCGGGCCCGGCGCGAGCGCGGGCGCCGGCGGCGCGCCGGCCGAGGAGCTGCTGCCGGGCGCCGTCGTGCGGCGGACCGTGGAGGTCGACGGCGTGCGCCCGACGTTCCGGGTCGCGGCGGACGTGCGCGCGGACGGGCTCGTCGTCGGCGTCGGCGGGGGCGGGGCGACCACGGCGACCGCCACCGCCGCGGGCTGGGCCGTGCCCTGGGCCCTGCTCGGCGTCGTCGTGCTCGTCGTGGCGGGCGCGGTCGCCTGGCCGCTGTGGCGGACCCGCCGCGCCCACCGAGGTAGCTCCGGATCCCGCGAGGTAGCTCCGGACCCGGCGAGGTAGTTCGGGATCCCGCGAGGTAGCTCCGGACCCGGCGAGGTAGCTCGGGCTCCCGCGAGGTAGCTCCGGATCCCGCGAGGTAGCTCCGGGATGCCGACGACCTCGGCGGTCAGCGCACCCGGGCGGCGAGCACGGCTACGTCGTCGCGCTGCTGCCCGCGCACCATCCGGTCGACGAGCCGCTGCGGCAGCTCCGCCGTCGGGCCGCCGTGCAGGTCCGCCAGCACGCCGCGCAGCTCCTCGGCGCGGGCGGCGAACGTCGTGGTGCGCGACTCCACGAGCCCGTCCGTGTACAGCAGCAGGGTGTCGCCGGGGCCGAGCTCGGCCGCGTGGTCCCGTCGGGAGACCGACGGGTCGACGCCCAGCATGAGGTCGGGACGGCCGTCGAGCTCGTCCACGCTCCCGTCGGCGCGCAGCACCACCGGCCGCGGGTGCCCGGCGCTGGCCCACCACAGCCGGCACCGGTCGTCGCCGCTGCCGGGCTCGCCGCGGCCCGTGCGGTCCAGGCGCGCGACGACGGCGGTGCCGCTGGCGGTCAGCGCGAGGCCGCGGTTGGCGCGGTCCAGCTCGCGCAGCAGCCGTGCCGGCGGGGCGTCCTGGCACCACGCGAGGGTGCGCAGCATGGCGCGCAGCTGACCCATGCGGGCGGCGGCCTGCATGTCGTGCCCGGTGACGTCGCCGATCATCAGCACCGTGGAGCGCGGGTCGAGCTCGACGGCGTCGTACCAGTCCCCGCCCACCTTGTCCGTGCGGGTCGCGGACGCGTACGTCGAGGCCAGCTCCAGGTACGGCACGCGGGGCAGGTCGGTGAGCATCGCGGCCTGCAGCGTGGTGGCCACGCGGTGCCGGTCCTCCAGCACCCGGATGCGCACCAGGGCCTGCGCCACGCACGACGCGAGCGTGGCGGCCGTGCGGCGGCTCTCGTCGTCGTGCTCGTGCGGGCCGCGCCACAGCAGGACGACGACGCCGAGCAGCCGGTCGTCCACCACCATCGGGACCAGCGCGAGCCCGCCGAGGGACGGGTCGATCCACGGCTCCCACGTCGGCTGAGCGCGCAGCGCGGCCGCGCCGTCCCGATAGAACGCGGCCCGGCGGGCGCGCGCGACGGACGCCACCGCGGGGTCGTCGAAGCGCCAGTGCCGCGGCAGGTAGGGGTAGGCGCCGTCGCGCTCCACGAGCGTGAGGCCGGCCCCGCCGGGTTCCGCGAGCGCCAGCGCGGCCCACACGGTGCCGAGCCCCGGGCCCGAGGCGCGCAGCGCGTCCACGATCTCGTCGAGGGTGGTCGCGGCGGCGAACCGGTCCGTGAGGTCGAGCAGCATGCGGGTGCGGCGCGTGGCGTGCACCGCCACCTGCTGGATGCGGTGCGCGCGCTGCCGCTCGAGCCGCAGCCGCAGCTCGGCGGTGCAGGCCGCGGCCAGGTCGGCCAGGGTGGCGAGGTCTGTCGCGCTCCACGCGTGCGCCTCAGTGTCCAGCGCGCACACCGTGCCGACGGCGGTGCCGTGCCGGTCGAAGATCGGGAAGCCCGCGTACGACCCCATGCCGAGCGCGGTGACCGTCTCCCGGCTCGCGAAGCGCGGGTCGGCGCGCAGGTCCTCGACGACGAGGGGCGCGCCGGAGCGGATGGTCTCGCCGCACAGCGGCTCGCTCAGGGTGGTGCGCCGGGTGGCCTGGAACGGGTCCGGCAGCCCGAGCGCGCCGGGGTACACCTGGGAGTCCGGGAGCACGAGCGTCACGAGGGCGGTGGGGACGCCGAGCTGGCGCTGCACCAGCCGGGCGAAGCGGTCGAACGACTCGTCGGCGACCGGCCGGGCGAGCCCGGCGGCGACCAGCGCCTGCACCGCGCCGGCGGTCGGGGCGTCCTGGGGCGGTGCGGTCGGGCCGGAGGATCGGGACGTCACAGGCGCGCACCCCCGTCACGGCTCTGCGCTCCGCGACCCGCGACCATGCCCCGGATTCTTCCACGCAGGCGCCCGGATATCCTCGCCGGACGATGGACGTCACCCGCCGTGCCCCCGCCGCGCTGCCGCGGATCCTGGCCGCCTCGCTCGTGTCCGCGTCGGCCGTGCTGCTGTTCGCGGTGCACGTGCGGCCCCTCGCCTACGTGCCGCTCGTGGCCGGCGTCGCGCTCGGCCTGCTCGTCGACCGGCGCCTCGGGCGCGACCTCGCGCTGATCGCCGTCGCGCTCGGCATCATCTCGACGATCTCGCTCGAGGCGGACCTGTCCGACGCCGGCATCGCCCGTTTCGCGGTCGTGCTGTCCCTCGCGGTGCTGGTGCCCTGGGCGGCGTCGCGGTTCTGGTTCCGCGACGACGACGGGGCCGGCGCGGTGCGGTTCCCCGTCGCGACCGGCCGGCGCTGGTCGCGCGGTCAGTACGTGTACCTCGTGGTGGTGGTGGCGGTCGGCTACCTCGTGCTGCCCTGGTACTTCCTGGGCTCCGGTGCCTACCTCAACTGGCCCGAGCTCGACAGCGGGCAGGACGTCGCCCGGCTGTTCGTCGGCGTCAACGCCGTCGGCATCTGGGACGAGCTGTTCTTCGTGTGCACGGTGTTCGCGCTGCTGCGCCGGCACTTCGGCCTGTGGACGGCGAACGTGCTGCAGGCGGCGATCTTCGTGTCGTTCCTGTGGGAGCTCGGCTACCGCGAGTGGGGTCCGCTGCTCACCGTGCCGTTCGCCCTCGTGCAGGGGTGGATCTTCAGCCGCTACAAGAGCCTCACCTACGTGGTGGCCGTGCACCTGCTGTTCGACCTCGTCGTCTTCGCCGTGCTGGTGCACGGGCACCACCCGGAGCTCTTCGACGTCTTCGTCACGGCGCCCTGAGCCGTCCGGCGGCCCTGCCGGTGCGTTTGGAGCCGGTGCGAGCGGCATGGGAGGGTTCCCCCGCGCGCGCCAAGAAGCGGCTGCCGTGCACGAACGAGCCCGAGGATGAGGCTGATCGTCGATGCAGAGCTCCGTCCGCGGCAGTGGGGACGACACCGACCTTGAGGTCTGTGCGGCCGAACCCATCCACGTCCCGGGCTCGGTCCAGCCCCGTGGCGTGCTGCTGGTGCTCGCCGGGGGCGTCGTCGTCCAGGCGTCGGCCACCACCGAGGACCTCCTGGGGGTGGCGGCCGAGGACGTGCTCGGGCGCACGCTCCCGGCCCTGCTGGGCGAGGACGCGGCGGCGGCGCTCCGGCTCGAGGACGTCGCCGACGGCGGGCCGCTCGCGGACGGCCTGCGGCGCGTCGTGCTCGACGGCCGCACCTGGGTGGCGTCCACCCACCGCAACCCGCAGGCCGTCGTGGTCGTCGAGCTCGAGCCGCTCGCGGACCAGGGCGCCGACCCGGCCGAGCCGTACCGCGCCGCGTACACGGTGCTCGGCCAGGCGGCGACGGCCGGCTCCCTCGAGGAGCTGTACGAGCTCGCGGCGCGCGGCGTGCGGGAGGTGACGGGCTTCGACCGGGTGATGGTCTACCGGTTCGACGAGGACCACCACGGCCAGGTCGTGGGCGAGGCGCGCCGCGCCGACCTCGAGCCGTTCCTCGGCCACCGCTACCCGGCCGGCGACATCCCCCCGCAGGCCCGCGCCCTGTACGAGAAGAGCTGGTTGCGGCTCATCTCCGACGTCGAGGCCGTGCCGCGGCACCTGGTGCCCGCGCTGCTGCCCGGCACCGGCGAGCCGACCGACCTCTCGTTCGCGAGCCTGCGCGCGGTGTCTCCCGTGCACGTCGAGTACCTGCGGAACATGGGGGTCCGCTCCTCGATGTCGATCTCCCTGCTGCGGGGCGGTCGGCTGTGGGGGATGGTCGCGTGCCACCACGTCGACGGCCCGCACACGCCGTCGCTCGAGGTCCGTGCGGCGGCCGAGGCGCTCGCCTCGGGGCTGTCCCTGCAGATGGTGGTGCGCGCCGCCGCGGACGACGCGCAGCACGCCCGCGACGTCTCGCGGGCGCTCGAGGCGCTGGTACGGGTGGAGGACGACCCGGTGTCCGACGCCGTCGCCCAGCCGGAGCTGCTGCGGATCCTCGGCGTCGACGGCGCGGTGGTCCGCACCGGCGACGCGACGGCGACGGTCGGGCTGGTCCCCGACGTGCCCGACCTGGTGGTCGACGCCGTCCGGCGGACGTCCCGGCCGCGCCGGGACGGCGGGACGGCGCCGGTGTACGCGTCGCACGACCTGCGGACCGAGCACCCGGAGCTGGCGGACCGGCTGGGCGAGGTCGCGGGCGCGCTCGTCGCCCCGCTGCCGGACGGCGACCTGCTCGCACTGTTCCGCCGTGAGGTCGCGCGCGAGGTGACGTGGGGCGGCGACCCGCGCGCGAAGACGGTCGACCGGGACGAGAGCGGCACGGTCGTCCGGGTGGGCCCCCGGCAGTCGTTCGCGGCGTGGCGGGAGGCCGTGCACGGCACCTGCGAGCCCTGGTCGGACCACGACGTCCGCGCCGCCCTCGTGGCGCGTCGGACCGTCGTCGAGCTCCTGTACCGGCGCTCGCGGCCCGACCTCGGCGCCGCGCTCGTGCTGCAGCACTCCTCGCTGCCGGCGGTGCTGCCCACCCTGCCCGGGTGGCGGCTCGAGGCCCGCTACCGCCCCGCGGACGGCGGCCGGGTCGGGGGCGACTGGTACGACGCGTTCGAGCTGCCCGACGGCCGCACCGCCCTCGTGATCGGCGACGTCGCCGGCCACGGGCTGCCCGCCGCGTCGGCGATGAACCAGCTGCGCAACGGCCTGCGCACCCTGCTGCTCGAGCACCGCGACGTCGCGACGGCGGCGGGCGGCCTGGACCGCCTCGCGCGGACGCTCCTGACCGACGACATGGCCACGCTGCTGGTCGGCATCCTCGAGGTCGACCCCGGCACCGGGGCGGGCGCCGTCGACTACGTCTGCGCCGGCCACCTGCCGCCGGTGGTCGCGGACGCGCAGGGCGCCCGGTTCGTCGAGGTGGTCCGCAACCCCCCGGTCGGGGCGATGCGCGAGACCGTGCGCGCGGGCCGGGTCGACCTCGCGCCGGGAGAGTCCCTGCTGCTCTACACCGACGGGCTCGTGGAACGTCGCGGCACGCGGATCCTGGAGCGGCTGGAGGACCTCCGCTCCACCGTGGGGCTCACCCGCGACCTCGAGGTGATCGAGCACAAGCTCGCCGGGCTCGAGTCCGACGACGACTCCACGATGCTCATGGTGACGGCCCTGGGCCGCGGCTGACGCCGGGCGCACCCGCGGCCCGGTGACGCCGCCGGACCGACGCCGGAGGCAGCCGGCGCGCGGGGGCGGGCCGGTGCAGCGGGCGCTCGTGCCGGCGTGGACCCCCGGCGGCCCGGGCGCTCGGGGAGCCGTGCTCGGCGACGAAGGGTGGGCGCATGGTGGTCCTCCTGGGTGCGGTGCGGTGCGGTCGGTCCCGCCCTCGCGGGCGCTCTCCCAGGCTTGCCGCGCCCGCGAGACGGATCAACGGCCGATCCGGCTACGCTCGTTCACCCCGGGTCAACGATCGGTCGCCCGGGCCGGGGGTGCGGGCGGCGAGGGGTGCGACGGGGCGTGGAGCTGCGTGAGATCGAGATCTTCCTGACCCTCGCGGAGGAGCTGCACTTCGGCCGGACGGCGGAGCGGCTGCACGTGTCGGTGTCGCGCGTGAGCCAGTCGATCCGCAAGCAGGAGCGGGCGGTCGGGGCGCCGCTGTTCGCGCGCACCAGCCGCAAGGTCGAGCTCACCGCGGTGGGGGAGGTGCTCCGCACGGGCCTGCGCCCCGCCTACGAGGGCATCGGCACCGCCGTCGCCGCCGCCAGGCCGCGGCGCGACGCGTGGCCGGCACGCTGACGCTCGGCTTCATGGGCGGGCAGGCGCACGAGCTGGAGCCCGACCTCGCCCGGTTCCGTGCGCGGCACCCCGACGTCGAGCTGCGCTTCCACGAGGTCGTCTTCAGCGACCCGTTCGCCGCGCTGCGGTGCGGCCACGTCGACGTCCTGACCACGTGGCTGCCCGTCGAGGAGCCGGACCTCACCGTGGGCCCCGTGCTGCGGTCCGAGCCGCTGCGGCTCCTGGTGGCGACGGGCCACCCGCTCGCCGCGGCGGGGCGGGCGGACGTCGAGGCGCTCGCCGAGCACGCCGTGCCGGCGATCCGCGGGGCGGCGCCGCCGTCGTGGCTGGCCGGCGTCCTGCCCGAGCGGACGCCGTCCGGGCGGGAGGTGCCCCGCGGACCAGGTGCCGCCACCTACCAGGAGATCCTCGCCCTCGTCGCGGCGGGAAAGGTCGTGTGCCCGGTGCCCGACGAGGGACGCCGCTACTTCCCGTGGCCGGGCGTCACGTACCTCCCGCTCGACGGCGCGCCCGCGGTGCGCTGGGCGCTGGTGTGGCGCTCGTCCGACGCGACCCCGCTGCTGCGGGTCTTCGCCGCGGAGGTCGCCCGCGGCGGGTGAGCGGGGAGCGCTCAGTCGGGGAGCTCGTCGAGCAGCCGGGACATCCGGTCGATCTCCGCGATCTGGTCCGCCGCCACGTTCGCGGCGAACTCCTGGACCGTCTCGTCCCGCCCCGTGGAGCTGAGGTCGTCGACCATCTCCAGCGCGCCCGCGTGGTGCTTGATCATGCCCTCGAGGAACAGCCGCTCGAAGTCGGTGCCGTCGGCGTCCGCCAGGGCCGTCATCTCGGCGTCCGTCAGCATGCCGGGCATGGAGCCGTGGTCGTGGGCCTGCGGGGCGCGCGGCCCGCTCCCGTCCGACGAGGCGCTCGGCGACGCCGTCGCCACCGCGGGCACCGGGAGGCCCTGGTCCTCGAGCCAGCGGCTCATGTAGTCGATCTCGCCGTCCTGCGTCAGGCGGATGCGGTCGGCGAACTTCGCGAGCGGCGCCGACGTCGACCGCTCGGGGACCAGCTGCGCCATCTCCACGGCCTGCGCGTGGTGGCCGATCATCTTCGTCATGAAGTCGGCGTCGGCGTCGGTGACCACGTCGGCGTCGCCCATCCCCTCGTAGTCCTCGGGGGCGATGGTCTCGGCGGGTTCGCCGGGCTTCCCCGGCACCAGCACGGCCGACGACGGCGTCGGCGCCGGCTCGGGTTCCTCGGCGGTGCACCCCGCGACCGCGAGCCCCGCGCCGAGCACGGCGGCACAGGCCAGGGCGGTGCGTCGGCCGCTCGTGCGGCGGAGCCGGAGGTATGTGATCACCGGAAGATCCTCTCCTGAGGGTGTTGCCACCACGTAAAAAGATGCCCGGACGGCTGGTGGGGAGGATGCTTCCAGACAACACTCAGGGTGACCAACACAACGAGGTGTGGCGCTTGCGCGTCGTCCAACCCTGAGTTCACCGATGAGGAGTGCACGGATGCGGAGTTCACGGACGAGAAGTTCACGGACGAGAGGCGTCGTCGGCGTCGCCCTCTCGTTGACCCTGGTCGCGGGCGCGCTGGGTCTCGCGACCCCCGCATCGGCCGCCGACGCCGCCGAGCCCGACGTCCCGCCCGGCGAGGTGGCGTCGTCGAAGATCGAGCACCTCAGCAACAACCCGAAGAACGGCGCACTCCAGGGCACCGGCTCGGACATCGCGTTCCAGGGCAAGTACGCCTTCGCGGGCAACTACGACGGGTTCACCGTGTACGACCTCTCCGACCCGGAGGAGCCCGTCCAGGCGCTGCAGGTGTACTGCCCGGGCTCGCAGAACGACATCTCCGTCTACGGCGACGTCCTGGTGCTCTCGACCGACTCGTCGCGCAGCGACGACTCGTGCGCCTCGACGACCCGCCCCGCGACGGAGAAGGACGCCTGGGAGGGCATCAAGGTCTGGGACATCTCCGACCCGCTGGAGCCCGAGTACGTCAAGTCCGTGGAGACGGCCTGCGGCTCACACACCCACTCCCTGGCGCCGAGCAAGAACGGCAAGGACCTGTACGTCTACGTCTCGTCGTACAGCCCGAGCTCGTCCTACCCGGACTGCCAGCCGCCGCACGACATCATCTCGGTCGTGAAGATCCCGGTGAAGAACCCGGCCGCCGCCACGCTGGTGGGGACGCCGAACCTCTTCCCCGAGGGCGGCTACGAGGGCGACCCGGACCGTCGTGCCTCGGCGACGTCGGGCTGCCACGACATCACCACGTACGTGCAGAAGGACCTCGCCGCCGGCGCGTGCATGGGCGACGGCATCCTCATGGACATCAAGGACCGCGCCCACCCGAAGGTGATCAGCACGGTCCGTGACACCGAGAACTTCGCGTTCTGGCACTCGGCCACCTTCAACAACGACGCGACCAAGGTCGTGTTCACCGACGAGCTCGGCGGCGGCGGGCTGGCGACCTGCACCGGTGAGTACGCCCCGGAGCTCGGTGCCAACGGCATCTACGACATCGAGAAGGACCGGAAGAAGGGCGGGAAGAACGGCACGAAGCTCGTGTTCCAGAGCTACTACAAGATCCCGCGCATCAACGACGCCACCGAGAACTGCGTGGCGCACAACGGCTCGCTGATCCCCGTCAAGGGCAAGGACATCATGGTCCAGTCCTGGTACCAGGGCGGCGTCTCGGTGTTCGACTTCACCAACTCGAAGAAGCCGAAGGAGCTCGCCTGGTTCGACCGCGGCGCGGGCATCTCCAGCGGTGGCACCTGGTCCACCTACTGGTACAACGGCTACGCCTACTCGAACGACCTGGGGATCGGTTTCGACACGTTCGACATCGACGACCGGATCGACGGGAAGGCGAAGACGAACCTCAGGTCGCTGAACCCGCAGATGCAGCAGAAGTTCTGAGTCGCTGAGCCCGGCAGCACTGCCGGGAGCACGACGGCGGCCGGTCCACCCTCGCGTGGGCCGGCCGTCGTCGTGCGCGCACCGGGACCCGTGCCGCTCGGCGCATGGGTGGCCGGGGCGACGATCGTGATCGAATCGATATGTTCACCGGCGCAGAACGCGCCTACCTGCAATTTTATCGGCCTTAGGGTGTGTTCTGCGTCTCATCTCCGGTGCGCTGAAGGCCCGGGTGACAAGACGTGAACCGCGGCGAAACACAGCGCGAGTAAGGTCGGCGACTGTTGCACAGGTCCATCGTGAGGCGCCCTGCCAAACCAGCTCGGCCTGCGCTTTCGTCATCATGCGCGCGGCGCGGCCCCTCGGGCACGGGCCGCGCGCGTCGTCGGGCCACGAGCCCCCAGTGCACAGGGAAGTCCATGCGCGTCGCTCCTCTCGCCATGCTGACCGGGACCAAGCAACCCGGACGAGGGGGCACACCCGTGCCCGTGCCCGTGCCGACGCGCACCGTCGGTCGCGACTGATGGGCAGGTTCCTCCTGCGACGTTCGGCCAACTACGTCGCGATGCTCTTCGTCGCCGTCTCGGCGACGTACCTGCTGGCCTCGGTCTTCATGGACCCCCGGTCCAACTACCTGTCGCGCAACCCGCGGCCGCCGATGGACTCGATCAACGCGTCCCTCACCGCGGCGAACATCAACGACGAGGACCCGCTGCTGCTGCGGTACTGGCGCTGGCTGACGGACATCGTCCTGCACTGGAACTGGGGCCTGAGCCCCGACCAGGAGCCGGTCGCCAGCGCGGTCGCCACCCGGATCGGTGCGTCGACGCAGCTCGTCACGCTCGCCACCGTGCTCGCGATCGTCATCGGCGTCGCGATCGGCGTGTACACCGCGATCCGCCAGTACAAGTGGCAGGACCGCGTGCTCGGCGGCTTCGCGACCTTCTTCCTCGTGATCCCGACGGCGGTGCTCGCGCTGTTCGTCGTCATCGGCGCGATCTACATCAACGAGGCGGTCGGGTTCCGGCTCTTCTACGTCACCGGGCTGCACAGCTACGAGGGCGACAGTCCATGGCTGTGGCTCCTCGACTTCGCGCAGCACCTCATCCTGCCCACCGTCGTGCTGACGATCATCGGCGCCGTGAGCTACCACCTCACGCAGCGCACCTACCTGCTCGACACGATGAAGGCGGACTACGTGCGGACGGCGCGCGCCAAGGGGCTGCCGCTGAACCTCGCGATCCGCAAGCACGCGCTGCGCACGTCGCTCATCCCGACGGCCGTGAACGTCGCGTTCTCGATCGCGACGGTGTTCACCGGCGCGGTGATCACCGAGACGATCTTCGCGATCAACGGCCTGGGCCGGTACTTCGTCACCACGATCGTCAACAACGACATCAACGGCGCGACCTGCATCGCGGCGTTCGCCGGCGTGTGCACCCTCGTGGGCGCGCTGCTGGCCGACCTCGTCGTCGCGTGGCTCGACCCGCGCATCCGGATCAGCTGAGAGGGGCTGGACACCATGGCTGACTCCGAGCTGACCGTCACGGCCGCCGCCGTCCTCACGGCGGAGGACGAGCAGAGCACCGGGCTGCGGCGCACCGGCCGCTTCACCCTCATCGCCAGGCGCTTCGCGCGCCGGCCGTCCGCCGTCGTCGGGCTGGTCCTGCTGGTGCTGCTCGTCGTGTTCGCGTTCGTGGGCCCGCGCATCGCGCAGTGGGGCTACGACGAGCCCGACTTCCTCGCCCTCGCCCAGGCGCCGTCCGCCGAGCACTGGTTCGGCACGACGACGGGCGGGTCCGACGTCTTCGCGCTCGTCGCCCGCGGCCTCGGCCGCTCCCTCGCCATCGGCATCCTGTCGTCCGTGGCGATCACGGTGATCGCCGCGATCGTCGGCACCACCATCGCCTTCTTCGAGGGCTGGGTGGAGCGCGTCGGCATGTGGGTCCTCGACATGCTGCTCGTGATCCCGTCGTTCCTGCTCATCGCGATGATCGTGCGCTCGTCCTCGGGCGCCAACGGGTGGATCTGGCTCGCGTTCGGCATCACCGTGTTCGGCTGGATCGGGTACGCCCGCGTGCTGCGCACCCTGACGCTGTCGCTGCGCGAGCTCGACTACGTGCACGCGGCGAAGTACATGGGCGTGCGGTCGTTCACGATCATCCGCCGGCACCTCATCCCGAACCTCGGGTCGGTGCTCATCATCCAGACGGTGCTCGGCGTGGTCGCCGCCGTGAACGCCGAGACGGCGCTGTCCTTCCTCGGCCTCGGCATCAAGGCCCCCGACACCTCGCTCGGCACCATCCTCCAGGCCGGGCAGAGCGTCATCCTCACCGCGCCGTGGGTGCTCATCGCGCCGTCGGTCGCGCTGGTGCTGCTCACGTTCTCCGTGCAGCTCATCGGCGACGGGCTGCGCGACGCCATCGATCCGAACTCCCGGTCGGGAGGCCGAGCATGAACCCCGTCCTGAGCGTGCGCGACCTGCAGGTGAGCTTCGCCTCGGAGGCCGGCACCGTCCGCGCCGTCCGCGGCGTGAGCTTCGACCTCCTGCCCGGGCGCACCCTCGGCATCGTGGGCGAGTCCGGGTCGGGCAAGTCCGTGACGTCCCTGTCGGTCATGGGGCTGCTCGACGAGAACGCCCGTGTCGAGGGTTCCATCCGGCTCAAGGGCACCGAGCTGCTCGGCCTGAGCGAGCTCGAGCTCTCGAAGTACCGCGGCAACGACATGGCGATGGTCTTCCAGGACCCGCTGTCGGCCCTGACCCCGGTGTTCTCCATCGGCGACCAGCTCGCCGAGGCGCTCGACCTGCACCAGGACCTGAACCGCAAGCAGGTGCGCGAGCGGTCGGTCGAGCTGCTGGACCTGGTCGGCATCCCCAACCCGGCCGAGCGGCTCAAGGCCTACCCGCACCAGTTCTCGGGCGGCATGCGCCAGCGCGTGATGATCGCGATCGCGATCGCGAACGACCCCGACGTGATCATCGCGGACGAGCCCACCACGGCCCTCGACGTGACGATCCAGGCCCAGGTGCTCGAGGTCCTCAAGAAGGCGCAGCGCGAGACCGGCGCGGCGGTCGTGATGATCACCCACGACCTCGGTGTGGTCGCGGGCGTGGCCGACGACGTCCTCGTCATGTACGCGGGCCGTCCCGTGGAGCAGGCGCCGGTCGACGAGCTGTTCGCCCGTCCCGCCATGCCGTACACGATGGGGCTGCTCGGCGCCGTGCCGCGCCCCGACCGCGGCGAGAACCGTCGGCTCGTGCCGATCCAGGGCAACCCGCCGTCGCTGGTCGACCTGCCCGTCGGCTGCCCGTTCGCCGCGCGCTGCCCGCTGGCGGAGGACCGCTGCCGCACGGCCGAGCCGGACCTGCTGCCCGTGGCCGGCCGGCCCGAGACGCTCGCCGCGTGCGTGCGCGCCGACGAGCTCGCCGAGCAGGGCGTCACGTTCGAGGACGTGTACGAGGTGGCGGAGGCCGCCGAGTCGACTCTCGAGGCCGTGCCGCGCTCCGAGCGCGAGGTCGTGCTCGAGGTCGAGGGCCTCAAGCGGCACTTCCCGCTCACCAAGGGCGGCTTCCTGCGCCGCCGCGTCGGCACCGTCAAGGCGGTGGACGGCGTGACCTTCGACGTGCGCGCCGGCGAGACCGTCGCGCTGGTCGGCGAGTCGGGCTCCGGCAAGACGACGACGCTGCTCGAGATCATGAAGCTCGAGGCGCCGCAGGGCGGACGGGTGGCCGTGCTCGGCAAGAACCTCGAAGAGCTCTCGCGGTCCGAGCGGTCCGCGCTGCGGCGCGACCTGCAGATCGTGTTCCAGGACCCGATGAGCTCGCTGGACCCGCGCATGCCGGTCTACGACGTGCTCGCGGAGCCGCTCAAGGTGCACGGCTGGTCGCGGCAGAAGGTCAACGCCCGCATCGACGAGCTCATGAAGCTGGTGGGCCTCAACCCCGACCACGTCGACCGGTTCCCGTCGCAGTTCTCCGGCGGCCAGCGCCAGCGCATCGCCATCGCGCGCGCCCTGGCCGTGAGCCCGCGGCTCATCGTGCTCGACGAGCCGGTGTCCGCCCTCGACGTGTCGATCCAGGCCGGCGTCATCAACCTGCTCGAGGACCTGCAGGCCCAGCTCGGCGTCGCGTTCCTCTTCGTCGCGCACGACCTGTCCGTGATCCGGCACATCTCGAGCCGCGTGGCCGTGATGTACCTCGGGCAGGTCGTCGAGTCGGGGGACACCGAGGCGGTCTTCACCGCGCCGCGCCACCCGTACACGCAGGCCCTGCTGTCGGCGGTACCGCTGCCCGACCCGCAGCTCGAGCGCGGGCGCAAGCGGGTGGTGCTCGAGGGCGACCTGCCCAGCCCGGTCGAGGAGATCCCGGGCTGCCGCTTCGCCAGCCGCTGCCCCGTGCGCGCCACGCTGTCGGCCGACGACCAGCACCGCTGCGACACCGTGCTGCCGGTGCTCACCGGCGGCGACGACCAGCTCGCGGCCTGCCACTTCCCGCTGACCATGTCGGCGGGCACCCCAGACGTGCGGGAGACCACCCGCGCCTGACCCGTCCGGGTCATCTACCCGACCGGGTAGACGCTTCTCAAGGAGAATCATGACAACGATCCGCAAGAAGGGCGTCGGTGCGGTCGCTGCTGCCGCGGTGCTCGCGCTCACCCTGGCCGCGTGCGGCTCCGGCGGTGGCGACGACGAGGGCACGGCCCAGGGCAACGGCGACACGTCGATGACGACGCAGCCCGCCGACGGCGTCCCCTCGTCGTACCAGGGCGCGCTGCCCATGCCCGAGGCCGGCAAGGCGTACAACAACCCGCAGGACCGCGAGAACGTCAAGGACGGCGGCACGCTGACGCTGCCGATCGAAGAGGTCACGCCGAACTGGAACGCGTTCTCGGTCGACGGCAACACCCGGTACATGGGCGACTTCTGGAAGCTCTACCAGGCGTCCCTGTGGGACTACGACGTCGCGGGCAACCCGACGCCGAACCCCGACTACCTGTCCAAGGTCGAGGTCACCTCGAAGGACCCGCTGGTCGTCACCTACGACGTCAACCCCAAGGCCACCTGGAACGACGGCACGCCGATCGACTGGACGGCCTTCGAGGCCACCTGGAAGGCGCAGTCGGGCAAGACCAAGGGCTACAACCCGGTCTCGACCACCGGCTACGACCAGGTCAAGTCGGTGGAGAAGGGCAAGGACGACAAGCAGGTCGTCGTCACCTTCGACGCGCCGTTCTTCCCGTACCAGTTCCTGTTCCTGAACCTGATGCACCCGGACAGCCTGGACGTGAAGACCTACACCGAGGGCTGGGTGAACGAGCCGCACAACGAGTGGGCCGCCGGTCCGTTCATCGTCGACTCGCAGGACGAGACGCAGGCCACCTTCGTGCCGAACCCCAAGTGGTGGGGCGAGACGCCGAAGCTGGAGAAGATCGTCTTCAAGCAGATGGAGGAGGCCGCCTCCATCAACGCGTTCCAGAACGGCGAGATCGACTCCACCGGCGTGGCCGCGGCCGACCGCCTCAAGGTGGCGCGCGGCATGGACGACGTGCAGATCCTCATCAACTACGCCCTGTCGACCGGCGTGTTCACGCTGAACACCAAGGCCGAGGCGCTGCAGGACATCGCGGTGCGCAAGGCCGTCACGCAGGCGACCGACGTCACCAAGCTCGCCGAGATCGACTTCCAGGGTCTCGGCTGGGAGGAGGACCCGGCCGGGTCCGAGGTGATGTCGCCGATCCAGGACGGCTACGAGAACAACATGCCGGCCGACGCCGCCTACTCGGTGGAGAACGCCAAGGCCACGCTCGAGGGCGCCGGCTACACCCTCAACGAGGGGTCGGGCTACTACGAGAAGGACGGCAAGCCGGTCCACCTCAAGTACACCTTCTTCGGTGACAGCCCGACGCAGACCGCCATGGCGAACGCCGTGCAGGCCATGCTCAAGGCCGCCGGCATCGAGGTCGAGCTCGACAACCAGGACTCGTCGAAGTTCTCGGACACCGTGCTGGGCGGCAAGTACGAGATGCTCATCATGGCCTGGTCGTCCTCCGACCCGTACGGCTACAGCACCTCGGGCTACCAGCTCTACGGCTCCGACTCCGACTCGAACTTCACCTACATCGGGTCGAAGGAGATCGACGAGCTGATGAAGAAGCCGGGCACCATCGAGGACATCCCGCAGGCGGTCGCCGCGTTCAACGAGGCGGAGAAGAAGGCGCTGGAGCAGTACGGCACCTTCCCGATCGACTTCGGTCCGGAGATGACCGCGGTGAAGAAGGGCCTGGCCAACTTCGGCTGGCGCACCTCCGGCTTCCAGGGCCTCGCCCCGCACCCGGAGAACTGGGGCTGGCAGAAGTGACGCACCGCGTCACCCGCTGAGCACCACGCACGCCGACGCCGCCACGACCGCCCTGGTCGTGGCGGCGTCGGCGCGTCCCGGGCCGCTCGGGCGGTCAGCGTCGGCGCAGCGCGCCCTCGAGAAGGGGGACGGCGACGGCGACGAGGGTGAGCGCCGCGCCGACGTACGTCGCGGCGCCGGGCGGCGCGATGGTGGGGGAGAGCACGTCGAGCACGAGCGCGCCCACCACCTGGCCCGCGATCATGCCCAGCCCGAGCAGCAGCACGCCGATGCGCTGCACGACGGCCGCCTGCAGGGCGATGAACGTGACGCCCAGCAGGCCGCCGGAGTAGAGCAGGAGGTCCGGCGGCAGGCCTCCCGCCGGGGCACCGCCGACGGCGAGCGCGACGCCCATGACCACGAGCAGGGCCGCCGTGCCCACGACGAAGCTGACGACGGTCGCCGCGATCACCCCGCCGTCCCCGCCGAGCCGGGCCCGGGCGCCCGCCGGGGTCGTGACGCGCACCGCCGACCGCACCCTGCCGTTGAGGGCCTGCTGGAACGACTGCAGCACCCCCGCCACCAGCGGGAACAGCGCGAGGGCGAGCGCCGCCGTGGACGCCCCCGCGCCGGAGACGACCACCACCGCGACGACGGTCAGGGCCGGGCCGAGCACGCGCCCGAGGGTGACCAGGCGGACGCCGCCGGGGGCGATGCCGACCCGGTCGATGACGAGCGAGCTCACCGACTGCCCGGCCACCAGGGCGACGGTGAAGACCGCCACGCCGAGGACGTCGACGGTCAGGCCCTGCGACATCACGAAGAAGGCCCCGCCGAGACCGCCGAGGCACTCCCACGGGCGCAGGCCGCCGGTGCGCAGCCCCGTCCCGACGCGGCGCACCGCGGCGCGCCCCGTCGGCGAGAACGCCAGAGCGACCAGCAGCAGCACCAGGCCGGAGCTGAACGAGAAGAACGCCGCGACGAAAGGGCTGTCCATCGCGGTGGCGAGCGAGCCGTTGACCCGGCTCTGCAGCGCGGCGGCGAGACCGGCGACGATCGCGAGCGCCACCCCGGCCGCCCGTCCCGAGCCGGTGCTGGGTGGGGACGTGGACGGCTGGCTCACCCCGGGAGTGTACGTCCGGGTCACGGCTCGCCCGCGCCCGCCGTCGAGCCTGCGGCGGACCCGGCCGGCGGCGCCGTCGAGCCGGCGGCGCGGTGATCAGGTGAGGTGGTCGAAGTCGCCGCGCGCCCATGCCGCGTGCCGCTCGGCGGAGCGCAGCACGACGTCGCGCGCGTCGGCCGGGATCACCCCGTCGAAGTTGTTGTAGAGCCGGTCGAACGGTCGGCGGGCCACGTGCTCGGCGACGCGCGTCACGACCGCGCCCGACAGCGGGATGCGGTTGGGGTAGCTGCGCATGAAGCTCGCCGTGCGGTCCGGGTTGGCGAAGATCGTGTCGCCCGACAGGAGCACGCCGCGCCCGTCGGCGCCGGTCCAGTGCACCACCGCCGAGCCGGGGAAGTGCCCGCCCGGCTGGCTGAGCACGACGCCGGGCAGCACCTCGCGCTCGCCGGACGCGTCCGGCGACCACGTCTCGATCACGGCGTCCGGGCGGGCCACCCAGCCGGCGTCGGCCTCGCTCACGAGGACAGGCACGTCGCGGCCGGTGGCCGCGGCCAGGCGGCGGCTCCACTCCACCTGCACGCCGAACATGTGCGGATGGCTGGCGGCGATCACGACGTCGCCGCCCGCGGCGGCCGACACGACCGCCGCGACGCCCACGTCGTCCACGAAGCCGAGCGGGTCCCACAGCAGCGCGCCCGCGTCGGTGCGCACCACCTTCGCCTGCTGCCCGATGCCCACGTGCGGCGTCGCGTGCAGGGCGAGCAGGTCGGGCTCGAGCTCGGCGACCTCGACGGCGAGGCCCTCGGCCGCGAGCTCGTCCAGGGTGGTCCACGCCTGGCCGGTCACGGGCACCCACTGGCGCTCGTCCGCGCAGATCGCGCAGACCTCCGGTCGGGTGGAGTGCTCGACGGCGCAGGTGCGGCAGATCCAGAAGTCCGCCGACGTGGGGAGGCTCATGGGCCCACACTTCCACCTCCTGGGGGAGGCGCCCACCGCATTCCCCTCTCTAGGCTGACCGGATGCCCCAGCACCGCGCCTCGTGGACCGCGCGCCTCGCCGACTGGTGGGGGATCGACTCGGGGTGGGAGCGCGTGCCCGCCGACCCCGCCCGCGCCTACCGCAACGACCTGTGGCTGGGCGCGGCGTTCGTCGTCGTCTCCCTCGTGGGCGCCGAGCTCGCCCGCAGCTTCGGGTACTTCGAGGACGAGCAGGCCCCGACCTGGCTGCTCTACCTGCTCGCCGCCCTGGGCGCCGCGCCGCTCATGTGGCGCCGGCGGTTCCCCCTGGTCGTGCTCTCCGTGGTGTACGTGCACTTCCTCGTGGTCGGGCTGACCGTCCCGATGGTGACGATCCTCGTGCCGCTGCAGGTCGTCTACTTCGTCGCGCTGTTCAGCGCGGTCGCGTGGGCGCGCGACCGGCAGGCGATGGCCCTCGTCGTGGGCGCCGCCCTGCTGGCGATGTTCGGGTGGCTGGCCTGGCAGTTCGCCGTCGGGGCCGGCATCGACGGCATCGTCGAGCAGATGGGGCTCGCCGACGAGCGGCCCGGCCTGGTCGACCCGGGGGTGGCGTTCACCGCGTACAACCTGCTCATCAACCTCGCCTACTTCTACGGGGCGGTCGTGGGCGGCCAGCTCATGTGGCACGGCGCGCGCCGGCGCGAGCAGCTCCAGGACCAGGCCGCGACCATCGAGCGCCAGACGGCGGAGCTGCAGCGGCAGGCGGTCGTCACCGAGCGGCTGCGCATCGCCCGCGAGCTGCACGACGTCGTCGCCCACCACGTGTCCGTCATCGGCATCCAGGCCGCCGCCGCCCGGCGGATGCTGGCCGGCGACCCGGCCTCGGCCGCTGCGCCGCTGGCCACCATCGAGGGCGAGTCGCGCGAGGCCGTGGCCCAGATGCGCGGGCTGCTCGGCACGCTGCGCGGGGTCGAGGACGGCGACGGCCCGGGCGACGCGGGCTCGGGCGGCGGGCGCGCGCCGGAGCCCGGGCTGGCCGACGTCCCGTCCCTCGCGGACGACGCCGGGCTCGACGTCGAGGTGCGGGTCGTCGCCGAGCCGGGTGCCGTCGACGCCGTGCCCGCGCCCGTCGGCCTCAGCCTGTACCGCACCGCGCAGGAGGCGCTGAGCAACGTGCGCAAGCACTCCACGGCCCGGTCCGCGCGCGTCGTCGTGCGCGTGGACCGCCGTCCGGCGCGGCGCGACGACCCGTCCGCGGACCGGTTCCCGCACGGCTTCGCCGAGGTGGAGGTGCTCGACGACGGCCGCCCGCGCCCCGGCTCCACGGGGACCGGGCTCGGCCTGGTCGGCGTGCGCGAGCGCGTCGCGACGCACGGCGGGATCGCCGACGTCGGCCCGCGGGCCACCGGCGGCTACCGTGTGCGGGTGCGCCTGCCCTTGCCTCGCTCGACGTCCCCAGACCGCCCGTGACCGGCCCCGACGCGCCTGTGCGGGTGCTGCTCGTCGACGACCAGCGGCTGGTGCGGTCCGGCTTCGCGATGATCCTGGGCGTCGAGGCCGACCTCGAGGTGGTGGGCGAGGCCGCCGACGGCGCGCAGGCGCTGGAGCAGGTGCGCGCGCTGCGCCCCGACGTCGTGCTCATGGACGTCCAGATGCCGGTGATGGACGGCATCGAGGCGACCCGCCGCATCGTCGCGGACGACCTCGCCAAGGTGCTCGTGCTCACGACGTTCGACGACGACGCCTACGTGGACGACGCCCTGCGCGCCGGCGCGTCCGGCTTCCTGCTGAAGAACTCCGACGCCGACCGGCTGGTGGACGCCGTCCGCACCGTCGCCGCCGGGCACGCGCTGCTCGCGCCGGAGGTCACGAAGCGCGTCATCGCCCGGATGGTCGAGGGGACGGGCGGCGGACGGGCGCGCCCGCCGGCCGTCGGGTCGTCGCGGCCGGACGCCGCCCTGGACCTCCTCACCCCGCGGGAGCGGGAGGTCCTGGTGCTCGTGGGCCAGGGGCTGTCGAACGCCGAGATCGCCGGCGAGCTGTTCCTCGGCGAGGCCACCGTCAAGACCCACGTCTCCAACGTGCTGGCCAAGCTGCACCTGCGCGACCGCGTGCAGGCCGTCGTCTACTACCACCGCGCCCTGACGTAGTACCTGGTGACGGTTCCCGCTGCTGAACCGTCACCGGGTGCTACGTCGAGGAACTGTGGATGACGCCGCCGGCCTGCCGCCCGGCTCGGCTTGGCTGGTGCGATGCCCCGCCGGATCGTGGTCCCCTCGTCGCTCGGCCGGATCGCCGCGCTCCAGGAGGGCCTGGTGTCCGTCGCACAGTGCCGCGAGCACGGTCTGACGGACCAGCAGGTCGCTGCGCTCGTCCGGCAGGGGCGATGGCGGCGCGCGATGCTCGGCGTCCTCGACACCGGCATCTCCTCGGTACGGGGCGTCGTGGTCACGGACGTCGGGCAGCTGCTCGAGCACGAAGGGTGGAGGCCTCGACCGTGGCCTGCCAGCACCTCCTTGGTGCTGTCGACGTCGTACCTGGTGACGGTCCGCGGTGCGGAACCGTCACCAGGTACGACGTCGAGGGTCACCCGCGCGGGGTCAGCCGGATGACGGGCAGCTCGCGGTCCGTCCGGGCCTGGTACCCGGCGAAACCGGGGGACGTGGTCGTGACGGTCCGCCAGGCGGCGGCACGCTCGGCCCCGTGCAGCTCCTCGGCGACGACGGGCACGGTCCGGCCGCCGGTCGTGACGGTCGCGCGGTCGGGGTGGGCCGCGAGGTTGAGGTACCAGGCGGGGTTCGCGCGGGCGCCGGCGGCGGACGCGACGACGATCCAGCTGCCGTCTCCGCCCGGGAAGCCGCCGACGGGGGTGGACCGCTCCTGGCCGGTCCTCCGGCCGATCGTCGTCAGGGCGAGCAGGTCGCCGGTGGCCCGGCCCGCGCGCCGCGCCGCCCGCCGGTTCCTGCCGGCGAGGAAGCGGCCGCGGGGCTGACGGGCGCCGCGGGTGCCCTGCGGGTTCGTGAACGTCATCGTGCTCTCCTTCGTCGGGGCGCCGGGTGCTCGCCGGTGGATCGTGCGTCCCGCTGCACGGTGCCAGGGCCCCGCGCCGACCGGTACCGACCGCGGTCGACCGCCGCGCGACGAAAGTCGGGGGTGCGCGGACGCTCCGGTCCGCCCCGCGGGGGAGGCGCGGATCTCCGCCGCCGGGCGGATCCGTCCCGGGCCCGCGTTCCGTAGCGTCGTCGTCATGGACAACGACTTCCTCGAGGTCCGGGGCCTGACCCGGACGTTCGGCGACCTCACGGCCGTCGACGACGTCTCGTTCGCGGCCCCGGCCGGGCTGCTCACCGGGTTCGTCGGCGGCAACGGCGCCGGCAAGACGACGACCATGCGGATGATCATGGGCGTCCTGGCGCCCACGGCCGGCGAGGTGCGGTTCGGCGGCGACCCGGTCACGCGCGCGGACCGCCGCGCGTTCGGGTACATGCCGGAGGAGCGCGGCCTCTACCCGAAGCAGCCGGTGCTCGACCAGCTCGTCTACCTGGCCCGCCTGCGGGGCATCGCGGCCCCGCGGGCCCGCGCGGAGGTGCTCGACATGCTCGACCGGCTCGGCCTGGCCGGCCGGTCCAAGGAGCACGTCGAGAAGCTCTCGCTCGGCAACCAGCAGCGCGTGCAGATCGTCGCCGCGCTGATGGGCACGCCGCGGCTGCTGGTGCTCGACGAGCCGTTCAGCGGCCTCGACCCGGCCGCCGTCGACGGCATGGTCGACCTGCTCGCCGAGCACACCGCCCGGGGCGTGCCCGTGCTGTTCAGCTCGCACCAGCTCGACCTCGTGGAGCGGCTGTGCGAGCGGCTCGTCATCCTCAAGTCCGGTCGCGTCATGGCGGACGGCGCGCCGGCGGACCTGCAGCGGACCGGTGCGCTGCGCCACCGCCTCGTCGCGGGCGGCGACGCCGGCTGGGTGCGCGGCGTCCCCGGCGTGCACGCGGTCGACGTCGACGGGTCCGTCGCGCTCCTCGAGGTGGTCGACGACGCGGCGCTGCAGCGCCTGCTCGCCACCGGCCTCGAGCGCGGCGGCGTCCGCGAGCTCACCCCTGTCCGGCCCACGCTGGCCCAGATCTACCGCGAGGTGACCGCGTGAACGCGCGGGGCCCCCGCGGAGGTACGCCGAGGAACGAGGCGTGCCGGAGTGAGGCACCGCAGCGTTCGCGCGAAAGGAGCAACGCATGACCACCACCACCCCCACCCGCCCGGACACGCAGGGCACCCTCGACCGGACCGGCGAGGAGAGCACGCGCGGTGCGTGGCTCGTCGTGATGAAGCGCGAGATCGTGGTGCGCGCGCTCAACAAGACGTTCCTCGTGGGGCTGCTCGTCTCGGTCGCGATCATCGCCGCGCTGGCGGGGTTCATGGCCTGGCAGGGCAGCAAGACGGAGAGCTTCACGGTGGCCGTCGTGGCCGGGGACGCCGCCGCGACGGCGTCCGTCGAGTCCGCGGCCGCGATCCCCGAGGAGCAGGGCGGGGGCGCCGAGCTCACGACCCTCGAGGTGCCCGACGACGAGGCCGCCCGCGCGGCGCTCGCGGACGGCGACGCGGACGCCTGGCTGCACCCCGCCGACGGGAGCGACGCCGGGTCGACGGACGGCGGCTGGGTGCTCACCGGCCAGGCGGCCCCCGACAGCACGCTGACCCGCCTGCTCACGGCCGGCGTGGCCGCCCAGGCGCTCGACGCCAACGCGCAGGCGGCCGGCACCACCGCCGCCGAGCTCACCGCGGGCGGCACCCTGACCACCGACCGGGTCGACGGCGACGCCGTGGACTCGCAGACGCTGTTCTTCGCGTCGTTCGCCCTCGCCCTGCTGTTCTTCATCGGGGCGCTCGGCTCCGGGCAGATGATCGCGGGCAGCGTGGTGGAGGAGAAGCAGTCGCGCCTGGTGGAGATCATGGCCACCGCCGTGCCGCTGCGGCACCTGCTGGCCGGCAAGATCCTCGGCAGCTCGGTCGTGGCCCTGGCGCAGAACGTCGTGTTCGCGGCTGTCGGCCTCGCCGCGCTGTCGTTCACGCCGACGGCGTCGATCCTGCCGTCGCTGTCGACGTCGCTCGTCTGGTTCGTGCTCTTCTTCGCCGTCGGCTTCCTCGGCCTCGCGGCCCTGTACGCGGTGGCGGGTGCGCTCGCGTCGCGCACCGAGGACCTGCAGCACACCACCACCCCGATGACGATGGCGATCATGGGCGTGTACTTCCTGACGTTCTCCGCCAGCGGCACCTTCGAGACGGTCCTGTCGTACGTCCCGGTGGCGAACGTCGTCTCGATGCCCGTGCGCGTGCTGTCCGGCGACGCCGCCTGGTGGGAGCCGGTCGTGTCGCTGCTGATCCTCGCCGCGTTCGCCGTCGTCGCCCTGCTCGTGAGCGAGCGGGCCTACCGCGGGGCGCTGCTGCAGACCGGCGGCCGCATCGGGTGGCGGAGCGCCCTGGCGGCGCGCGCCTGACCGGACGGGCGCACCGTCCCACCGGAGCACCGACAGCACCGACAGCACCGACAGCACCGATCAGCGAGGGAGACCGACCATGACCGCACCGACCACCGCGTGGGAGCACAAGGTGCTCACCTACAAGCTCGCGATGCGCGGCTTCGACTACGCCCAGATGGAGCGTGACCTCAACGACCTCGGCCGGGACGGTTGGGAGGCCGTGGGGACCCTGTCGCCGAGCTACGGGGCCGGCCAGGCCATCGAGGTCGTGGTCGTCGTCAAGCGCCCTGCCGCCTGACGCCGCCCGCGGGGTAGGGGAGTCCCCCGAAATCGCTCAGGGTTGTCCCCCGAAGGTCCCGAAAACCCTGGGACCGCGGGGTTCGGGCGCCCTAGCGTCAGCCGCATGACCGCCGTCGACGCCGCCCGCCTGCAGTTCGCGCTGCTCGCCGGGACGCACTTCCTCTTCGTCCTGGTGACGCTGGGGCTCGGGCCCGTCGTGGCGATCCTGCAGACCCGGTGGGCGGCGGCCCGCGACGCCGGGCGGGCGGCGACGCTCGAGACCGCCACCCGGTTCTGGGGCCAGCTCTACCTGGTCAACTACGCGCTGGGCATCGCCGCCGGCATCGTCATGGAGCTGCAGCTCGGCCTGCACTTCCCGGGCCTGCTCGACGTGGCCGGCGGCGTGTTCGGCGCCCCGCTGGTGATCGAGACGATGGCGGCGTTCTTCCTGGAGTCCACGTTCCTCGGGCTGTGGGTGTTCGGGTGGCACGTGCTGCCGCGCCGGGCGCACACCGCGGCGTTCTGGGCGGTCGTCGTCACCGGCTACCTCTCGGCGTTCACCGTGATGGTGGCGAACGGCTTCCTGCGGAACCCGGTCGGCTTCGAGCTGGTGGACGGCGTGGCCCGCGTCACCGACGCGGCGGCCCTGGTCACCAACCCGGCGGCGCTGCTGTCGGCGCTGCACGTGGTGGGGGCGTGCCTCATGGCGGGGGCGTTCCTGCTGGTCGGGGTCAGCGCGTGGCACCTGCGCCGGGCGCCGTCGCGGCTGCCCGGCGTGGTCGCGGCCGGCCTCCCGGGCGCCGTGATGTCGCCGGAGAACGACGTGTGGCGTCGCTCGATGCGGATCGGGCTGGTCACCGGCACGGTCGGCGCGTTCGTCGCGACCTCCTTCGGGTACGCGCAGTTCGAGTACCTGCAGGACGTGCCGGGCGGCGACCCGCCGGTCGTGGGCATCGCGTACGCGGTGATGCAGGGCGTCGCCGGCCTGGCGTTCGTCGTCGGGTGCGTGCTGCTGCTCCTGCTGCCCGGCAACGTGCTGTTCCGCCTGTGGCGGCCGCTGCGCAGCGGCCTCTACGGCACGCTCACCGTGCTGCTGCCGGTGCCGTTCCTCACGGCGCTGCTGGGCTGGGCGGCCCGCGAGATCGGCCGCCAGCCCTGGGCGATCGCGGGCGTGCTGCGCACCGAGGACGCCGTGTCCGACGCGTCCGCGGCGGCGGTGATCACGTCCCTCGTGGTCCTCGTCGGCGTGATGGTCACCCTCGCCGTCGTGGACTGGTCCGTCATGGCGCGCCTCGCCCGCCGCGGCACGACGCGCCTCGCCCTCGGCGCCCCGCCGGCCGACGTCCTGCGCGACGCCGACGACGAGCCCGACGGCGATCCCGGCGGCGGGCCCGGCGCCCGGGCCGAGGACCGCACCGAGGACCGCACCGAGCTCCTCACCTTCGGAGGCACGCGATGAACGCCCTCGGCTGGGGCCTCCTGCTCGCCGCCCTGCTCGCCGGCTGGGCCGCGCTCGACGGCGCCGTCCAGGGCGGCGTGCCATTGGTGCGCGCGCTCGGCGGCCGCGACGACGCCCGCCGCCGCACGGTGCTGGCCACGGTCGCGCCGTTCCTCCTGCTGGGGGAGGTGTGGCTCGTCGCCGCGGCGGGCGTGCTGCTCGCCGCGTTCGGGCACGTCGAGGCCGCGCTCTGGGCCGCCGCGTACCCCGTCGTGGTGGCGCTGCTGGTGGCCTGGGTGGTGCGCGACGCCGCGCTCTGGCTGCGCAGCCGCCTGCCGTCGCCGGGCTGGCGGCGGGGGTGGGACGTCGTCGGCCAGGCCGCGAGTCTCGCGCTCCCGGCGGCGTTCGGCGCGCTGGCGGGGGTCGCCTGGGTGCGGTTCTCGGTGGTCGGGGCGCAGGCCGACGGCGGCTCCGGCGCGGCGCAGGCGCTCGCGCTCGGGCTGCCGGTGCTCACGGCAGGGCTCGCCGTCGCGACGACGCGGGTGCACGGCGCGCTCGTCGTCGCGGGCCGGGCGCCCGAGGCGGTGGCGCGGGAGGCGCGCCGCCGCGTGCGCCGCGCCCT
>NZ_JBHVSQ010000028.1:0-33067 GCF_042885055.1 Isoptericola sp. NPDC058082 | reverse complement strand
CCCCACCAGCAACGCGCCCCCCCCCCCCCGTCGCACCCCTCTGTTGTCTCCCATTCCCCACCACCCCACCCCCCCCCCCCACCGCATGGTCGGCGTCGTCCGTCCTCGGTCAGAATGGGGTCGTGCCCACCTCGCCCGCCCTGCCCGCCCTGTCCTTCGAGCCCCTCGACGCCGCCGCGCAGGACGACGTGCGCGCGCTCGCCGCGGCGGCCGCCGCCCACGACGGCGTCGTCCCGCTGTCGGAGCAGCCCCTGCTCCGCCTGGGGACCGACGCCGACTGGCTGACGCACGTCGTGGCCCGCGGCGACGACGGCACCGTCGTCGGCTACCTCCAGGTGGACCGGGGCGGCGACGACGCGAGCGCCGAGCTGGTCGTGCACCCGGACCACCGGCGCCGGGGCGTCGGGGGCGTCCTGCTGCGCACCGCCGAGCGCGACGCGCGGCTGCCGATGTTCTCGGGCGCCCCCGGCCAGCGCGGCAAGCCGCTGCGGGTGTGGGCGCACGGCGACCTGCCCGCGGCGCAGGCGTTCGCGGCCGCCCGCGGGTACGAGGTGGCGCGCGAGCTGCTCGTGCTCGCGCGGCCGCTCGGGCCTGACGACGCGGCCCGCGACGTGCCGGACCTGCCCGGCCTCGCCCTGCGCACGTTCCGCCCCGGCGCCGACGACGACGCGTGGGTGCGGCTCAACGCCCGTGCGTTCGCCGACCACCCGGAGCAGGGCCGGCTCACGGTCGCCGACCTGCAGGACCGGCGGCGCGAACCCTGGTTCGACGCCGACGGGTTCTTCCTCGTCGTGCCGGCCGACGACCCGTCGGACGGCGCCGCGGGCGAGCCGCTGGGTTACCTGTGGACCAAGGTCGAGAACGACCAGCCGTCCGGCGCCCAGGACGGCGAGGGCCGCTCCGGAGAGATCTATGCCGTCGGCGTCTCCCCCGACGCGCAGGGCCGCGGCCTGGGCCGCGCGCTCACCGCCGTCGGGCTGCGCCACCTGGCGCGCACGGGGTGCGACCGCGCGGTGCTGTACGTGGACGGGGACAACGCGGCGGCGCTGGCCACGTACGCGGGCGCCGGCTTCGAGCGCGCCGCCGTCGACGTCCAGTACGCGCGGCCCGCCGGCGCGTAGCGACCGGACGGAGGACTTCGTCACCCGCCGTTCACCTATCGGTGCCACGATGGGTGCCATGACAGCGTCGCGCCCCCGTACCTCCCGGACCCGCGACGGACGCGGTCGGTACGCCCCCGTCGCACCGGACGCCGCCGTCGCGGCCGCCGAGGTGACGGACAGCCGCCCGCGCTCGACGGCCGTCGCGCCGTCGCGCCCCCTGGATCCGCAGCTCGCGGCCCACATCGCCGAGCACATCGCGGAGGAACCGGGGTCGGACGGTGTCCGCGCGATCGAGGCGGAGCCGCTGCCCGACGACCGGTTCGCGGAGCGGGAGCTGAGCTGGCTGGCGTTCAACGAGCGGGTGCTGGAGCTGGCGGAGGACCCGTCGCTGCCGCTGCTCGAGCGCACCCGGTTCCTCGCGATCTTCGCGTCCAACCTGGACGAGTTCTTCATGGTGCGGGTGGCGGGCCTGAAGCGGCGCATCGCCACGGGCATCGCCGTCACCGCGGCGTCGGGGATGAGCCCGCGGCAGGTGCTGGAGTCGATCGGCGAGGGCGCGCACCGCCTCATGACCCGGCACGCGGAGGTGTTCCGCTCCGACGTGCAGCCCGCGCTCGACGCCGAGGGCATCACGATCGTGCACTGGGACCAGCTCGAGGTCCGCGAGCAGGAGCGCCTGCACAAGTTCTTCCGCAAGCAGATCTTCCCGGTGCTCACGCCGCTGGCGGTGGACCCGGCGCACCCGTTCCCCTACATCTCGGGGCTGTCGCTCAACCTGGCGGTCGTCGTCGCGAACCCGCTGACGGGCAAGGAGCACTTCGCCCGGGTCAAGGTGCCGCCGCTGCTGCCGCGGTTCATCGCGGTCGACGACCGCGGCCGCCCGTCGGCGCCCACGCCCACGCAGGGCGGCGGCACGCAGACGTCGTTCGTGCCGCTGGAGGAGGTCATCGCGCAGCACCTCGACCACCTGTTCCCCGGCATGGAGGTGCGCGAGAGCCACACGTTCCGCGTCACGCGCAACGAGGACGTGGAGGTCGAGGAGGACGACGCCGAGAACCTCCTGCAGGCGATGGAGAAGGAGCTGCTTCGCCGCCGCTTCGGGCCGCCCGTGCGGCTCGAGCTGGCGCACGGCATCTCGCCCCGCATCCGCGAGCTGCTGGTCCGCGAGCTCGGCGTGGCCGACGAGGAGGTGTACGAGCTGCCGGCGCCGCTCGACCTCACAGGCCTCAACGTCATCGCCGACATCGAGCGCGCGACGCTGCACTACCCGCCGTTCGTCCCGACCACGCACCGCCAGCTCGCCGAGGTGGAGTCCGCGACGGCGCGCGACGTCTTCGCCGCGATCCGCGAGCGGGACGTCCTGCTGCACCACCCGTACGACTCCTTCTCCACGTCGGTGCAGACGTTCCTCGAGCAGGCGGCCGCCGACCCGGCCGTGCTCGCGATCAAGCAGACGCTGTACCGCACGTCGGGCGACTCCCCGATCGTCGACGCCCTGATCGACGCCGCCGAGGCCGGCAAGCAGGTGCTCGCGCTCGTCGAGATCAAGGCGCGGTTCGACGAGCAGGCCAACATCTCCTGGGCGCGCAAGCTCGAGGAGGCGGGGGTGCACGTCGTCTACGGGATCGTCGGTCTCAAGACGCACGCCAAGCTGTCCCTCGTGGTCCGCCAGGAGTCGGACGGGCTGCGCCGGTACTGCCACGTGGGCACCGGCAACTACCACCCGAAGACGGCCCGCATGTACACCGACCACGGCCTGCTCACGTGCGACCGCGACGTCGGCCAGGACCTCACGCGCCTGTTCAACCAGCTCTCCGGCTACGCCCCGCAGTCGCGCTTCCACCGGCTGCTGGTCGCACCGCGCGCCGTGCGGGCGGGCCTCATCGAGCGCATCGAGCGCGAGGCGGACGCCGCCCGCGCCGGGCACGAGGCGTGGGTACGCATCAAGGTGAACTCCGCCGTGGACGAGGCCACGATCGACGCCCTGTACCGCGCCTCGCAGGCGGGGGTGAAGGTGGACCTCGTGGTGCGCGGCATCTGCGCGCTGCGCCCGGGGGTGCCGGGCCTGAGCGAGAACGTGCGCGTGCGCTCCATCCTCGGCCGGTTCCTGGAGCACTCCCGGATCTACGCGTTCGCCAACGCGGCCGGCCCGGCCATCGGCGAGGGGCCGGAGTCCGGCCCGGAGGTGTACATCGGCTCGGCCGACCTCATGCACCGCAACCTGGACCGCCGCGTCGAGGCGCTGGTCCGCATCGCCGACGAGGGCCAGGTCGCGGAGCTCCTGGAGCTCATGGACGCGTCGATGTCGGACAAGACCTCCACGTGGCACCTGCAGCCGGACGACACCTGGGTGCGGCACGCCGTCGGGCCGGACGGCGAACCGCTCGTGGACCTCCAGGCGCAGCTCGTCGACCGGCACCGCCGTCGGCCCGAGCGGGCTCGATGAGGGCGTGGTGAGGGCGGCGCGCGTGCGTCGGGCGGCGGGCACGACGGCCTCCCCGCTCGTGGACAGGCTGGGAGCGACCTCGGTGGAGCACGCCCCGGTGATCGAGTCGGCGGGCGGGCTCGTGTGGCGCGAGCGCGACGGGCGCCTCCAGGTGCAGCTCGTGCACCGGCCCCGCTACGACGACTGGTCCTGGCCCAAGGGGAAGCTCGAGCCGGGCGAGTCGCTGAACACGGCCGCTGCGCGCGAGGTCGCGGAGGAGACCGGCAAGCCCGTGGTCCTCGGCGTCCCCCTCCCGGGCCTGCAGTACCTGACCCCCGAGGGCCGCGTGAAGCGCGTGCACTACTGGGCGGCGCAGCGGGCGTCGCGGTCGGACGACGCCGCGGCCCTCGCCGCGCGGTTCCCCGTGCAGCCCCCGTCCAAGGACGAGGTCGACAGGAAGGCGTGGCTCGACGTCGACGCCGCCGCCGCCCGCCTGACGCGCCGCGCCGACCGCGGGCCGCTCGAGGCCCTCGTGGCGGCGCACGCCCAGGGCCGGCTCGCCACGCACGCCGTCGTCATCGTGCGGCACGGCAAGGCCGTGACCCGGGCGGCCTGGCACGGCACGGAGCACGACCGGCCGCTGACGCCGGTGGGGCACGCCCAGGGCGCGGCGCTCGTCCCGGTCCTCGCCGCCTACGGCGTGACGTCGGTGGTCTCGAGCCGCTGGGAACGCTGTGCGGCGACGATCGAGCCGTACGTGCGGGCGTCGCACGCCCGGCCGGAGCTCAGCGACCAGCTGGGCGAGGCCGAGCACGAGCGCTCGCCCTCCCGCGTCGCCGCGACGGTCCGCGACCTGCTCGAGTCGGGCCGGTCGTCGGTGCTGTGCACGCACCGGCCGGTCCTGCCGACGGTGCTGGACGTGCTGGGCCAGCACTCCCGCCGCGCCGTCGCGGACGTGCTGCCCTCGCGCGACCCGTTCCTCGAGCCGGGCGACCTGCTCGTCGCCCACGTCACCACCACCGGCAAGGGTCCGCGCGTCGTCGCCGTCGAGAAGGTCACTCCCCCGGTCTACTGAGGTCGCGCCCGGTCGTCAGGTGAGCCAGGGGTGCAGGATCCAGGTGGTGATGGCGGCCACGAGCGCCGCGGCGGGGATCGTCAGCACCCACGCGGCACCGATGTTCTTGGCGACGCCCCAGCGCACGGCGGACAGCCGGCGCGTGGCGCCGACGCCCATGATCGCCGAGGTGATGGTGTGCGTCGTCGAGACGGGCGCGTGCAGGATGAACGCGTTGGCGTAGAGCACCAGCGCCGACACCGTCTCGGCGACGAAGCCCCGTGCCGGGTCCAGCTCGATGATGCGCCGGCCGAGCGTGCGCATGATCCGCCAGCCGCCGGAGGCGGTGCCGAGCGAGATGGCGCCCGCCGCGGCGAGCTTGACCCACAGCGGGATGCCCGCGTCCGGGTCCGCCCAGCCGACCGTGAGCAGCGCCATGAAGATCACGCCCATGGTCTTCTGCGCGTCCTGCAGGCCGTGCCCGAGCGCCATCGCGGCGGCCGACGCGGTCTGCGCCAGGCGGAACCGGCGGGTGACCCGCGACGGGGACGCGTTCCGGAAGATCCACAGCACCGCGACCATGACGAAGTACGCGCCGACGAAGCCGATGAGCGGCGAGAAGACCATCGGCAGCACGACCTTGTCGATGATGGCCTGCCCGTAGATCGGCAGCCCGGCCGCGAGCCCCGCACCGACGAGACCGCCGATGAGCGAGTGCGTCGACGACGACGGCAGGCCGAACCACCAGGTGATGAGGTTCCACACGATGGCGCCCACCAGGGCGCACAGCACCACGACGAGCGCGGTGTGGTTCGACGCGTCCTGCAGGTCGACGATCGACGTCGCGATGGTCTCGGCGACCTCGGTGCCCAGCAGGGCCCCGACGAAGTTCATGACCGCGGCCATGAGGAGCGCCACCCGGGGCGTGAGCGCCCGCGTCGAGACCGAGGTGGCGATCGCGTTGGCCGCGTCGTGGAAGCCGTTGGTGTAGTCGAAGCCGAGCGCGAGCGCGACGACGAGGACGACCAGCGCCACCTCCACGGTCAGGACTCCTTGAGGGCGATGGTCTCGACCATGTTCGCGACCCGCTCGAAGGCGTCGGCGCCCTCCTCGAGCATGTCGACGATCTCCTTGAGCTTGATGAGCAGCACCGGGTCCGTGGTGTCGTCGAAGAGCTGCGCGATGAGCTCGCGGTGCAGCTTGTCGCCCTGGTTCTCGAGGCGGTTGATCTCGACCCAGTAGTCGGACAGCTGGTCCATGGAGCGCAGCCGCGGCATGGCCTCGGCGGTGAGCTCGGCGCAGCGCTGCAGCACCTGCACCTGCTCGGAGACCCGCAGCGGGAGCTCGTCGACCTTGTACAGGACGATGAGGTCGCCGGCCTCCTCCATGGCGTCCATGCAGTCGTCGAGCGCGGACGCCAGGCCGTAGATGTCGTCCCGGTCGAACGGGGTGACGAACGTCTGGTTCAGCCGCCGCATGATCGAGTGGGTGGCGTCGTCGGCGATGTGCTCGGCCTCGTTGAGCCGGCGGACGATCCCTTCCCTCTCCTGCCGGGACGCCCCGAGCAGCTCCGCCAGGAGCGAGGCCCCCGTGACGTTGTGCTGCGCGAGCGTCGCCAGCATGTCGAAGTAGGTCGTGTCGCGCGGTGTGAGGCGCAGGCGCACGTGTGGCTCCCGGATCGAGGACGCTGAGACTCTCACAGACTAGAGGTGGCCATCCTGGCGCGACTAGTTGAACGCGCGCTGAACGATCCGCCTCGCGGCTGCGGGAAACTCGGGTGAGGTGCGACGCCGGACCGGGAGCGCCTCTCGGCGCGTGGCCGCTCGTAGCGGCTGAAGATGGAGCCCGGGGCTACCGCGGCCCGACGTCGCCCGAACATCGTAAGCCCGGGCGTCGGCGTGCTCCGAACACGCAGGTCAGCCCCGCCGTTCACGGCCGCCGAGCGTCAGTCGAGGGTGCCCGTCCGCCAGCCCGCCGCCGCGCGCTCCAGCTCCTCGGCGGTGCGCACCAGGTCGGCGGCGCCGCGCGTCATCCGGGTGGCCCCGTCGGGGTCCGCGACCTCGCGGGCGTCGGCGTCGAAGGCCGCCCCGGTCGCGAGGATGCGGCAGAACGACGCGGCCCGCTCGAGCGCCACGGCCAGGTCTCCGGCGTAGACGCCGGACAGGACGTCGTCGGCGAGCGCCCGCAGGTCCTCCGGCGCGGGCGGGCGGGGCACGCCGGCCACCGCCTCGTGCACGGGGGCGGCGTCGACGCCGAGGCGGTAGCGCAGCCCCACGGTGCGGGGGTCGCGGCGCACCCACTCGCGCAGCACGTACAGCCGCCACAGCGCGCCGGGCAGCGACGCGGGCGCGGCGTCCGACCAGAGGGCGGCGACGACGTCGAGCCCCTCGCGCTCGACGAGGCGCACCAGGCGGTCCACCACCTCCGGGTCCTCGGCGGCGCGCGCCCGGTGCACGACGGCGCGCGCGGTGGTGTGCGCCACCTCGTCGCGCAGCGCGGGGTCGAGCGACCCGGGGATCTGCTCGGCGGTCTGCGGATCGAGCATGGCGGGTCGGCGGTGCCTGCGCGGCTCGGGTGCGTCGTTCACCCCTCCAGTCTCACCCCCGACGGCGCGGGCTCGTGGACCGGTCGCGCGTCCGACCTGCTCAGCGCGCCGACAGGGCGACCCCGACCTAGCATCGAGAAGGATCGAGAACAGGTCTGCCGAGCGAACCGAGGACGATCATGACAAGCCCAGCACCAGGCTCCGCAGCGCACAGCGCGCACCGGAAGGCCACCGCGCTCGCCTTCGCCGCGGCGGTCGGCGGATTCCTCTTCGGATTCGACTCGTCGGTGATCAACGGCGCCGTCGACGCGATCGAGGGCCAGTTCGACCTCAACTCCACCGTGACGGGTCTCGTCGTGGCGATCGCGCTGCTCGGCTGCGCCCTCGGCGCATGGTCGGGCGGCAAGCTCGCCGACCGGTGGGGCCGCACCCACGTGATGGTGCTGGGCGCGGTGCTGTTCTTCGTCTCGTCGATCCTGTCGGCGATCGCGTGGAGCGCCTGGGACCTGGCGATCTGGCGGTTCATGGCGGGCGTCGGCATCGGTATCGCGTCCGTGATCGCCCCCGCGTACATCGCGGAGATCGCCCCCGCCGCGATGCGCGGGCGCCTCGGCTCGCTGCAGCAGCTCGCGATCACCGTCGGTATCTTCGCGGCCCTGTTGTCCGACCAGATCCTCGCGACGGCGGCCGGCAGCGCGGCGAACGAGCTGTGGTTCGGCTGGGAGGCGTGGCGCTGGATGTTCCTCGTCGCCGTGGTCCCGGCGGCCGTGTACGGGATCCTCGCGCTACGGATGCCCGAGTCCCCGCGCTATCTGGTGACGAAGGGCCGTGACGACGAGGCGCGGTCCGTGCTGGCGTCCGTGCTCGGCCCCGACGAGCATCCCGACGACCGGATCGGCGAGATCCGCCGCTCGATCGCCGTGGACGAGGAGAACGCCGAGCTGGGGAGCCTCAAGGGCGACCGCTTCGGCCTGAAGCCCATCGTCTGGGTCGGCATCGTCATGGCGATCTTCCAGCAGTTCGTCGGGATCAACGTGATCTTCTACTACTCGACGACGCTGTGGCAGGCGGTCGGGTTCGACGAGTCGCAGGCGTTCCTCGTCTCGACGATCACGGCCGTGACGAACGTGGCCGTGACGTTCATCGCCATCGCCCTCATCGACAAGGTGGGCCGGCGCCCGCTGCTGCTCATCGGCTCGGCGGGCATGGCCGTCTCCCTGGGCCTGATGGCGGTGTGCTTCACGCAGGCCACCGGTTCGGGCGAGTCGATCAGCCTCCCGGATCCGTGGAGCATCATCGCGCTGGTCGCCGCGAACGCCTTCGTGGTCTTCTTCGGCGCCACGTGGGGCCCGCTCATGTGGGTGCTGCTGGGCGAGATGTTCCCCAACCGGATCCGCGCGGCCGCCCTCGGCGTCGGCGCGGCGGCGAACTGGATCGCGAACTTCGCGATCACGCTCACCTTCCCGCCGATGCTCGACACCTTCGGCCCCGCGATCCCCTACCTCATGTACGCCGTCTTCGCCGTGCTGTCGTTCTTCTTCGTGCTCGGCAAGATCCCGGAGACGAAGGGCGTCGAGCTCGAGGACATGGCGGGCGAGGCGTACAAGCGCGCCTGAACCGCGCCGCCGAGGGCGCCCGTCAGCACGGCGCGTCCGTACGGTCCGACCGCACGGCCCGCGACCCCCGCCCGGGGCGTCGCGGGCCGTCGTCGTGCACCGGGTGAAGTCCTCACCAGGACACTTGCTTGCTGCAAGCACCAGGCGTATGTTTGCACCCTGCAACAACTCGGCCCGCCCACCGGGCCGCTCCGCTCCGGCCGTCCGGCCCCGAGCACCCACCCCCTTCCTGCAAAGGCCCTGCCATGCCCGTTGACCGCACCGCGGCCCGTGAGCTCGTGGAGACGCTCGAGGAGCTCTCCCGCGCCCAGCGCGAGGCCGCCATGCGCGTGGCGCGCGACCTGGACCTCCCCCGGGCCGGCCTCGGGGCCCTGCACCTGCTCACGCGGTGCGGGCGCGTCCAGATCACCGACGTCGCCGCGAAGCTCCGCGTCGACGTGTCCGTCGCGAGCCGCCAGATCAGCGCCCTCGTCGACGCCGGTCTCGTCGAGCGCACGGTCGACGACGACGACCGGCGGGCCCGCTACCTCGCCCTGACGGACGCCGGCCGCGAGTTCGCGGAGGCCTCCTTCGAACGCATCGACGACCTCGTCTCCGAGTCCTTCTCCGACTGGTCGGAGGACGACCTGGCCGACGCCATCTCCCGGATCCGCAGCGTCGCGGCCGCACTCACCACGACCCACGACCGCGCCACGGCGCAGGAGGAGATCCCCGCCCGATGAGTCAGTCCCCCAGTCCGGCGCCCGCCGCGCCGGCCCTCTCCGCCACGCCTGCCCCCGCGATGACCCGCCGCGAGGTGCTCGAGGCCCTCTCGGGCATCCTCCTCGGCGTCTTCGTCTCGCTGCTGGCCACCACCATCGTCTCGACCTCGCTCCCCAAGATCGTCAGCGAGCTCGGCGGCTCCCAGCACTCCTACACCTGGGTCGTCACGGCCATGCTGCTGACGATGACGATCTCGACCCCGCTGTGGGGCAAGCTCGCCGACCTCACGAACCGCAAGGTCCTCATGCAGGTCGCCCTCGCGATCACGGTGGTCTCCGCCGCCGCGGCCGGCCTGTCGCAGAACATCGAGATGCTCATCGGCTTCCGCGCCCTGCAGGGCATCGGCGCGGGCGGCCTCACCGCCCTCGCGACCGTGCTGATGGCCGACATCATCAGCCCGCGCGAGCGCGGCAAGTACATGGGCCTCATGGGCGGCGTCATGGCCGTCGCGCAGATCGGCGGCCCGCTGCTCGGCGGCGTGCTCACCGACTCGATCGGCTGGCGCTGGACCTTCTTCGTCGGCGTCCCCTTCGCCGTCGCCGCGTTCATCGTGCTGCAGAAGACGCTGCACCTGCCCGCGCTGGCCAAGCGCGAGGTGAAGATCGACTACGCGGGTGCCGGCCTCATCGCCGTCGCCGTCGCGCTGCTGCTCCTGTGGGTCACGTTCGCCGGCGACCAGTTCGAGTGGCTGTCGTGGCAGACCGGCGCGATGGTCGGCGGCGCCCTCCTGGCGCTCGTCGTCGTCGGCTTCGTCGAGAAGAACGCCGCCGAGCCGATCATCCCGCTGCACCTGTTCAAGAACCGCACGTTCGTGCTCGCCGTGGTCGCCTCGGCGTCCGTCGGCGTCGCCATGTTCGGCACCGCGGTCTTCCTCAGCCAGTACTTCCAGCTCGCCCGCGGCAAGACGCCGACCGAGTCCGGCCTGCTCACCATCCCGATGGTGGTCGGCACGATGCTCGCGGGCATCGTGCTCGGTCGGATCATCTCGAACACCGGCCGGTACAAGGCGATCATGGTGGGCGGCGCCGTCCTCCTGACCGGGTCGCTGTTCGGCCTGTCGACCATCGAGGTGGACACGAGCTTCGTGCTCATCTCGGTCTTCCTGTTCGGTCTCGGGCTGTCGGTGGGCGCCCTGATGCAGAACCTCGTGCTCGCCACGCAGAACACCCTCGACGTGCACGAGATGGGTGCCGGCACCTCCGGCGTCGCCTTCTTCCGCTCGCTGGGCGGCGCGATCGGCGTCTCGGCGCTCGGCGCCGTGATGGCCGCGCAGATCAAGACGGACCTCTCCACCGGCCTGGCGAAGCTCGGCATCGCCTCCGACGCGATGGGTGCCGGCTCGGGCGCGGTCCCGGACCTGGCCTCGCTCCCCGCCCCCGTGCAGACGGTGGTCGAGGGCGCCTACGCCGACGGCATCACGACGATCTTCCTGTACGCCGTGCCGATGGCCGTCGTCTCGCTGATCGCGGTGCTCTTCATGAAGGAGATCCCGCTGGGCCAGCGCTCCGGCATCGAGCAGGTGCTCGACGAGGAGAAGGCCGCCGAGCAGGACGTCGTCGCTCCGGTCGCCGACCGGGCCTGACAACGGCCCAGCACCCGGACGGCGTCGATTTCACCCGCTGAGACGCCGTCCGGGTGCAAGTTCGCCTGCTAGGCCACTCCCGTTTGCCTCGGCGAAGCCTCATGATGGGCGCATGCACGACGTAGCCGCCCAGCCCCTGCCCGACCCGGCCACCGACCCGTTCGGTGCTCTCGAACGCGAGATCCGGGTCCTGATCCGGCGCGCCCAGTCGTCAGCGGCACAGACCGCCAGGCGGGTGCACCCCGAGCTCGAGGCGTCGGCGTACCCGATCCTCGCGCACATCGACTCCCACCCCGGGATCCGCGGCTCCGACCTCGCGGCCCACTTCGGTGTCGGCCGGGCCACCGTGTCGCGTCAGCTGAGCCGTCTCGTGGACCTGGGCCTCGTCCACCGCGAGGTGGACCCGGAGGACACCCGCGGCCAGCGGATCACCCTGACCGCCGACGGCGCCCAGCGCTTCGCCCGGGCCCGCGACCGTCGCATCGAGATGTACAAGGACGCCTTCGGCGAGTGGGACGAGGCGGACGTCTCGCAGCTCGCGACGCTGCTGCACCGCTACTCCGAGGACTTCGTGCGCTGGCGCGACACGCGCTCCTGAGCCGGCGTCCGCCCGAGACGTCGCCGGTCGAGCCTGTCGGGACCTGTCCCGGCGGGCTCGACGCGTGTCCGGGGCCGGGTCAGCCCTCGAGGAGGCGGGCCCGCAGCGCGTCCAGCGTCGCGGCGCCGCCGCCGTGCGCGCGGAACCAGCCCGGCGCGCCGTCGTCGTGCTCGGCGAACCGGTCGAGCACCGTCTCGATCGCCCAGCCCGGCGCGGTGACCAGCTCGGGCGGCAGCCTCGCCAGCACGTGCGCGTCGGGGACGGCGAGGTTCGCGGTGACGGCGGCACGCGCCAGCACCTGCGGCATGTGGGGGCCGGTCCGCTCGTAGTCCGCGACGATCGCGGACCGGTCGACGCCCAGCAGGGACAGCACCAGCGCGACCGTCACCCCCGTGCGGTCCTTGCCGGCGGTGCAGTGCACGAGCACGGGCGCGTCGTCGACGGCGATGAGGCGCACCGCCTCCACGAGGTGCCCGGCGCCCACGCCGTCGAGCATCTGCAGGTACAGCTCCCCGAGGCCCGGGACGGGAGCGGGCGCGGTGGCTCCCTGCATCGCGGTCCCGTCCAGCAGCGGCAGCGGCACCACGTGCGCGATGCCGGTCAGCGGGTGCGGCTCCCCGTTCTCCCCCGGGTCGCGCAGGTCGAGCACCGTGCGCGGCGGCCACGCCACGTCGGCCGGGGCGACGTCTCCCGAGCGGGGTGCGTCGGAACGCAGCAACGCCCCGGGCACCAGGCCCGGGGCGGCCGTCGCGACGTCGCGCAGGTTGACGAGGTGGTCGGGCACGGACGCCGGCGCGGCGGTCCAGGCCACGGCGGCGTCGGCCACAGAGGGCGCAGAGGGCGCGGAGTCGGTCACCTGGTCGACCCTAGCGGCGCCCCGCGCCCGGGGCGCCGCGGCCGGACGCTCAGGCCTCGACGGGCTCGAACGTCAGGCTGAGCGAGTTCATGCAGAACCGGTCGCCCGTGGGCGTCTGCGGCGCGTCGTCGAAGACGTGCCCCAGGTGCGAGCCGCACCGGGCGCAGCGCACCTCGGTGCGGACCATGCCGTGCGACCGGTCCTCGAGCAGCTCGACGGCGTCGCCGGCGAGCGGCGTGTAGAACGACGGCCACCCGCAGTGCGAGTCGAACTTGGTCTCGCTCCGGAACAGCTCGTTGCCGCACGCGCGACAGCGGTACACGCCGACACGCTTCTCGTCGAGCAGCTCACCGGTCCAGGGCCGCTCGGTCCCCGCCTGCCGCAGCACGGCGAACTCCTGCGGGTTCAGCTCGACCTTCCACTGCTGGTCGGACTTCGTGACTTCGTACGTCATCTGACACCTCCGTCGACCCCAACCCGGACGGAGTCGCGACTGTTCCCCGGGCGTCGCGAGCGCCTCCCCGTGAGGCGTCGGCAGCCGTCGGGCGCGTCCGCCGTCGACGACCCCGAGGAGCACGGCAGGGTCGGGCGGCCCATCGCCGTCCGACCTGCGGTTGCTGCCTCCTGCGCCTCCGCCGCCTGATGCCTGACTTGACGTTGCGTCGGTACGATGTCGCGGATGGGCACCCAGAAGGAGATCGCACGCCGCGCCGGAGTCTCGGTGTCGGTCGTGTCCGCCGTCGTCAACGGCACCGTGCACACGCGGATGAGCGACGAGACGCGCACCCGGGTCGAGGACGTCATCAAAGAGCTGGGGTACGTCCCGAACAATGCCGCACGGGCTCTGCGGCGCCAGCGCACCGGAACGATCGCCGTCGTCGTCGAGAAGCTCGAGAACCCTGTCTACCGCGACATGTTCCACGGCATCTACGACGCCGCGGAGTCGCACGGGTGGGCGGTCGTGCTGGGCGACGCGCGCTGGATGCGCTCCGGCAGCCATTTCCTGGCACACCTCCTGGGGCAGGGCACCATCGACGGCATCATCCTGCGCAGCGAGGGTCTCATCGACGACGAGGTGCTGGCCCACCTCCGCGCACGTCCGACCCCGGTGATCCTGATCGAGGGACGGCACGGCCCGGACGGGCGATGGCTGGCGATCGACGATGCCGCGGCGGGCCGCGTGGCGACGCAGCACCTGCTCGACCTCGGCCATCGGGACATCGAGTTCGTGGGAGGTGAGCGGTGGGTCCCGTCGCTGGAACGCCACCGGGGCTATGCCGGCGCGATGCGTGATGCCGGCCTCGAGCCGCGCGGCGCCGTCGCGACCGGCTACGGACCCCCGTCGGGCTCCGAGGCACTCCGGCAGGTCATCGGCTCCGGCCGACGTCCGACGGCGCTCGTGGTCGACAACGTGCTCTCGGGCATCGGCGTCCATGCGGCGGCTCACGACGCAGGCGTCTCGATCCCTGGCGACCTGTCGGTCGTCGCGATCCATGACGCGGACATCGCCGGCGACGTCCGCCCCGCGCTCACGACCGTGCGGATGCCGATGGCCGAGCTCGGCGCGCGCGCCGTCCAGTCCATCGCGGCGGTCCTGGAAGGCTCTCCCACACGGTTCGGCCTCGTCGACGAGCCGGCGCCGGCGCTGATCGCGCGCGCGAGCACGGCACCACCGCAGGTTTCGCCGCGCCCCTGGTAGCGCTCCACACCGTCACCCCGTCACGACGGGGTGACGAACCCATTGACGTGACGATGCGTCACTGGCTACGGTGACGCAACGAAATGTCAGCGACGTCCAGCGAGGGGCGCCGCACGACGGAAGGACAATGTTGACCTCCGACACCAGCACGCCCCGATCCGTGCTCCTGCGCTCGTCCTGGGCGAACGCGAACATCGGCGACGTCGCGCACTCGCCCGGCCTCATCACCGCCCTGCTCGACTCCGAGCCCGGTGCCCGCATCACGCTGTGGCCGATGCGGCTCGGCGAGCGCGAGGAGGCGATGATCCGGCGGGCGGTCCCGACCGTCACGATCGTCCGGGGTGACCTGGACGAGGCCGGCGTGCCGACGACGCCGGAGCTCGCCACGGCGTGGGAGTCCGCGGACGTCCTCGTGCACGGCTCGGCGGCGAGCGCCTCGCTCGTGCCCGAGCTTGCGTCGTGGCGCGAGCAGTCCGCCCGGCCGTACGGCTATGCCGGCGTGACGGTCGACCCGCTCTTCCCGCGCGCCTGGGGCTCGCTCGAGCGGCTGCGCGTCATGACGCAGGCCCTCCCGGCGACGTTCCTCGAGGACGACGGCCGCGCGATCATCGACGACGCCGAGTTCCTGTTCGCTCGGGACTCGATCAGCCTCGAGTTCCTGCGCGCCCAGGGCGCGAGTCCCCAGGTGCTGGAGTTCGGGCCGGACGGGACCTTCGCCTATCGCTACCGCGACGACACCGCGGGCGACGCGGTGCTGGGATCGCTGGGGCTGGCGGCGGGCGAGTTCGGGTGCTTCGTGCCCCGCCTGCGCTACGCGCCGTACCCGGACATCTACGGCACGGAGCGCACCCGGGAGTTCGACCGCCTGTACGCCATCAACGCCGGCACCGTCGGGTTCGACCTCGACACGCTGACGGCCGCCATCACCACCTGGGTCCGCGAGACGGGCCAGCCGGCAGTCGTCGTGCCTGAGATGAGCTATGCGGTGGAGCTGGCCCGCGACGAGCTGCTGCCACGCGTCCCGGCCGACGTGCATGACCGGGTCCTGGTCCTCGACCGGTACTGGACGCTCGAGGAGGCGAGCTCCGTCTACGCCCGCGCCCGGGCCGTCGTCAGCATGGAGTGCCACTCGCCGATCCTCGCGTCCGTCCATGGCACGCCGACGATCTATGTGCGTCTGCCCACCGAGACCGTCAAGGGCGGGATGTACGCCGACCTCGGAGGGGCGGACGTCGTCGTGGAGGTAGAGCCGGGCGGTCCGGAGGCCGCGGCCGCGGCCGTCGAGACGCTCCTGTCGGACGAGGCGGCGGCCCGAGCGACGTCGTCGGCCATCAACGCCGCTGCCGTGGGCCGTCTGACGGACATGGCCCGCACCATCCTGTTCGGCGAGGGGGCGTCCGAGTACCCGCCGCGGACTCAGGAGGCAGACCTTGTCCCAGCTCGTTGAACGCCCGCCACGGGCGTCCGCGCCGAAGGACTCGTCGTCGGCCGCACGCCCGGCGCGACGCTCCGGCCAGACCCTCGCCCGGTGGCGGCGCGACCGGCTCCTCCTGCTGCTGGCCGCCCCCGGCCTCGTGGTGGTGCTGCTGTTCCACTACGTCCCCCTGCTGGGCAACGTCATCGCGTTCAAGGGGTATCTGCCGTTCCTGACGATCGCCGAGAGCCCCTGGGTCGGCTGGGAGAACTTCCGGGTGATCTTCTCCGGTGACCCCCTGTTCGTGAACGCGTTGACGAACACCCTGATCCTCACGCTGATCCAGGTGCTGTTCGTGTTCCCGCTGCCGCTCGCGCTGGCACTTCTCCTCAACGAGGTCGTCTCCGAGCGCGTCAAGCGGACCGTGCAGTCCGTCCTCTACATGCCGCACTTCCTGTCCTGGGTGATCGTGGTCGCGCTGTTCCAGCAGATCCTCGGGAACGCGGGGATGGTGAACACGTTCCTGCGAGGGCACGACCTGGCGACGTTCTCCATCATCGGCGTCCCGGAGCTGTTCGAGGTCCTGATCACCAGCCAGGTCATCTGGAAGGACACGGGATGGGGCACGATCATCTTCCTGGCCGCCATCTCCCGGGTCGACACCTCGCAGTACGAGGCGGCCGCGATGGACGGTGCCGGCGCGATGCGGCGCCTGTGGCACGTGACGCTGCCCGCGATCCGCTCGGTGTTCATCCTGCTGCTGATCCTGCGGCTCGGTGACTCCCTCACCGTCGGCTTCGAGCAGATCATCCTGCAGCAGGGTGCGGTCGGTGCGACCGCGAGCGAGGTGCTCGACACCTACGTCTACAACCACGGAATCGTCGGCGGCAACTGGGGCCAGGCGGCCGCGGTGGGCCTGACCAAGGGCGTCATCTCGGTGCTCCTGGTGCTCGGCGCCAACAAGCTCGCGCACAAGTTCGGCGAGCGGGGGGTGTACCACAAATGACCACCACCTCTCCCTTGGGGCTCACGACCGCACCGCGGAAAGCGAGGCCGTCGACGCCCGGGGGCCGACCGGCATGGATGGGGCGGCCCAACCCGGTGATCACGGCCTTGCGCGGCCTGATCCTGGCGATCGGCTGTGCCGCCGTCCTCCTGCCCCTTCTCGCCGTCGTCTCCACCTCGCTCGCGACGCAGGAGGAGGTGACCGCCAACGGTGGGTTCGTGCTGCTCGTCCGCGAACCCACCCTCGCCTCCTACCAGGCGATCCTGTCCGGTGGCGTCGTGACCCGCGCACTGGGGATCAGCATCGTCGTGACCATCGTCGGCACGCTGCTGTCGTTGGCGTGCACCGTCGCTCTCGCCTACGCGCTGTCCAGGCCCGGGTCGCTCGGCTCCCGCCCCATCCTGCTGGCGGTGCTCTTCACGATGCTGTTCAGCCCCGGCATGATCCCGATGTACCTGGTGGTCAAGCAGCTCGGCCTGCTCGACAACCTGCTCGCGCTGGTCCTCCCCGTGCTCATCAATGCCTTCAACGTCATCGTCATGCGGGAGTTCTTCCTCGACATCCCGGGCGAGCTCATCGAGAGCGCCCGCATCGACGGCGCGAACGACGTCACGATCCTCACGCGCATCGTGCTCCCGCTGTCCAAGGCCGTGATCTCCGTCGTCGGGCTGTTCTACGCCGTCGGCTACTGGAACGCGTTCTTCAACGCCTTGCTGTACATCAGCTCCCCCGAGAAGTGGCCGCTGCAGCTCGTGCTGCGGACCTATGTGGTCAACGAGACCCCGATGGGTGTCGACCAGATCTCCGCAGGCTCCGAGAGCCTGCCGCCACAGCTGTCCATCCAGATGGCGATCCTCGTCCTCTCGATCGTCCCCATCCTCCTCGTGTACCCGTTCCTCCAGAAGCACTTCACCAAGGGGCTCATGATCGGCGCCGTCAAGGGCTGATCACCTGTCCCGTGTCCCTCCTCGATGAAGCGGAAGGTCCTCATGTCTGCCACTGTCTCTCGTCGTCGTTTCCTGGGCATCGCCGGCACCCTGGGAGCGATGGGCCTCGTCGCCGCCTGTTCACCGTCGCCCGGTGGGTCGTCCCCCCTTCCGGCATCGAACGGTGGCGGTGGCGGCACGGCCGGGCTCCTGCCTACGTACCGGCCCTTCGACAAGTTCGCGCCCGACCTCGTCTCCAGCAACCCGGGTGTGTCCCCCGGCTACTTCACCTATCCGGACCCGCCCGCCGCGGTGACCAGCGGGGCTCCGGCGTCGGGCGCCCCGGTGCGGGCGATGACCTTCACCTACGATCCGGTCGCTCCCGAGCTGAGCAACAACGCGCTGTGGCAGAGCATCAACGAGGCGCTCGGCACCGAGCTGGACCTGGAGTACACGCCCGCTGCGGAGTACGACGCCCGGTTCGCGACCACGATCGCCGGCAGCGACCTGCCCGACCTCGTGGCGATCAAGGGGCAGCAGCAACAGATGCCGGCGATGCTCGCGGCGAAGTTCTCCGACCTCACCGAGCATCTCTCGGGTGACGCCGTGCTGGACTACCCCCACCTCGCGGCACTCCCGACGCCCTCCTGGCGGAGCACCGTCTACGACGGCCGGATCTGGGGCGTGCCGGTCCCGCGCTCACTGATCGGCACCGTGCTGTACACCCGCGCGGACATCCTCGAGCGGGCGGGGCTGTCCCTGCAGCCGGAGTCGCTCGAGGAGTTCACCGAGATGGCGAAGGCCCTGACGGACGAACGCGAGGGTCGCTGGGCCTTCGGGCAGACGCCCCTGGGCGTGCTGCTCGAGACGAACGGCATCGCGAACGCCTGGTCGGTCGACGAGGCCGGCGTCTTCACCTTCAACGGCACGCTGCCTGGTTACGAGCAGGCGCTGGCGGACGCCGTCGCGCTCAACGACCTGGGCGTCGTGCACCCGGACGGCAACGCGGCTCAGAACACCCAGCGCAACGAGTGGATGATGGCGGGCACCACCGCGTTCCAGATCGGCAACTACGCAGGATGGCCCAAGTTCTACCTGCAGGGGGCCGGCATCGACGGGTTCCGGCTCACGGGCATGCTCTCTCCCGCACGGGAGGCGGGCGGGACGATGGTGCGTACCGCCGGCCCGTCGGCCTCGCACTTCTCTGCCGTCGCCAAGCAGGACGACCCGGAGCGTCTCGCCGAGATCCTGCGGGTGCTCGACTGGCTGGCCGCGCCCTTCGGCAGCACGGAGTACATCACCCGGCGGTTCGGCAAGGAGGGCGAGACGTTCACCTTCGACGGCCCGGACCCGGTGCTCACACCCGAGGGCGTCAACCAGGCGACGTTGCCCGTGCGGTACATCACGGAGAACTCTCCGGTGATCTTCGAGTCGCAGGACGAACGAGCCGTTCGGGACCAGTTCGACCACCAGGAGGCCGGTCTGGAGTACACCGTGCCCAACCCGACGGAGGGTCTCTACTCCGAGGCCGCCGTCAGCGAGGGGGCGAGCGCGCAACAGGCGCTGACCGCGACCGAGCAGGAGATCGTCCTGGGGAACCAGCCGGTCTCCGCCTGGGCGCCCGCGGTCGAGTCCTACATGTCCGCCGTCGGCACCAAGGTCAAGGCCGAGTACGAGGAGGCCTGGGCTCAGCTCAACGGCTGATGCCACGAACCGTCCCTCGGCGAGTCGCGCGCCCGTCGAAGCACCGGCTGAACACGTCACCGAAGAGGAGTCACGGAATGCAACGGAGCTTTCCCCGGCGGGGCTTCCGCCGTCGTGCCCAGACGATGTCCGCCGCGGCAGTCGCGCTCGCGGTGGTGACGACGGGCCTCGCGCCGGTGACGGCCGCCGCGTCGGACATGTCGGAGCTGGGCGAGCTGCTCGACCTGACGCGCCCGGGCCTTGCCGACGTCGCGGCGGAGCTCGCGGTCGGCGACGAGGCGGGCGCCGCCGAGGCGCTCAAGGCGTTCTACGCGGGACGGACGGGCGTCGAGTACCCGGTCGCGGGGGACGGGGCCGTCCACGACGCCACCGCCGACGAGCTCGCGGCCGGGATCTTCCGGTTCGGCACCGAGACCCGCGACTTCTACGACGACGCCGAGCAGAGGATCGACGTCGACTGGCAGGACCTCTGGGGCGGGACGGAGAGCGCCCCCGGCAGCGCACAGGTCCTCATGAGCGACTTCTCGTTCATGTCGACGCTGACGAACGCCTACCTGGACGAGAGCGATCCGGAGAAGCGTGCGGCGTACGCGAAGGCGTGGACGGACATCTCGCTGGACTTCTTCGCGGACAACCCCAGCTGGCCGCAGGTCCGCAACCTCTCGGCCGGCAAGCGTCTGGCCCAGCTCGTCAACGCGTTCTCCGTGTTCCGGACGGAGCCGACCACGCAGGCCGGCGCCCTGGTGACGTACCTGACGGGCATGCACGAGACGACGGAGTACCTCACGCGGGTGCTGCAGATCCACGTCGGTAACAACTGGTACATGTCGATGGCCCGCTCGATCTACTCCGCGGCGGTGTACCTGCCCGAGCTCAAGGCGTCCCGCGGCTGGGAGTCGTTCGCCGTCCGGTCCGTCGAGCGGTTCCTGCGCGCGTACATGCAGAGCGACGGCGTATACCGCGAGCCGACCTTCAACTACCAGGCCTACGTGGCGGACCTGATCAACACCATGGTCCGCGTCGCGGACGCCAACGGGCGGACGCTTCCCGACGCGATCGTCCAGTCTGCGGACTGGATCGCGGACGTGCTGTTCGCGACGCGCAAGCCAGATCTCCAGGCCGCGCTGATCGGCGACACACCGAACGTCGACGCGGGCAGGAACGCCATCCGGGCGACCGGCGAACGCCGCTCCTGGCCCGACTTCACCTGGGTCGCCTCCGGCCGCACCCAGGGGACGCCCCCGACGCTGGGGTCCACGCTGTACCCGCTCAGCTTCGCCGTGCAGCGCTCGGGGTGGGACGCCGACGCGCAGTACATGCTCATCAACAACCACAACTCCAGCTACACCGCCTCGCACCGGCACCCGGACGACCTCAGCCTCGAGATGTCGGCGTACGGGCGTGCGCTGGTCGTCGACTCCGGGGTGGGCGACTACAGCGCGACCCCGACGAACGACTGGATGCGCAGGACGACCGAGGCGCACAACACGATCGAGGTCGACGGCGAGCCGCAGGCCGCCGGGGTCACGCGCGCGATGTCGCTCTGGCGGTCGAGCGCGGGCCTCGACGTCTACCGGGGCCGGGCGATGGGCTACGACCCGGTCGCGCACGACCGGGTCGTCTACTTCGTCAAGCCCGGCTTCTGGGTGGTCTCCGACGACCTCATCGGTGACACCGCCGCGCACGACTATCGCCAGCTCTGGCACTTCCCGGGCGACCCGGTCACCGTCGACCCCACCACGGGCGTCGGCACCGTCGGGTTCGACACCGTGCCCGGCAGGGAGCCGGTCGCCGGGGTGCAGCTCGTCCCCGTGTCCCCGGCCGGCGTCGACGTCACCCCGACCGTCCACGACGACGGCGCCGTGCGCGTGGGCGAGGAGGTGCTCACCGGCGTGGACTTCCTGTCGTACGACTGGTCCGCCACGGGTGCCACGGGGCTGGACACGATCGTGGTCCCCGGCAAGGCCGGCCCGGCGCCCTCGGTGACGTCGACGCGCATCGAGCTGCCCGGGGTGGACCACTCCGTGGCGACCGCCATGGAGATCGACCTGCCGCACGCGACCGGCCGCTTCTACCTCTCGCGCGAGGCGTCGCCCTCGTCGCGGGAGTTCGGGGCTGCCGCGACCGACGGCGAGACCGCGTACCTCGAACGCTCCCCGGGCGGCAGGCTCACGCGGTACGCGCTGACCCGCGGGTCGTCGCTGGTCGACGACGGGGAGACCGTCGTCGACGCGTCCGCCACGGTGTCCGACGTCAGCGTGGAGCTGAAGGGCGCGACCGCCCGGATCTCGCTCGGGGACCCGTTCACCGGCACGCTCACGATCGACGCGCCGAAGGCGAAGGCGGTGAAGGTGAACGGCAGGCCGACCGCGTTCACCCGTGCCGGTGACCTCGTCACCGTGTCCGTCGAGCCGGCCTTCGCGCCGACGCCCGTGCTCGACGAGGAGTTCGAGGACGCGAGCCTGGACCGCGAGGTCTACGGCTTCGAGGACGGGCTGGAGGGCTGGACGCCGGTACAGGGCGCCTGGGAGCTCGGGGGCGATCCGTCGAACGCCGCGCTGGCACAGACCTCGAGCGCGGACGATCAGTCGTTCGCCGTGCTGCAGAGCGTGCCGGACGACGTGATCGTGACCGCGGACATCGAGCCCGGGCCGGCGCACCAGACCACCGCCCGGACCGGCCTGGCGTTCCGCTACCACGACGCCCGCAACTACTACCGCGCCAACGTCCTCCGCTCGTCGGCCGGCGCGACGCTGCAGCTCGTGAAGGTCTACAACGGGACCTCGACGCTCCTCGCGGAGACCGAGCTGGAGGTGAGCGCCAACGCAGCCCACACGCTGACCGTCTCCGCGGTCGGGCGCGAGCTGGTCGCTGCCGTCGGCAACACGTCGGTCTCCGCGACCGACAGCCAGCTGCCGACCGGCGGTGCCGCGGCCTACACCCATCGGCGGGCCGCGACCTTCGACGACATCAGTGTCACCGAGGCGCTCGATCAGGAGACCTGGCGCGCCATCCAGGGCCAGGTCTCCGTGAGCTCCGGCCGGCTGACCCTCACGCCGGTCGCCGGCCGGGCGCACGTGCTCGCCGAGTCGACGCTGCCGGCGCGGTTCTCCGCACAGTGCGACTTCGTCGCGGAGGCCACCGTCACGGTCGACGGCGTCGGCAACGCGGGCGTCTCGTTGCGCGACACCTCGGACACCTACGGGTATCGCATCCACGTCGGCAGGACGAGCCAGGGATCCCGGTACGCGAGCATCGTCCGCGAGGCAGGCCGGTCGGGTCCGGTCACCGTGGACACGGCCACCCTCAGCGACCCCCTCGACGGTCCCGTCCGGCTGGGCGTGGCCGTCCACGGCGACCGGATCACGGCGACGTTGGACGGGGCGCCGATCCTGGAGGGCCGCGACACCGTCGTGCGGAGCGGGGGCGTCGGGCTCTACGCGTCCACACGGAGCACGTTCGACGACCTCACGGTCGCCCGGTCCTGCGGGTCGACCCCACGGGAGGAGCGATGACCTTCCCCGCCGCCGTCGACCTGCCCGTCCCGGCACCGCCTGCGGACGTCGCGGCGCTCATCAGGCCGCACCATCCGCGCCTCATGGTCGACGACGCGGCGCTCGCCGGGATCGCCGACCGCATCGCGAGCCACGAGCTCACCGCGGAGCTGTACGACGAGCTCCTCGGGCACGCGGACGCGCTGCTCACCCTGCCGGTCTCCCGGTACGAGTTCCCGAACGGGCGCACGCTGCTGGTCGTCACCCGCGAGGTCCAGCGCCGCCTCTACGTGCTGGCGATGGCGTACCGGCTCTCGAAGGACGAGCGGTACGCGGGGCGCGCCGCCGAGGAGATGGTGGCCGTCGCGGCGTTCCCGGACTGGAACCCGGAGAGCTTCCTGTCCGTCGCGGAGCTCCTGCACGCCTTCGCGGTGGGCTACGACTGGCTGCACGAGTGCCTCGACGACGCGCAGCGGCAGGTCGTGCGCCACGCGATCGTCACGCTCGGGCTCGAGCCCGCGATCGCGCAGCACGAGTCCGGTGCGCGGTGGACCACGAGCTCGAACAACTGGAACGTCGTCTGCAACAGCGGCACGATCATGGCCGCGCTCGCCGTCGGCGACGAGGAACCTGAGCTCGCGAACGAGGCGATGCGTCGCGCGTTCGGCTCGCTGCCCGTGGCGCTCGCGGAGTACGGGCCCGACGGCGGGTTCCCCGAGGGCGTCACGTACTGGGGCTACGCGACGCGGTTCCTGGCGCCGACGATGGCGTCGCTCCAGACGGCCATCGGCGACGACTTCGGCATCACGGAGACCCCGGGGCTCGACCGCACGGTCGACTTCGGGATCTACATGACCGGGCCGTCCGGCCAGCAGTTCAACTTCTCTGACGCCGCCCTCAGCGCACACCCCGCGGGGACGGCCGCGCACTGGCTCGCCGCGCACTACGGCGTTCCGGTGCACGCGTGGTGGGCCGAGCAGGGAGCACCGCGGCAGCCGCGAGCGCTTCCCCCGTTGCACCTGATGTGGCAGGGGCTGGTCGACGCCGTGCCCCCGAGCGAGGCCGACCTGCCGCTGGACCGCCAGTTCGACGCCGTCTCCACCTTCCTGTCGCGCAGCGCATGGAACAGCCCGACTGCTAACTTCTTCGGGTTCAAGGCGGGGGACAACGCGTCCAGTCACGGCGACCTCGACCTGGGCACGTTCGTGATCGACGCGCTCGGCGCACGCTGGGCCACGGACCTCGGGCCGGAGACCTACGACCTGCCCGGGTACTGGTCGGCCGGCCCGGACGGGCGGCGCTGGACCTACTACCGGAAGCGGCCCGAGGGACACAACACCCTCGTCATCAATCCCGACGCGACGCCCGGACAAGCCGTCGACGCGCGGGGGACGCTCGTGGCGACCGGGTCCAGCCCGGACGCGAGCTTCGCCGTCGCCGACCTGACGGAGGCCTATGCGGCCCAGGGCGTGACGAGCTGGCGGCGCGGCGTGGCGCTGATCGACGGCCGGAGCCGGTTCGTCGTCCAGGACGAGGTCACCGCGTCCTGTCCGGTCGAGGCGTGGTGGTTCATGCACACGACGGCCGAGATCGACCTGGGGGCGGACGGCCAGTCGGCCATACTCTCGCTCGACGGTCGGCGGCTGCGCGCCGCCCTCATCGACCCGCCCGACGGTGCCCGGTTCTCCGTGATGGATGCGGTGCCGCTGCCGACGTCGCCGAACCCGGACGGCCAGACACCGAACACCGGCGTCCGCAAGCTCGTCATCGCGGGCCCTCGGGCGCCGCAGCTCCGGCTGAGCGTGCTGCTCGAGCCCCTGCCCGCGGGCGTCCCGGGGCCGGAGCCCGTCGTGGCGGACCTTGCGGACTGGACCGTGGACCCGCTGCCGATCCCGGCCTGACCGGTCGGCGCGAAGACGCCCGCCGTTGCGGGCCTCGAGCGGCCGCCGTGCACAGGCCGGGCGCTCGGCCGGCTCAGGCCGCGGGCGCCGAGCCGCCCTGTCCGCGGCCGCGGCCGCCGCGGCGGCGCCGGCGACGGGCCGGTGCGGACCCGTCCGCCCGGACCGTCTGCGGAGCGCGGCCGCCGGACGACGCGGGCTGCGCCTGCGAGCGCTGGCCCTGCTGCCCCTGCTGCACCTGGGCGCGCTGCCCCTGCCCGCGCTGCGCGTCGCCGCCCGAGCCACGTCCGCGCTGGCCGCCCTGCTGCTGGCCGCCGCCCTTGCGGCGCTGCGGCTGCTGCGGCGCCGTCGGGGCGGGCGGCGTCACGTACGGCGCGACCTCGCCGACCAGCGCGGTGACGGTCGCGTCGCCCGGGGCCACGGGCTGCGGGCGGGCGTCGATCTTCGCCTTGCGCGTGAGGTCGCGGACGTCGCCGCGCTGCTCGGGCAGCATCACGGTGACGACGTCGCCGCCGGACCCGGCGCGGGCCGTGCGGCCCGAGCGGTGCAGGTACGCCTTGTGCTCGGCGGGCGGGTCCACGTGCACGACGAGCTCGACGTCGTCGACGTGGATGCCGCGCGCGGCGATGTCGGTGGCGACGAGCACCTTGACGTCCCCGGAGGAGAACGCCGCGAGGTTGCGCTCGCGCGCGCCCTGGCCGAGGTTGCCGTGCAGGTCGACGGCGGGGACGCCCGCGCCGGTGAGCTGCTTGGCGAGCTTCTTCGCCTGGTGCTTGGTGCGGGTGAACAGCACGCGACGGCCGGTGCCGGACGCGAGCGCGTGGACCACGTGCTTCTTCGCGTCGGCGTCCGCCACGGCGAGGATGTGGTGCGTCATCTGCGGCGGCGGGGCGGCGGCCTCGTCCACGGAGTGGGTCACCGGGTTCTTGAGGTAGCGCCTCACGAGCACGTCGACGCCGTTGTCCAGCGTCGCGGAGAACAGCAGGCGCTGGCCCACGGTGGGCGTGCGGTCCATGATCCGCTTCACGCCGGGCAGGAAGCCGAGGTCGGCCATGTGGTCGGCCTCGTCGAGCACCGTGATCTCGACCTCGTCCAGCGTGAGGTGCTTCTGGCCGAGCAGGTCCTCGAGGCGGCCGGGGCACGCGATGAGCACGTCGACCCCGGCGTTCAGGGCGGTGACCTGGCGGGACTGGGCGACGCCGCCGAAGACGGTGGTCGTCACGAGGCCGAGGGCCTTCGCGAGCGGCTCCATCGTGGCGTTGATCTGGTTGGCGAGCTCGCGGGTCGGGCAGAGCACGAGCGCCCGCGGGCGGCCGGGCCGACGACGCGGGCGGCCCGCGGCGGCGGCCTTCGCCGCGGACGTCGCCAGACGCGTGACGACGGGCAGCGAGAACGCGAGCGTCTTGCCGGAGCCGGTGCGGCCGCGGCCGAGCACGTCGGTGCCGGCCAGCGTGTCCGGCAGCGACGCCGTCTGGATCGGGAAGGGGGTGGTGATGCCCTGGTCCGTCAGCTGGCGGACGACAGGGGCGGGCAGGCCGAAGTCGGCAAAGGTAGTCAAGAAAAAGGGCCTCTCGGGCAGGGACGTCTCGGACGTCGGGGTCGGGGTCCGCCGCACGCAATCCGGGGGGATCTCCACGACGCGGGGCGCGCAACGCGCAGCCACCTGCCCCCAGTCTCTCACGACAGGCGCCCGGGTCGACCACCCGACCTCTCAGGGGCGCATGGTGGAATGGCCGCCGTGGACGACTTCCTCGCGACCGTCGGCGACGTACTGACGCAGATCTGGACGGCCGCCACCACCCCCGTGCCGCCGCCGGCGCAGCCGGTGGTGCTGGCCGCGGGCCTCGCCGCGCTCGCCGTCGTGCTCGTGTCCCCCGTGTGGCGGGTGGCACGGCACGTCGTGACGATCGCGCACGAGGGCGCGCACGCCGTCGCCGCCATGCTCACCGGGCGCCGCCTGGACGCCATCCGGCTGCACTCCGACACCTCCGGGCTCACGGTGTCCGCCGGGCGTCCGCGCGGGTTCGGGATGATCGTCACGGCGTTCGCCGGGTACGTCGGCCCCGGCCTGACAGGGCTCGGCGCCGCCTGGCTGCTGCGGCACGGCTACGCGGTGGGGCTGCTGTGGCTGCTCGTGCTGCTGCTCGCCCTCCTGCTGCTGAAGATCCGCAACTGGTTCGGCCTCTGGTCGATCCTCGTCTCCGGCGCCGCGCTCGTCGCGGTCTCGTGGTGGCTCGAGCCCGCCGCGCAGGCGACGGTCGCCTACGCGGTGACGTGGTTCCTGCTGATCGGGTCGGTGCGCCCCGTGCTCGAGCTCCAGGCCCAGCGGTCCCGGGGTCGGGCGCGGCGGTCCGACGCCGACCAGCTCGCGACCCTGACCCGGACGACCGGCATCCTGTGGGTCGTGGTCTTCCTGCTCGTCACCGTCGGCTGCCTGCTGCTCGGCGCGACCTGGATCGTGGAGCCCGCGACCTGACGACGGCTCCCCGCCGACGCGTCACAGCCGCGCGTACCGGGCCCGCGCGAACGAGTACACGCCGTAGGCCGCGATGCCCAGGCCCGTCGCGACGAGCAGCACGACCCCGAACGGCTGCTCACGGATCGTGCGCAGCGCGTCGTCCAGGCCGCCCGCCTTCTCGGGGTCGGCCGTGACGGCGGCCGCCACGAAGAGGCCGCCGAGGACGCCGAGCGCGATCCCCTTGGCCATGTAGCCGACCTGGCCGAGCCGCACGACCGCCTGTCCGACGCCGCCGCCCCCGGTCGCGCGCAGGTCGTCACGGAACGACTTCCGCCACCCCTTGACGACGTGGAAGACGCCCACCCCGACGATCACGAGGCCGACCACCGCGACGAGCCACCGGCCCGCGGGGGCGCGCATGAGGTCGGCGGTGAGCCCCTCCTCGGAGCCACCGCCGGACGACCCGGTCGCGACCCGCACCGCGGTGCCGGCGAGCACCCCGTACAGGACGGCCTTCGCCGCGGCCTTGGCCCGGGCACCGACCTGCTTCGCCTTGTCCGTCCCGGGCACGCCCGCCACCGCCTCGGTGAGCTGCCACAGGGCGAGGCCGGCGAAGCCCACCGCCGTCAGCCACAGGAGCAGCGCGCCGCCCGGGGCGTCGGCCAGCTCACGCAGGGCGCCCTGCTGGTCGGCGTTCCCTCCTGAGGACCCGAAGGCCAGGCGGACGGCCAACCAGCCGAGGAGCAGGTGCAGCACGCCGGACGCGACGTAGCCGGCCCGCGCGAGGGCCTGCAGCGCGGTGCTGTCGTTCGCGCTGCGCGAGGTGCGTCGGGCGGCGCGGGCGGGGTCGGACACAGGTCACCTCCGTCGGTGCCGCGGGGGTCGCGGCACCACACGATGGCGCAACCGGGCCTTGGACGCCACTCCCACGGCCATGCCGTTCCCGGCGCGACGACGGCCGGGCACGGAGCGATCTCCGTGCCCGGCCGTCGGAGGACCGGTCAGGCGGGGGCGGCGCGCCCTCGGGACGCGCGGTGCACCCGCCCGGACGTCACGCCTGGGGCGTGAGCACGAATCCCGGACCCTGCGCGGCAGGGTCGGTGTCGAGGGTCAGCGTGTCGAGGGCGGGCGCGGCCTGCGCCTCGACGAAGACGTGCGTGCCGCCCTCCTCGTCGACCACCTGGTCGTCGGGCTGGGGAGCCGGGACGAGCGCGAGCTCGAAGTTGCCGGGCTGGCCGGCGGACTGCGCGATCCGCAGCCCGCCCTCGTCCGGCACTCCTGCCTGCTGGGCGAGGTCCTCGACGGCGGTACGGGCGTTGTCGGTCACGGTGAGCATGGACGCTCCTCTCGTCGGTCCTTGCGAACCCGTCCACCGAAACAGCAGGAGGGGGCCCGGCGCAACGATGAGACGCGATCGGGACGAGATCTCCCGGTGGGTGAGACCCCGCGTGACAGCCGTCCCCGCGCGTCGATAGGTTGCCCTCCGTGACCGGATCGTGACTTTCCCGGTGGCGTCGCGGGTGGCATCACGGGCGGCGGCGCGGTCCGGTGCGCACGGGACGCCCGCGGCCCCGCGTACGCTGTCCCGCAGCCGCTACCGACCTCCGGGCGGACGGCGGCGGGCCTCTAGCTCAACTGGCAGAGCAGCGGACTTTTAATCCGCGGGTTCAGGGTTCGAGCCCCTGGGGGCCCACCCATCACGCAGCCAGGCGTACGACACTCCGGTGCGCAGCGCCCAGAGCTTGACGAAGGCAGGGCGCGGCGGCGCGCCGTGCTCATTGAGCCAACGACTCACGGTGCTCCGTGAGACGCCGAGCTCGTCCGCCATGTCCTGAACGGACACGTCGCCGTGCCCCAGGGCGATTTGAAGTCGCCATCCCAGTGTCACGGGAGGCACGGTCCCAACAGCCGTCTCAGTGCTCATGCATCCATGGTGCGTCGAAAGTGCGACATGCGTCAACCGTTCAAACCACGACACGCCGTGCTTCACTCCCCACTCGCCCATGATGCGACAATGTGTCACCGTGAGCATCATGACGCATGACGACGAGCCCGAGCTGTTGACCTCGCAGGAGGTCGCGGAGCTCCTCCACCGCGATCGCAAGACGGTCCAGCGCTGGGCCGCGGCGGGCAAGCTGCCGTACGCCGCGAAGGTGCGTGGCCAGCGCGGAGCATGGCTGTACGAGCGTCGGTCGATCGAGCGGTTCGCCGAGGAGCTCCACGGCCCGTCGACGAAGGCGTACTGACCGTGACGGCCGCCCGCCGCGCGCAGCGCCCCCAAGCCCCCGCCGGCCCGGACGTGCCCGGCCGGGTCGGCGGGCCCTACATGTCAATCCTGTGTCACCACGGTGAGCACGCCCGCTGCCGGCACCCGGCGAACGCCGGCCGCGCGGACGGGTGCGAGTGCTCGTGCCACGAGCAAGTGGCCGCAGCATGACGGCCGCGAAGACCCGTGTGACATCTGGCGCGAGAGTTTCAGCCCAGAAGTCACACGCGGCGAACGCCACGCCCAGACCGACGTCGTCAGGGGTCGACGTCGTCAGGGGTCGACGTCGCGCCGGGCGTGGCTACCGCCTCCCCGCCCGACGTCGAGTCCGCGCCACGTCCGCCGTCGGGCGGGGAGTCCACGACACCGATCTGGGACGAGCTCGCGGACCGCTGGGCTGCCATGCAGCCCCTCCTGGCCCGCACCGTCGACGAGGAGGCCGTCGGGTGAGCGTCGACGAGCAGTTCGCGATGTGTCCGGTGTGCAAGGTGACGTACCGCCCGGGCATGGAGGGCTCGCGCCGCGGCCACCACACCGCGCTGGGCCACTGGCCGCCTGACGAGGCGGTGCGGCGCCCGGAGCCGCCGCCGGCGGCCGAGGACGACCCCCCCCCCCCGACGCCGGGCGAGCTCGTCGAGGCGGCTGCGCGGCGCGGCGCCGTGCTCGAGGCCGTGATCGCCGGCCTCGACGAGCTCGCGTCGTCGTGGGAGCGCCATGGCCCGCCCGCGGACCCCGCGGCGATGCTGCGCGGCTACCTCGCACGTCCGCCCATCCACGCCCTCGACGAGGAGGAGCCCGATGGCTGACGCCATCCCACGATCGAGGTCGGCGAGGACGAGACGGAGCTGATGGTCTTTCTCGTCACGACCCGTGGCGTGCACTACCAGCCGTTCACCACGCTCGGCGCCGTCCGCACGTACGCGGGCCAGGCCGCCATCGTGCGCGAGATCGCCGCCGGCCTGCGCCTGGCGGCCGACCAGCTCGAGGCCCGTGCAGGCCTCGTCGACGCCGTCGAGGACGTCGGGGAGGCGATGCGCTGACCCGACCCGATCGGCCCCGGGCGTTCCTCCGTCACGGTCCCTCCGCCCGGACCCAGGCCGAAAGGCGACCGACCCTGAGCTAGTCATCGCGTGGGGAGCGCGGCATCGATCACGTGGGCACGCCCGGCCGGAGCGCTCGTGTGGTTCAGCACAGCAGGCGTGCGGCTCATCGGCCGGACGTCTACGAGTGCTGCGCCTACAGAGCAGGGCGGGGCTAGGTGGCTCGGGTCCGGGGTGTCCCGGAGGGACGGGGACAAGCTCCGGGAGAGCTGGGCCCCACAGGGGCTTCCGCAAGCGCCCGAACGTGTAGCTGGACTGAACCTTCAGACGAGGAGGGACCGCATGACCCACGACGCGAACGTCTGGCCCGGCGGCGTCTGTCCCCACGGCGACCCGCGCCCGCACCGCTGCGCCCTGTGCCGACGCGACCAGCGCATCCGCGACGAGGCCGCCGAGCGTCGCGCCCGGTACCTCGCCCTGCCCGACGCCGGCCGCGCCGCGGCCAACGACCGTGAGGACGACGGATGATCGGCCAAGGTGGACAATGCTGCGATGACGGAGCGGTGCGAGGTCTGCCAGACCGAGATCGTGTGGGCCACCCTGTACAACGGCACGCGCCGGCCGTTCAACGCCGAGCCGCGCGACCCGAACCCCGACGGCGTCTACCCCGCCGAGCGGTGGTACCCGATGCGAGACAAGAGGATGACGCCGTCCGGGATGCTCCGCGACGACGAGATCGTCGGGCGCCAGTACCTCACGCAGCACGTGTGCGTAGCCTGGCAGGTCCCGGCGCTGACGAGCGCGCCGGAGATCGCTCACCTTCAAGGGGTCGTGCGGACGTCAGACCTTCAGATGGACTCCCGGCACGAGTACACGTACCGATGGCCGTCGTCGTGGGCGCATGTGCTGGGCGATCACCAGTTCCAGGCGCTCTGTGGGGATCGGATGCCAGAAGGGCGCCGGACGGGGTCCCGCGAGCGGGAGCGCCTGCGATCGATGCCGGTGTGCCCGCGGTGCATGGAGCACCTGGAGATCCCGCCGGACACCCGCGCGCGACTCATGGTCGCGGCCGCCCGCGAAGAAGCTCGGGCCTCGGCAGCCACGATCGATCCCACCACGCTCGGCTCGTACGTTCGCTCGCGGTGGGGCGACGACGACCGCGGACCCTTGCAGATGCCAGTTCACCGCGCCACCTGCCCGACGCTCGTCGGGCAGGTAGTCAACTCGCTGGATTGGGTCGGCCTGGACGTCGTGCCGCGCGGGTCGGTCGTCTGCACGGTGTGCAGGCCTCCCGTCTCCCTGGACGACTTCGTCCAGCAGGAGCAGATGGCGCGAGAGGTCGCGGAGGCGCAGGAACGCCGTCGGCGAGCCAAGGAACTGTTCGCACCTCTGGGGCCGTACGTCGTGTACAAGACCGGGACGGTGCACCGCAACGACTGCGGGCGCCTAATGCAGTACCCGGACACGACCGGTTGGCGCGGCGTGCAGTCCATCGATGGACTGCGCCCCTGTCGCGCCTGCGAGCCGGACGAGTACCCGGTGCTCCCCTAGCGCCGTGCGCTAGCGACACGGTGCGACGTCGCGCGACGTCGCACGCGCCATGACCGAGGAGCTCGCGCCCGTGTGCGGCCGGTGCAGGAAGCAGCACCTGGTCGGGCTGCCGTGCTGGCGCGGCACGTACGCCACGCGCGTGACGCGGGCCGTGCTCGCCACGCAGGGCACCGTGTGCTGGCTGCGCGGCAAGGCCGGTGCGGACAGCGCCGACCACGTGATCCCGCGCTCGAGGTGCGGCACCGACGACCCGGCCAACCTGCGCCCCGCGCACAACGACCCGTGCAACGGCCGGCGCCAGAACCGCGCACCGTTCGACCCCGACCCCGAACCCCGGCCGGCAGGCGTCGGCCTCAGCCCACGATGGAGAACTGCGTGAGCGTCTGGTGGTCAGAGACCCGCGGCGCGCGTGGCGACGGCGCCGAGCACCGCACCGATCACATCCGTCGAGACGCCAAGCACGCCATCGGCGAGGCGACGGAGGCGCGACCGCTCGTCGGGATCGTCGACGCGGTCCGCAGCCTGGCGCAGCGCCTCGACGAGCGCACTGACGGCGTCGTCGCTCGACGGGTGCAGCCCGGTCAGGAAGTACGCGTCGCCCGAGACCTGGGCATACCTGCTCGGCCCACCCGCCGTGTTGAACGTCTCGACGAGGCCGCGCCGAGTGAGGGCCGCCGTCGCGAGCTTCACCTGATCAAGAGGCATGTCCAGGGTGTCCGCGACCGAGCTCAGGGCGGGCATGGACTCGCCGGAGTCGAACCGTCGAGTGACCTCCCTGAGAACGGGGTAGTCCCGCGTGGCCCACACGTCGTCGAGCTTGTCCACCATCGCCGCACTCCTTCGTCGCACCGGCCCTCGTGCGGCGCACCTTACGCCGACCTGATCGGAGAACGCATGGCGCCCCTCCCCCTCGCAGCGAGGAGGCCCCACCCCTCGGCCGCACGATGACCCCCCACCCCCTGCCGTCGAGGAGTACCCCCCCTCGACCCCGACTGCCTGGCGGGCAAGCACCGGGCGTGCCTGGGTCGGGCGTGGGACTACGAGCTGGACGCCGAGATGCAGTGCGCGTG
>NZ_JBHVSQ010000027.1:7169-33220 GCF_042885055.1 Isoptericola sp. NPDC058082 | reverse complement strand
GATCCACCCTCTCCCACCCCCCCTCAGCGGCGGACGGGTCGGTGAAACCGTGCCGCAGCAGTCTGGTGAACGTACTGCTTCTGCGCCCCGGCACCGTCGTCATTCCGTGCTCTCCTGCTCGCCGCCCGATCACTTTCCAGCTTTCCGAGCCTAGCCCCGCACCGATGAATTCGGAGCGGGTGCGCGGTCCACACTTCGCAGGCACGATCCCTTTCAGGACCCGCTCAGGAGGAGGTCACCGTGTCCGGACACCAGCCCATCGCCGAGCTGCACCCCGGCTACAGCGACAAGGACGCGACCGCCCGTCCGTGGTCGGAGACGGTTGCCGTGCTGACGCGGGCGGAGGTGTTCTGGCTGTCCACGGTCCGGGCGGACGGCCGCCCGCACGTCACGCCCCTCGTCGGGCTGTGGACCGACGACGGCTTCGTCTTCTGCACCGGTCCCGGCGAGCAGAAGGCCCACAACCTCGCACACAGCCCGCACGTCGCCGTGACGATCGGGACCCCGGAGTGGGACGCCGGCCTCGACGTCGTCGTGGAGGGCGTCGTCGTCCGCGCCACCGGCGGCCCCGAGCTGCGTCGGCTGGCCGACGGCTTCCGCGCCAAGTACGGCGACGCCTGGGACTTCGAGAACGACGACGAGTCCTTCGACCCGCACGGCCAGCGCGCGCTCGTCTACCGCGTGGTGGTCGACAAGGTGCTCGCGTTCGCCAAGTCGCCGCACGGGCAGACGACGTTCCGGCCCTGACGTCGCGTCAGGGGGCGGGGTCGGCGTCGAGCGGGCGAGCGAGTCCCGCGCCGCACTCCCCGACCTCGGCGAGGGAGGTCGAGACCCACCCGTCGGCGAGGTCGTCGTGGCTCACGAGGGTCTCCGACCGGAGCGTCGTCGGGGTGCCGCCGGCCGTGTCCTGCGACGCCTCCGGCCAGGTTTCGTCGGCCCAGACCGCGTCGCCGTCGTCGGTGGCGGTCGTGGCGGGCTCGTCGTCGGCGGCGCGGGCCTCGAGCGTGGGGGTGCCGGTGGGCTGCGTCGGCCAGGCCGCGGGCACGGTCCACCGCGCGCCGAGGCGCCACGTCGCCGTCCCGTTGCGGCGGATGCCCAGCCGTGACTCCCAGCTCTCCGTGCGCTGCGCGACGATCGTCGCCGACGCGGTGACGTCGACGCTCTCGTCCGTGTACTCGCACACCCCGATGGCGACGGGACCCTCGGTCTGCGAGCCCGTGCCCGCCACGAGGCTCGCCGCGGCTGCTGCCGCGCACAGCACGAGTGCGACGCCGCCGGTGACGGGTCGCGGCCAGCGCAGCCAGGGCGCGTGCCGGTCGCGGGAGGCCCGCAGCCGGGCCACGAGCGGATGCGCCGGGGGCGCCGTGGTGCGGACGGCGACGGTGCCGAGCAGCGAGTCGGCGAAGGTGCGGCCGTCCTTCCGGAACGCGGAGCGCAGGTAGCCGATCAGCAGGATCGCGTCGAGCATGTGCGCGAACCAGCGCAGCACCGTTCCGAGCAGCCCGATCGGGCGGCCGGTGCGGTCGTCGACCACCGCGACGTGCGCCACCCGCTTGCCCGGCGTCGCGCCCGTGTACGCCTGGAGGATCCCGAGCGCCAGCAGGGTGCCGGCCGTCCAGGCCGCGCCGCCGGTCCCGCCGGGCTTGCCCAGGCCGGGGAGCGCGGCGAGCGTCGGCGCGGCGCCCGTCGCGAGGAAGACCACCGCCGCCACGATCGCGGAGTCGAGCAGCGTCGCCAGCACGCGCAGTCCCCACGCCGCCGGCGGGCGGTCGGGCGGGAACGGGCCGAGGGCGTGCTCGACGGGCCGCCCTGCCCCCGTGGAGGTGCCCCGAGGGGACGCCGTCGTCGTCATGGCCGGATGCTTCCACGAGCGGGCGAGCGCGTCCACGGGGCGTCCAGCCCGTGTCCAGGTCAGGGGGTCGCGACCGTGCCCGTGTCGCCGTCGACCGTCACCGTCGGGGCATCGCGCAGGACATCGGTCGCGGCGGGCACGCCGAGCACGGCGGGCAGCCGCAGCTCGCGCGCGACGATCGCCGCGTGCGACAGCAGCCCGCCCGTCTCCGTGACGACGGCGGCGACGACGCCGAACAGGGGCGTCCACGCGGGGTCCGTCTCGCGGCACACGAGCACGTCGCCGGGCTGCACGGCGGCGAAGCCGTCCGGTCCGTGCACCACCCGCGCCGGCCCGCTCGCCCGGCCGCCGCTGGCCCCCGTGCCCCGCAGCACGTCTGCGCGCCCACCACGCTCCGCGGGCGGCTCGGGGAGGGCCGCGGTGACGGGTCGGGCCTGGAGGAGCCAGACCGTGCCCGCGTCGTCCACCGCCCACTCGACGTCCTGCGGCCCGCCGCGCAGGTCGGCGACCCGCTGTCCGAGCGCGGCGAGGCGCAGCACGGTGTCGTCGTCGAGGCAGGGGCGGTCACGCTCCGACGCCGGGACGTCGCGGGTGGTCGTGCCGGCGCCCGGTCCGGTACGCGCGCGGTCGACGCGGGTGCGCTTGTCGCCGGTGCGGTGCTCGACGACGCGGCCGTCGGCGACGGTCCAGCGGTCGGGGCCGACGGCGCCCTGCACCACGCTCTCGCCCAGCCCCCACGAGGCCTCGACGACGGCGCGCCCGTCGCCCGTGAACAGCACGCCCGCCGCGCGCGCGTCGACCAGCCGCTGCACGACGACCGAGACGTCGGCAGGGGTGTGCAGGCCGGACGTCGCGGACCGGTAGGCCGTGGCGCGCGGGCCCGCCGCCGACGCGCGACAGGCTCGGACCGCCTCGACGACGCGGTCCGTGCCGACGGCGCCGAGCACCGTGGCGTACTGCCCGGCAGCCGACGCGCGGGCGCCGTCCTCGTCCGACGCCGACGACCGCACCGCCACGGGCGCGTGTCGCCCGAGCGTGTCGAGCGCACCGTCGACGGCGGCGACGAGGCCGTCACCGTCGAGGGAGGCCGGGACGACGAAGCCGTCCGGCACCGGCAGCCCGGCCCGCCGCAGCACGCCGAGCGCGGCGGCCTTGCCGCCGTGCGCCGGGGCCGCGTCGTCGAGCGGCACGACAGGCTCCACGCCGCACCTCCGTCCCTGGACGTCGTTCGCGAGCTCACCGACGGCGGCACGCAGGGACCGACGTCGGCGCTGCTCAACATATCGTTGACAACAGTTCGTTGATGGTGCACGGTCTCCGCATGGACCGCAAGCCTCACGACGCCGACGAGGGCGCCGCGCGCGCCGAGGCCGGCGCCCGCCGCGTGCTGCTCGACCTGGGTGCCGACGCGCTCGCGCCGCGGCCGTGGCAGCCGGCGTCCGTGCCGCCGTCGGCGACGGACCTCGTGCGCCACTACCTGTGGCGGTCCGCGCGCGGGGAGCTCACGCCCGAGCAGGACGCCGCCGGGGCGCTCGCCGCCCTGGCGCTCGTGCCCGCCGCGCGCGCCGAGGCGGAACAGCTCGAGACGGCGGCGCTCTTCTCCGCCCGCGCCGCCGGGCACACGTGGGGGCGGATGGCGTCGGCGCTGGGTCTCGGCTCCCCGCAGGCCGTGCAGCAGCGGCTCGACCGGCTCGTCGCACGGTCCGCCGGTGCGGGGGAGTCGCCGTGAGCCGTGCGTCGGAGCCCGAGTTCCTCGTGCTGCACGCCGTCCGCGTGCGGGGCACGGCGGACGACGGGGCCGTGGCCGAGCGGTCGGGGCTCGCGGCGGAGGTCGCCCGCGAGCTGCTGCTGGACCTCGAGGCGTTCGGGCACGTGACCTGGGCGGAGTTCGCCGGGACCGGCGGCTGGTCCCTCACCGGGCGCGGGCGGGCCGAGGACGAGCGCCGCCTCGCCGCCGAGCTGGCCGCCGACCCGACCGGCCGTGCCGCCGCCGTCGTGCGCGAGGCGGTCACCGCGTTCGACCCGCTGAACGCCCGGCTGCTCAGGGCGTGCACCGACTGGCAGCTGCGGCCCGCGGACGGCGGCCGGCTCGACGTCAACGACCACCGGGACGCGTCGTGGGACGGCCGCGTGCTCGCCGAGCTCGCCGACGTCGTCGACGGCGTGCGCCCGGTGCTCGCCGGGCTCGCGGGCGAGCTCGCCCGCTTCGCCGGCTACGACCTGCGGCTCGACGACGCCCTGGCCGCGGCGCGGGCCGGCGACGGCGCGCGCGTGGCCGGCCTGGGCACGGCCTCCGTCCACGGGGTGTGGATGGAGCTGCACGAGGACCTGCTCGCCACCGCGGGACTCCCGCGCGGCGCCTGAGATCGCTGTCGGTCCCTGCTGGCACCCTGGGCGGGTGACGGGACGGGCAGTGATCAGCGAGGCGAGCGGTGACCTGCTCGCGGCGGACGTCGACGCGCTGGTCAACGCGGTGAACACGGTCGGCGTGATGGGCAAGGGGCTCGCCCTGCAGTTCCGCCGCGCCTACCCGGCGATGTTCGACGACTACCGCGAGGCCTGCCGCTCCGGTGAGGTGCGTGTGGGGCGGATGCATGTGTGGGAGACCGGCGCGGACTCCGGCCCGCGGTTCGTCGTGAGCTTCCCGACCAAGGAGCACTGGCGCTCCGCGTCGCGCCTGGCCTTCGTCGACGACGGCCTCGTCGACCTCGCCGCGGTGATCCGGCGGCACGGGATCCGGTCGGTCGCTGTGCCCGCCCTCGGTGCCGGGCTCGGCGGACTCGACTGGGGCGTGGTGCGCCCGCGGATCGTGGCCGCGCTCGGGGAGCTCGACGGCGTCGACGTGCGGCTGTACGGGCCGCAGGGCTGACGCCCGGGCCGTGGGCCATCAGACCGCGGCGACCTCGTGCAGCGACGACGCGAGCGGCGCGATCTCCGGGATGTTCTCGGCGCGCGTGAGGGCGTCCTCGAGCGCGCGGTCGTGCGTGGGCCGGGCCTTCGTCAGCAGGGCCCGGCCGGCGGGCGTGAGCTCGGTGTAGATGCCGCGGCGGTCGTCGGCGCACAGGATGCGCGTGAGCAGGCCGCGGTCCTCGAGGCGGGTGACGAGGCGCGTCGTGGCGCTGCTGGACAGCGCGGCGGCACGCGCGAGCTGCTGCATGCGCATGTGCCAGCCGTCCTGGCGGCTCAGCGCGTCGAGCACGGTGAACTCCACGACGGAGAGCTGGTGCTCCTTCTGCAGCGCGCGCTCCAGGTCCGTCTCGATCAGCCCGTGCAGCGCGGCGAGCGTGCGCCAGCCGCGCGCGCGGATCTCGACGGCGTCGTCGGCGATTCCCATGTCGGCCTCCTCGCGGGCCCGTGGCGGCCCGTCGTCCGGGTCACAGCATAGCGCCTTGCGCCGATATAGCGCGTGTGCAACTATCTAGAACGTTGCGCGTGCAACTAGTGCACGCGCAACGTTCCCCGCTCCCCACCCTGGAGGCCTCGATGCCTGCCGCGCTGTACGCCCTCGCCCTCGGGGGCTTCGGCATCGGACTCACCGAGTTCGTCATCATGGGCCTGCTGCCGGAGGTGTCCGCCGACTTCGGCGTCACCGAGCCGGTGGCCGGCTACCTCATCTCCGGCTACGCCCTGTCCGTCGCCGTCGGAGCCATCGCCATGACCGCGGCGCTGTCCCGCATGCCGCGCAAGCGGGCCCTCCTGCTGCTCATGGTCCTGTTCATCGTCGGCAACCTGCTGTGCGCCGTCGCCCCCACGTACGGCATGACGATGGTCGGCCGGGTCGTCGCGGCACTGTGCCACGGCGCGTTCTTCGGGATCGGCGCGGTCGTCGCGGCCGACCTCGTGCCCGCGAACCGTCGCGCGGCCGCCATCTCGATCATGTTCGCCGGTCTGACTGTCGCGAACGTCGCCGGGGTGCCGCTCGGCACGTTCCTCGGCCAGGCGGCGGGCTGGCGGGCCACGTTCTGGGCCGTCACCGCGGTCGGCGTGCTCGGTCTGATCGGCATCGCCGTGCTCGTGCCGCGCACGGAGCACCGCTCCACCGGGTCGGTCCTCACGGAGTTCCGCATCTTCCGCGGCCGCCAGGTCTGGCTGTCCATGGCGGTGACCGTGCTCGGCTACGGCGGCATGTTCGGCGCCTTCAGCTACATCGCGTTCACGCTCACCGAGGTGAGCGGCTTCAGCAGCGCCGCCGTCCCGTGGCTCCTCGTCGTCTTCGGCGTCGGCACCGTCACGGGCAACGTGCTGGGCGGCCGGGCCGCCGACCGCAACCTCGTCCGGTCGCTCGTCACCGTGATCGCCGTGCTGGCCGTCGTCCTCGTCCTCTTCGCGCTCACGGCGCAGAGCCAGGTCGCGACCGTCGTCGGCCTGCTGCTCATGGGCGGCTTCGGCTTCGCCACCGTGCCCGCGCTGCAGACGCGCATCATGCGGTACACGGACGCGGCGCCGACGCTCGGCTCCGGCGCCAACATCGCCGCGTTCAACGTCGGCAACGCGTTCGGCGCGTGGGCCGCGGGCCTCGCCCTCGCCGCCGGCGCCGGCTACACCTCGCCTCTCTGGGTGGGCGCGGTCGTCACGGTCGCCGGGCTCGGCGTCCTCCTGGTCGCCGTGCGCACCCGGGGCGGCGAGCTCGCCCCGGCGCGCGACGCCGACCGCGAGCTCGCGCCCGCCGCCGTCTGACCCCACCCTCCTGAACCTCAGCCCCGCACCACCGGAAGGACCACTCCCATGACCGCGAACGTCCCCACCGTCACGCTCGCCGACGGCCGCACCATGCCCCAGCTCGGCTTCGGCGTCTTCCAGGTGCCCGACGCCGAGACCACGGCCGCGGTGAGCGCCGCGCTCCAGGCGGGCTACCGCAGCATCGACACGGCCGCCGTCTACGGCAACGAGCGCGGCGTGGGCCGCGCCCTGGCCGAGTCGGGCGTCGCCCGCGACGAGCTGTTCGTCACCACCAAGCTGTGGATCGACAGGCTCGGCCGCGCTGCGGCCCGCGAGGGCCTCGAGGAGAGCCTCGAGAAGCTCGGCCTCGACCACGTGGACCTGTACCTCGTCCACTGGCCCACCCCCGCCACGGACGACTACCTCGACGCCTGGCAGGGCCTGGAGGACCTGCGCGACGCCGGCCTCACGACGTCGATCGGGGTCTCCAACTTCCTGCCCGAGCACCTCGACCGCGTGGCCGCGCTGGGCGGCAGCACCCCGGTCGTGAACCAGGTGGAGCTGCACCCCGCGCTGCAGAACCGCGCGACCGTCGCCGCGAACGCCCGCCACGGCGCGGTGACCGAGGCGTGGAGCCCGCTGGCGCAGGGCGCCGTCCTGGGCGACGCGCCCGTGGTCGACGCCGCCCGCGCGCACGGCGTGACGCCCGCCCAGGTGGTGCTGCGCTGGCACCTGCAGCAGGGGCGTGTCGTCATCCCCAAGTCCGTGACACCCGCGCGCATCGCCGCGAACCTCGACGTCTTCGGCTTCGACCTGACGGACGCCGAGCTCGCCGCCATCGACGGGCTGGAGCGCGACGGTCGCACCGGGCCGCACCCGGCTGCGTTCAACGGCTGAGACGTCCGCTCGCGGCACGGAACGGCACGGCGTCGGCCACTACGATCGGGAGAGCCCGAGGTCGACGCCGTGCCGACCGGCATCCCCGCTCCGAGGAGACTCCCTCATGCCTGTCCCCACCCGCGTCGCCGTCGTCACCGGAGCCAGTAGCGGGATCGGCGCCGCCAGTGCCCGCGCCCTCGCGGCGGCGGGCTTCCACGTGGTCCTCGGCGCCCGCCGCATGGACCGGCTCGAGCAGGTGGCGGCCGAGACCGGCGGCACGGCGATCCCGCTCGACGTGACGGACGACGCGTCCGTCGCGGCGTTCGCCGCCGCCGTCGACGAGCGGCTCGGACGCTGCGACCTGCTCGTCAACAACGCGGGCGGCGCGCTGGGGACGGAGTCGGTGGCCGACGCCGACCTCGCCGACTGGCAGCGCATGTACGACGTCAACGTGCTCGGCACCGTCCGCGTCACGAAGGCGCTGCTGCCGAGCCTGGTCGCCAGCGGCGACGGGCAGGTCATCACCATCGGCTCCATCGCGGGGCGCGAGCCCTACAAGGGCGGCGCCGGGTACAACGCGGCCAAGCACGCCGAGGCCGCGCTGACCCGGGTGCTGCGCCTGGAGCTGCTGGGCCAGCCGGTGCGCGTCAGCGAGATCGACCCCGGCATGGTGCACACCGACTTCTCCCTGGTCCGCTTCAAGGGCGACCAGGAGAAGGCCGACGCCGTCTACGCCGGGGTCGAGCCGCTCACGGCCGAGGACGTCGCCGAGACGGTGGCGTGGATCGCCACCCGCCCGGCGCACGTCAACGTCGACCAGGTGCTGCTCATGCCCCGCGACCAGGCCGCGGCTCAGGTGGTCCACCGGCGCTGACCTCGCGCTCCTCCGCGCCCTCGTCGTCGTGCCCGACCACCTTGAGGCCGATGGCGCAGCCGATGATGCCGACGAGGAACAGCGCCTTGAGCAGCGACGCGGTCTCCGTGCCGCTGACCATCGCCCACGCGACCGTCAGCGCGGCGCCGACGCCCGTCCAGATGGCGTAGGCGGTGCCGATCGGGATGTGCTTCGCGGCGTAGCCCAGGCCGAGCATGCTCAGCGACAGGGCGACGACGAAGACGATTGTGTCGGCGGGCACGGTGAACCCGCGGCTCGCGTGCAGGGCGGTGGCCCAGACCGCCTCGAGGACGGCGCTGGCCAGCAGCACGCCCCAGGCGATGGTGCTCGTGTTCTTCGCGCTCATGTCAGCTCACCACCTTGAGTCCCACGACCGACCCGACCAGGCCGACCAGCAGCAGGGCGCGCGCGACCGTCAGCCGCTCGTCGCCGCGCACGATGGCGACCAGCACGGTGAGCACCGCGCCGATGCCCACCCACACCGCGTAGGCGGTGCCCACGGGGATCGTGAGCATCGCGTGCGCGAGGCCCCACATGCTCAGGGCCAGTCCGACGACGAACACCGTCGTCGGCACCGGGCGCTTGAAGCCGCGCGACGCGGCCAGCGCGGTCGCCCACACGGCCTCCATCACGCCGGCGGCGATGAGGATCAGCCAGTCCACGGCTCTCACTTCCCCTCGGTCGGGATCTGCTGGAAGGTCTTCGCACGATCGTGCGAAGACAGTTCTAGCACACTTTGCACGACTGTGCGAACATGGGCGGGTGCCCCAGAAGCTCGACCGTGACGAACGCCGCCGCCAGGTGTCCGAGGCCGCGTGGCGCGTCCTCGTGCGCGACGGCCTCGAGGCCCTCTCCGTCCGCAACGTGGCCGCCGAGGCCGGCCTGCCGCAGAGCTCCCTGCGCTACACGTTCCCCACCGTGGCCAGCGTGCGCGAGCGCGCCGTCGCGCTGGTGCTGGAACGGTTGCAGGAGCGGGTGGACGCCGTCGAGGAGGGCGACGGCTGGTCGCGCGCGGTGCTCGCGCAGCTCCTCCCGCTCGACGCCGAGCGGCGCACCGAGATGGAGGCCTACCTGGCCCTCGGGACCGCGGCCATGACCGACCCCGCCCTGCGCGACGGGCACCGCGCCGCGCAGGACGCCATCCGCGACGTGTGCGCGCGGGCGCTCGCCACCCTCGCCGGGGGCCCGCCGTCCGACGTCGAGGTGCGCGGGCTGCACGCGCTCGTCGACGGGATCGCGCTGCACGTCGTGCGCCAGGAGCCCGACGCCGACGCCGGCTGGGCGCTCGACGTGCTCGACGCGCACCTGGCGCGCGTGACCGGCTGAGGCTCAGGAGGTCGCGGCGCCGCCGTGCCCGTGCCGGGCGACGAACGGCGTCAGGAGCTCCTCGACGCTGCCCCAGACCTCGTCGAACGGGGCGCCGGACTCGAGCATCCGCGACGCGGCGTTGACGACGGCGTTGACCAGCTCGGCGGTGCGGCCGGGGTGCGGCACCTCGAGCGCGTGCAGGGTGTCGACCAGGGGGCGCAGGAGCTCGCCGTGCATGGCCTTCGTGCCCTGCGCCACCGCGGGGGCGGGGCCGGCGCTCGCCAGGGCGGTCGCGAGCGCGTGCTCGCCCTCGGCCACGAGCTCGAGGTTGGTCCGCGCGTAGGCGAGGACCCGGCCGGCGTCGTCGTCGGCGTCGTCCATGGCCCTCGCGACCGTCGCCGCCCAGCGGGGGAAGACGTCCTCGACCATCGCGCGCAGGAGGTCGTCGGCGGAGCGGAAGTACTGGTAGATGCTCGGCCGCGCGAGGCCGGAGCGCTCGGCGAGCGCCGCGAACGTGGGCGGTCGGCCGGTCTCGGCGAGGAGGGCACGCGCGGCGTCGAGGAGCGCCCGCTGCTGCGCCGCGCGGTGCTCGACGACGGTGGGGGCGCTGATGCGCGGCACGGGCACTCCTCCTCGCGGGTGCCCCGGGCCCGCGGGCCCGGGGCGTGACGGTCAGTCGACCAGTCTCCCATCCTCCATCCGCACCACCCGGTCGCAGTGCTCCAGGACGTCGTGGTCGTGGGTGACCATCACGGTCGCGACGCCGTGGTCGTGCGTCTCGGCCGCGAGGAGCTCGACGACGTCATGGCTGCGCGCCCGGTCGAGCGCCGCGGTCGGCTCGTCGACGAGGAGGAGGGCCGGGGCCGTCACCAGCGCGCGGGCGATGCCGACGCGCTGGCGCTCGCCGCCGGACAGCTCGTGCGGCCGGCGGCCGGCCTTGTGCGCCATGCCGACCTGCTCCAGGAGCTCGAGCGGCGACCGCGCAGAGCCTGCGACCTTGCGCCCCGTGGCGTGCAGGGCGAACCGCAGCTGGTCGACGGCGGTGAGCGCGGGCAGGAGGTTGCCGGACTGGAACACGAAGCCGATCCGCTCGCGCCGCAGCCGGGCCTGACCGGAGCCGGAGAGGGGGCCGACGTCCACGCCGTCCACCTGGACGGTGCCGGAGTCGGGCCGGGTCAGCGCCCCGGCGACGGCGAGCAGGCTCGACTTCCCGGCGCCGGACGGGCCGACGACGGCGAGCAGCTCGCCCGCCGGGACGGCGAGGTCGACGTGGTCGAGCGCGACGACGGTGGTGTCGCCGTCGCCGAGGGTGAGCACGACGTCGGTCAGGCGGAGGCCGTCGCCTGCGGCGGAGGGCCGCGCGGTGGCGGTGGTCGTCGTGGTGGGTGCGGGCTGGGTCATCGCTGTCCTCCGAGGGCGGTGAGCGGGTCGACGCGGGCGATGCGGCCGACGGCGGCGGCCGCGCCGAGGAGGCCGAGCACGACCAGCAGCGCGGCGGCGGCCGCCACCGGCACGGGCTCGAGCGAGAACGGCATGGGGGTGGACGTCAGGAGCGCGCCGAACCCGACGCCGACGGCGACGCCCACCGCGGTCGAGCCGACGAGGACGACCGCGGCCTGCCCCAGGGCGTCGCGCACCAGGTAGCCCGAGCGGGCGCCCATGGCGCGCGCGACGGCGATCTCGTGCCGGCGCTGGATGGTCCACACCGTGAAGAACGCGCCGACCACGAGGGCGGAGATGGCGTACAGGAACGTCTGGATGAGGTCGAGCGTGAGGGTCTCGGCCGCGTACCCCGGCGAGCCCTCGAACGAGTCCTCGAGGGGCACGGCGGCGGTCCCGGTGCCGGCACCGGCGGCCGCGAGGTCGAGGTCCGCCCCGTCGGACTCCGCGAGCGCGACGGCGGTCGCCTCGTCGTAGGCCTCGGGGCGCACCTCGTCGCCGGGTCCGGCGCCGGCGTGGATCTCCTGCCAGGTGGCGAGGGGGACGTACGCGACGTCCACGTGCCCGTAGGTGTGCTGGCCGTCGAGCACGCCGACGATCGTCAGCTCGGTGCCGAGCCGGTCGACCGTCACCGTGTCGCCGACCCCGAGCCCGAGGTCGGTGACGGTCTCGCTGACGACGATCCCGTCGTCCTGCGCGAGACCTTCGCCCTGCGCGACGAGGTCGGGCGCGGGCGCGAGGAACGAGTCGGGGTCGACGCCGAAGAGGGCCAGGTCGACCGCCTCGCCGTCCGGGCCCTCCGCGTTGACGAGCTGGTTGCCGAACAGCGCGGCGTCGGCGACGCCGTCCTCCTCGGCCCACCGTGAGCCCTGGTCCCGCTCCACCGTGCTGCGGGAGAACGCCGAGTCGACGGGGGTGCCCTCGTCGAAGGCGAACGCCGTCACGGGAAGCTTCTTGAGCCCGGAGACGCCGTCGTTCACTAGCCCCGAGGACAGCCCCGAGAGGATGACGACGAGGATCGCGACGAGGGCGACGACACCCCCCATCAGGCCGAACCGTGCCCGCGCGAACACCAGCTCGCGCCACGCCAGAAACATCGTGCTCCCTTCCGCGCCGGCACCAGTTGCCGACGTCATGTCGGGAACGATACCAACGCGGCGTCGGGAAACTGTCGGGATGCGGGAGCTCAGGCTGTGGGGTGGGTCACCGGGCCTCGCGGCCGCCGCCCGCCAGGGCGTCGCCCACCTCGGAGCGCAGGTACAGCACGGAGCGGCCGGCGCGGGCCGACGTCAGCAGGCCGGCGTCGCGCAGGACGCGCAGGTGCTGGTTGACGGCGCTGGTCGTCACGTCGAGGCGGCGGGCCAGCTCGGTGGACGACGCCGGGTGCTCCAGCGCGGTGAGCAGGCCCGCCCGCACGCGGCCCAGGACGGCGACGAGGGCGCGGTCCGCCACGTGCCGCTCCGCCTGCCACAGCGTGCCCGTGCCGCGCGCGCCGTACATGATCATCGGCGGCTCGGCCGGCGAGATCGGGGCGGACGCCGCCCGGGTGAACAGCGTGGGCACGAGCGTGAGCCCCGCCCCGGTGGTGGAGCGGCGGTGCTCGCCGCTGAGCGTCCCCAGGCGGACGCTCACCACGCCCTCGGCGAACGAGACCCGAGGGGAGAGGTCGGCGAACATCGCGCCCGCGCCGCGCGCCGAGATCACGGTGCCGCGGTGCACGACGTCGGCCTGCAGCACGGCACGCATCCGCGGCCAGACGGGCGCGAAGCAGGCGTCCCAGTAGCCGGTGAGCGCGTCGAGCATCCGGCGCCGCACGCGGGGGAGCGGGCCGCGCAGCGGAGCGGGCAGGCCGCCCGGGTGCACCGCGGCGAGGTCGTGCGCGACCACGGCGTCGTCGACGCCGGCCACGCCGGCGAGCTCGTCGTCGAGGCGGGTGAGCGGGCTGCCCGGGCGCGGCGTGAGGAAGTCCGGCGTCCACATCACCTCGTTGGTCAGCGCGAGCAGCATCTCGCCGTCGAGGGTCGGCCGGGCCTCCTGCACGCGGCGCAGCCACGGCAGGTGCACGGGGAAGCGGCCGGGGTCGCGCCACGCGCGCAGCGACAGCACCAGCTCGTTCAGCGGGGAGACGGCGAACCGGACGTCGGCGAGGTCCATGCCCGCCAGCTCGTAGTGCATCCAGCCCATCAGCGGCTCCGTCCCACGGTGTGAGCATAGATGTAGGCCAGCGCTACATCCGTTCCGGGTACGGACGGACGGGTCCCTACTGGTGCCGTGATCCAGACCCTCCTGCCGCGGGACCCCGTGGCGCGCGCCCTCACCGTCTCGACCATGGCGTTCGCCGCGTCGACGGGGATCTTCTACACCGTCTCCGTCCTGTACTTCACGCGCGTGGTCGGGCTGCCCGCGACCACCGTCGGGCTGGGCCTCGGCATCGCCGGCGGCGCGGGCGTGCTCGGGTCGTACCTCGCCGGGCGCTGGTCGGACCGGCGCGGCGCGCACCGTGTGCAGGTGTGGGGCCTGCTCGCACAGGCGCTGGCGCTGGCGGCGTACTCGTTCACCTCCGACGCGGTGAGCTTCACCGCCGTCGCCGTCGTCGTCAGCGCCGGACGCGGGGTGCAGTCCACCGCCCGGCAGGCGCTGCTGGCCCGGTGGTTCACCGGTCCCGAGCGCGTGGACGTCCGCGCCCGGCTGCGCGTCGTGACGAACGTGCTCATCGGGCTCGGCACGCTCGCCGCTGCCGTCGCGCTCCTGGTGGACACCGCGTCCGCCTACCGCACCGCGATGGTCGCGACGGCGGTGCTGCTGCTCGGCGCCGTCGTGCCGCTCGTCCGGCTGCCGCGCCGCGTGCCCGAGCTGGCCGCGCGGATGATCGCCGACGCGCCCGTCGCCGACACCCCGGACGCCGCCGCGGCCGCCGACCCCGTGCACCGGGCCGCGCCCGGGATGCACCCGCTGCGCGACCGCACGTACGTCGCCGGCGTCGTGCTCAACGCCGTCGTGGCCATGCAGTTCGGCGTCATGACCGTGGGCGTGCCGTTGTGGGTCGCGACCACCGACGCCCCGACCGCCGTCGTGTCCGCGCTGCTGGTGGTCAACACGGCGCTGGTGGCCCTGCTGCAGGTCCGCGCGTCCCGCGGCACGCACGAGGTGCGGGCGGCCGGCCGGGCCGTGCGTCGCGGCACCCTCCTGCTGGCCGGCGCCTGCGTGCTGTACGCGGCGGCCGGGCACGGCAGCCTCGTCGCCGCGACCGCGCTGCTGCTGCTCGCCGCCGTCGCGCACTCGCTCGGCGAGGTGCTGTCCGAGGCCGGCGGCTGGGGCATGGCGTTCGAGCTCGCCGACCCGCGCCGCGCCGGCGCCTACCAGGGCCTGTCGCAGACCGGCTACGCGCTCGCCGGCATGGCCGCGCCCGTCGTCGTCACCGCGCTGCCCATCCGGTTCGGCACCCCCGGCTGGCTCGCGCTGGGTGCGATCTTCGTCGCCGCCGGAGCCGGCGCGGCGCTCGTCGCGTCGCGAGCCGCTGCCGCCCGTCCGGTCGACGACGGGGTCCCCGCCGCCGCCTGACGCTCGGGTCGGCGGCCCGTGGATCGCCCCGGGCACGCGCCCACCGCGCCCTTCGGGCAGGTTCGTCCGAGAATGCGGGTGTGACGGACGAGGGGACGCGGGCGGGCGAGTGGTTCGTCGGGACGCACGGCGCGCCGGTGACGACCGCGGACGACGACCACCCGGCGCGCTGGCTGCACGTCACGGACAAGGAGGCGTTCCTCGCCGCGGCGCAGGAGATCGACCCGGCGCTGCGGGAGCGGCTCGCGCAGGTGCACGTGGTCGCGAGGGACGTGCCGAGGCGGCCGGCGGCCGCGGTGCGCTGGCTCGACGACGACTGGGTGGCGGTGCTGACCCCGACGGTCTGGTTCACGGAGGACGACCGGCAGGTGCACACGGGCGAGCTGGGCGTGCTCGCCGGCCCGGACGCGGTGCTGACGTTCGAAGCGGGTGGCGCGGGCGTGCGCGAGCACGCGATGGACCGGCTCCGCGGGCCGGGCCCCACGCACGGGTCGGGCGCGCAGCGGGTGGCGCTCGCCGTCGTGCTGGGCCTGGTGGGCGTGGCGTCCGAGGTGGAGGTGGCGCTCGGGGACGCCGTCGCGGACACCGAGCGCGTCGTCTTCGACCGCACGACGGCGGACCCGGTGCAGCGCCTGTACGACCTCAAGCGGGAGATCACCGAGGCGCGGCGGGCGCTGCTGCCCGTGTCGGCGGAGCTGCCGGAGCTCACCACCGACGAGCGCCGCGTCGTCGCCGACCGGCGCACGCTGGAGCGGGTGGCGTCGACGGTCGAGCGCATCGACCGGCACCTCGACGCGCACGACGACCTGCTCTCCGACATGCTGCAGGTGCACCTGTCCCAGGTGTCGGTGCGGCAGAACGAGGACATGCGCAAGATCTCGGCGTGGGCGGCGATCCTCGTGTACCCCACGGTGGTCGCCGGGATCTACGGCATGAACTTCCGCCACATGCCGGAGCTCCACTGGCTGCTCGGCTACCCGTTCGCGCTCGTGCTCATGGCCGTCGGTTGCGTGGTGCTCTACCGCGTCTTCCGTCGCGTGGGCTGGCTCTGACCGACCGGCGGGTGCTCCGCTACCCTGTGCGCTCCAGGCGCCCGACGGAGGGACGGTCCCGTGCAGCTGCTCGTGGTCGAGGACGACGACCATGTCGCCGGCGCGCTCGTGTCCGTGCTCGGACGGCACGGCTACGAGGTGGTCCGCGCCCGCGACGGCGCCTCCGCCCTGCGCGAGCTGAGCCCGCGCACCGACATGGTGCTGCTCGACCTGTCGCTGCCCGACATCGACGGCTTCGAGGTCTGCCGCCGCATCCGCCGCGTCTCGGACACCCCGATCATCATGGTCACGGCGCGCACCCGGCTCGACGCGCGCATCCGCGGCCTCGAGCTCGGCGCGGACGACTACGTGACCAAGCCGTACGACGTGCGCGAGGTGCTCGCCCGCATCGACGCCGTCATGCGCCGCGGCCGCGGCCGCGAGTGGGACGGCGCCCGCGCCGAGGCCGCCGACGCGCGCGTGCGCGTCCGCGGCCTGGTGGTGGACCTCGCGCGGCGCGAGGTGCGGCGCACGGCCGGCGCGGTGGGCGACCGGGTGGGCGAGGCCGTGGGCACCGTCGTCGAGCTGACACGCAAGGAGTTCGACCTGCTCGCGCTGCTGGTGCGCCAGCAGGGCTCGGTGCTCACGCGCGAACGGATCCTGCGCGACGTGTGGGGCTCCAGCTGGAAGGGCCTCGGCCGCACCCTCGAGGTGCACGTCGCGTCGCTGCGCCGCAAGCTCGGCGAGCCCGACGTCGTGGAGACCGTGCGCGGCGTGGGCTACCGGGTGGCGGCGCCCGACGGCGGTGGGCCCGCGGGCACGGGGGCGTAGAGGCCGATGCGGACCCGCCTGGCGATCATCCTGTTCGTGCCCTGCGTGCTGGTGCTGGCGCTGCTCGGCACCGCGTACGCGGGCAACGTCGCGCGGGCGAACCAGCAGGAGGTCTACCTCGACCGGCTCGCGGACGCGGGCTACCTGGTCATCACGGCCCGGCAGTCGCTGACCGCCGACGACCCGACGATCGTCGAGGGCGACCTGGACCGCTACCGCGAGGTGTACGGGGTGGCGGCCGCGGTCGTGGACCAGTCGGGCGCCACGTGGGCCAGCAACGGGCTCGACCCGCAGGAGGTGGACGAGCGGCAGGCGGCGCTCGCGGGCCGCCGCGGCGAGGCGGACCTCAGCTCGCTGCCGTGGAAGGCCGACCGGGTGGTGGTGGCCGAGCCCGTGTACGACGGCGGTGACCTCGTGGGCGCCGTCGTCACCGTGTCCGACGCGGAGGAGATCTCCCGCAGCATCTGGTCGAGCTGGGGCATCCTCGTCGCGGCCGGGCTGGCCATGTGCGTGCTGGCGGTCGTCATCGCGCACCGCACCGCGGGCTGGGTGCTGCGGCCGGTGCGCGCCGTCGACACCGCGATGGGCGAGATCGGCCGGGGGCGGCTCGACGCCCGCATCCCGCCGTCCACCGGGCCGCCCGAGCTGCGCGAGGTGATCACCCGGTTCAACGCGATGGCCGCCCAGGTGGAGCACTCCATGCACCGCCAGCAGGAGTTCGTCTCGAACGCGTCGCACGAGCTGCGCAACCCCCTCAACGCGCTGATGTTGCGCGTCGAGGACCTCGCCCTGTCCACGCCGCCCGAGCACGCCACCGAGGTGGCGCACGTGCGTGCGGAGGCGGTCCGCATGGCGCACATCCTCGACGCCCTGCTGCTCCTGGCCGACGACGCGAACCTGGCCGCGGGCGCCCACCCGCTGGACGTCGCCGACCTCGTCGCGCGGCGCGTGGACAGCTGGCGGCTGCTCGCCGTCGGGCGCGAGCTGACCTTCGACGACCCGGGTGACGGCGCGTGGGCCGAGCTGAACCCGATCGTGCTCGAGTGCGCGTTCGACGCCGTCCTGGACAACGCGGTGAAGTTCTCGCCCGACGGCGGCCGCGTCGAGGTCACGGTGACCGGTGGCGGGACGCCCGGCACCGGTGCCGTCGAGGTGGTGGTGCGCGACCACGGCGCGGGCGTGCCGCCCGAGGAGCTGGACCGGCTCGCGGAACGGTTCTGGCGCTCGCCCGGTCACAGCACGGTGCGCGGCTCGGGGCTGGGCCTCGCCATCGCGTCGGAGCTGCTCGCCACGGGCGGCGGCGGGCTGCGGCTGGGCCTGCCGGACGGTGGGGGCCTGGAGGTGCGGCTGTGCGTGCCCGCGCCGACGGCGGTCGGCGGCGCGCCCGTCGACGCGGAGGTGACGTCGTGAGGGCGGGGCGTTCCCCGGCGGCGCGCCTCGCGGTGCTGGTCGTCACGGTGCTCGTGGCGCTGCCGGTGCTCGCCGCGTGCGTGGGCGACGACACCGCCGGCGACCCCTGGGACGGGCAGCGCCCCGACGCGCTCACCGTGGCGACCGGCGGCTCGACCGGCATCTACCACGCGTACGGCACGGCGCTGGCGCAGGTGCTCGAGGACCGTTACGACGTGCCGGTCGCGGTCGACGAGTCGGGCGGGTCGGTGGAGAACCTCGAGAGCCTCGACGCCGGCACGGCGCAGGTGGCGTTCAGCGCCGCCGACGCCGCGCGGGACGCCGTCGCGGGCGGGGGCGAGTTCGACGAGCCGCTCGACGTCCGTGCCCTGGCCCGCGTGTACGACGACTTCCTGCACCTCGTGGTGCCGGCGAGCTCCCGGATCCGCAGCATCGACGACCTCCGGGGCAAGGACGTCTCCCTCGGGGCGCCGCAGTCGGGCACGGCCCTCATCGCCCACCGGCTGCTCGCGGCGGCGGACGTGCCCACCGAGGACCTCACCGACGCGAGGCTCGGCCTCGACGGCTCGATCGAGGCGCTGCGCGCGGGCGAGATCGACGCGTTCTTCTGGTCGGGCGGGCTGCGGACCCCGGGCCTGACGGCGCTCGCCGACGACGTGCCGGTGCGGCTCGTGCCCCTGGGCGACCTGGTCGAGGAGGTGCGCTCCCGGTACGGCAGCGGCTACCGGCACGGCATCGTCCCCGAGGGCATGTACGGGTCGTCGCGGGTGGTCGAGACGCTCGCGGTGCCGAACTTCCTCATGGTGCGCGCCGACATGCCCGACGCCGAGGCGCAGACCCTGGTGTCCACGCTGTTCGACGCGCGGGCGCAGATCGCGGCGCAGGTGCCGTCGGCGGCGAACCTCGACCGGGTGCGGGCGATCTTCACCGACCCGGTCGAGCTGCACCCCGGCGCGCTGCGGTACTACCGCGACACGAAGGACTGACGGCTACCAGGCCGCGGCGGCCGGCACGGCGGAGACGAGCCGCAGGCGGTGGCCGACGCCGCCGCGCCACGGGGCGGACGGCGCGAGGGACGTCGGGTACCCGGTGGGGTTGCGCTGGTGCCACCGCCACAGGTCGAGGCAGATGTCCTCGACGCCGCGGGTGGCACGCCAGCCGAGCTCGGCCTCCGCGCGGGCGGGGTCGGCGTACGACACGGAGACGTCGCCCTCCCGGCGGGCGGCGACGCGGTACGGCACGGTGCGCCCGGTGGCGGTCTCGAAGGCGCGGACCAGCTCGAGCACGCTGGTGGGGCGGCCGCTGCCGAGGTTCCAGGTGGACAGCTGCTCCTCGGCGTCGCCGAGCGCCGCCAGGGCGGCGACGTGCCCGGCGGCGAGGTCGTCCACGTGCACGTAGTCGCGCATGGCCGTGCCGTCGGGCGTCGGGTGGTCGACGCCGTGCACCTCGAGCCCGTCGCGCAGCCCGGCCGCGGCCTCCGCGACGGCGGTGAGCAGGCTCGCCGACGCCCCCGTCCGGTCGGGCCCGAGCGACCCCGAGGGGTGCGCGCCCGCCGCGGAGAAGTGCCGCACGACGCCCACCCGCAGGGCGGGGCCGGCGTCGGCCACGACGTCGCGCAGGATCTGCTCGTTCATCGCGTGGCTGCGGCCGACCGGGCCGGTGGGGGAGAGCGGCGCGTCCTCGGCGTGCGGCAGGTCGCGACCTTCGCCGTACACGGCGGCCGACGACGACACGACGAGGCGGTCGACGCCGTACCAGGCCATGCAGCGCAGCAGCGTGAAGGTGGTGCCGAGGTTGGTCTCGTAGCTGTCCAGCGGGCGGACGCCGCGGGCGCTCGGGCTCTTGATGCCCGCGAGGTGCAGCACGGCGTCGAAGCCCTCGGTGTCGAAGAGGCGCTCGAGGGCGTCGATGTCCGCCCCGTCGAAGACGTGCACCGGCACGGGCCGGCCCGCCAGGATCTCGACCCGCTCCAGCGCCGCCGGGACACCCCGGGAGAAGTCGTCCACCACGACGACGTCGTGCCCGGCCCCGAGCAGCCGGAGCACCGTGTGAGACCCGACGTACCCGGCGCCTCCGGTCACCAGGACGCGCATGGGGGTTCCTCGCTTCACGGCTCACGGCGGTTGATGTCGCGTCGTCATCCTCGTGGCCGGGCGCGGGCGCACGCAGGCGATTTGAGGAAGGTCAGAGGGTGCAAACCGGCATCGAACCGTCACAGCACGGCGATCTGGCCCAGCTCCTGCGTGCACCGGGTGAGCGCCACGTAGAGCCCGTTCCAGCCGCGCGGCTCGGCCGTGATGCCGTCCGGGTCGACCACGACGGCGGCGTCCCACTCGAGGCCCTTCGCGTCGGTCGCGGACAGCACGGGCACGCCGTCCGGCAGCGTGTCGCGCAGCGCGGCGAGCCGGGTCGTGGGCGCGACGACGCCGACCGTGCCGCCCGCGTAGCGCCCGGCCATCCCGGCGACGGCGTCGGAGACGACCGCCGGCCACGTGCGCTCGTCGGTCTCGGCCCGCCAGGGCGCGACCGGGGCGGAGCGGACGGCGCGCGGCGGGGCGTTGCGGCTCCCCGCGCGGCGCAGCACCGGGACGGTCAGCTCCATGACCTCGCGCGGGGTGCGGTAGCAGATCGTCAGGTCGGCCCGCCGCCAGCGGTCGCCGAGGGCGTCTCCGACGGCCTCGCCCCAGTCGGTCTGCCGGTGCGCGGACGAGGCCTGGTCGATGTCGCCGACGGCGGTGACGGACCGGGTGGGGCAGCGGCGCACCACCATGTGCCACTGCATGCCGGACAGCTCCTGCGCCTCGTCCACCACCACGTGGCCGTACGCCCAGTCGCGGCGGGCGGCGGCGCGCGCGGCGACGAACACGCCGTCGCGGGTGTCCTCGCCGGTCTCGTCGCCGGCGCCGTCGAGCGGGTCGCCGAGCAGGTCGGCGAGGGCGTCGAGGAGCGGCACGTCGCTGCTCGACCAGCCGTCCTCGCCGCCGGCCGGCTCGGCGACCACGCGGGCGACGTCCGCGGCGGTGAGGTCGGTGGCGTGCGCGGCCAGGAGGTCGGCGTCGCGCAGCAGGCGGGCGAGCTCGGCGGCCGGGTCGCGGCGCGGCCACCACGCGTCGAGCGCCGCGGCGACGCCGCGGTCGGCCGCGACGCGCACCCGCAGCGCCTCGAGGTCGGACTCGGACAGCACGCCGTCGACGTCGGAACCGGTCGCACCGGTGGGCACGGCCCGGTCGTCGGCGGCGGCCAGGCGGGCGTCGAGCTGGCCCAGCACGTCCTCGAAGCCCTCCTCGGCGCGGGCGAGCAGCTCGGCCTGGCGGTCGGCGACGGCGTCGACGAGGAGCTCGTGCACCCGCTCGGTCACGCGCTCGCGGGCCTGGTGGTACGAGCCCGCACCCACCGCACCGCGGCGCGCGGCCGCCAGCTGCGCCGCGGACAGCACGTGCTCCTCGCCGTCGAGCGCCAGCGCGAGCGGCCCGTCGTCCGGCTCGAGCGACGCGACGAACCGGCGCAACGCGGGGAGCCACGACGACCGACCCTTGAGCTCCGCGACGTCGCGCCCCTCGGCGCGCGTGGGCCGCACGCCCGGCACCAGCGTGTCGCACGTGGCGGAGACGACCGCCGTCTCCCCGAGCGCCGGGAGCACCTGGGCGATGTAGTCGAGGAAGCGCGTCGACGGCCCCAGCACGAGCACGCCGCGCTCCGCCAGGTGCGGCTGCGCGAACAGCAGGTAGGCGACGCGGTGCAGCGCCACGACCGTCTTGCCCGTGCCCGGGCCGCCCTGCACCACCAGCGGGGTGCGGGCGTCGGCGCGCACGACGTCGTCCTGCTCGCGCTGCAGGGTGGCGACGGCGGTGCCCATCCGGCCGGTGCGCCGCTCGTCCAGCGCGGCGAGCAGCGCTCCCTCGCCGACCAGGCCGGAGTCGTCCAGCCCGCCGTCGAGCGGCTCGTCGTCGACGCCGACCACCTCCGGCCCGCGCGTGCGCACGTGCCGGCGGCGGCGCACGCCCTGCGGGTCCACCGGCGTCGCCGTGTAGAACGGCCGGGCGACGGCGGCGCGCCAGTCCACGACCAGCGGCTCGTCGTCCTCGGTGGCGCCGGGCAGCCCGACGCGGCCGAGCCGCCGCACCGAGCCGTCGTCACCGTCGAGCCGGCCGAAGACCAGGCCGTGGTCCGCCGCCCGGAGCTCCGCGCGCCGCGCCCGCAGCCGCGCGATCCGGGCGCGGGCGGCGGCGTCCTCGGGGCGGGCGGCCGTCAGCGTGACCTCCAGCTCGTCGAGCACCGTGGCGCGTCGTGACCATGCGGCGTCGAGGGCGGCCTGCTCCTCCTCGAGCGCGCCCGCGACGGCGTCGTCGACGGCGTCGGAGGTCGTGGCGGAGGTCGTGGCGGAGGTCGTGGCGGAGGTCGTGTCGGAGCTGGCACCGACGGTGGTGACGGAGGGGTACGGGGTGGCGGGCTGGGGCACGAGACCTCTTTCGTACGGTGTACGGGGCCCTGCCCCAACGCGCCGCCTCCCGCGATTGTTCCCCGCGCGCCCGAACCGCAGCGCCGAACAGGCGGTTGCGCGCGTTCTCTGGCGTCAGAACGTGCGCAACCGCCTGTTCGGCAGGGGAGGGCGGCGCTGTCAGTAGACGTACGGCCACCCGGCGTCGTCGTAGCCGAGCAGGTTGATGCCGAGGAACGACGCTCCCGAGTCGGCGTAGTAGTGGTACATCAGCACGTCGGCGTCGACGTCGGAGAAGACGGTCTGGTGGCCGGGCCCGTGGATCGACCCGTGCCCGGCGAGCACCTGCGTGCCGCCACCCTGGGTCATGGGGACGCCGGCGCGGTCGACGTACGGGCCGGTGACCGACGTCGAGCGCCCGACCATGACGCGGTAGGTGGAGTCGGCGCCCTGGCAGCACGCGTCGAACGACACGTAGAGGTAGTAGTGGTCGCCGCGGCGGTGGATGGTGGGCGCCTCGATCGCGCCGCCGCCGCGTTCGGCGAGCGCGTGGAACGCGGAGCCCGAGCGCAGGCCCGACCCCGGGTCGAGGCGGATCATCTTGATGCCCGACCAGAACGAGCCGAAGCTCAGCCACCACCGGCCGTCGCCGTCCACGACGAGCGCGGGGTCGATCGCGTTGAAGTCGTCGGAGGTGCTCGACTCGACGACCTTGCCGCGGTGCGTCCACGTGCCCGGGTCGCCGGTGGGGCTCGTGGCCAGGAAGATCGCGGACCGGTTCACGCCGAACGACGACGCCGAGTACCAGAGGTAGTACTGCCCGTTCGCGTGGTGGATCTCCGGCGCCCACAGGTGCGTGCCGCCGCCGGTGTACGGGTCGGCCCAGGGCGTGCCGCCGGGGAACGCGGCGCCGACCTCCGTCCAGCGCGTGCGGTCCGTGGACGTCTTGAGGCGGACGCCCTCGCCGGTGCCGGCGACGAGGTAGGTGCCGTCGGGCTTCCGCACGACGTCGGGGTCGTGCACCCCGGTGTCGCCGGTGACAACGCCGGGGCCGGGATAGTCGGCGGCGGCGGCGGTCGTGGTGACGGCGGCGGAGCCGACCACCAGCGCGGCCGCGGTGACGGCGGTGGTCGCGCTGGCGGCGAGCCTGGTCCAGGCGGTGCGGGCGTTCATGGTGCTCCTCTTCGTCGAGGGATCTCAGTGAGCGTTCGCGTGCCCGGGGAATTTTTCCATCGTTGTAGAAGCGCCGCAAGGGTGACGGTGCAGGTCGGAGGGGCGACGTCGGCTCGTCAGGGGTCGCGGAATACGGGCGGGGGGTATATGGTTGGCGGCAGGACGGTACCCCTAGGGGGTATCAGTCGAGATCGCGAACCCGTCCGTCCGAGGCAAGGATCGAGCTGTGGACCACTCCTCTCACGACCAGCACACGGGGCACCGGGGCCCCGACGCCGCACGCGTCCTGGAGCACGACCACCACGCGCACGAGGGCCACGACGCGCACGCCGGCCACGACATGTCGGGCCATGACATGTCGGGCCATGACATGTCGGGCCATGACATGTCCGGCCACGGCGGCCACGCGGGCCACGGCGATCACGTGGGCCAGTTCCGCCGGCTGTTCTGGATCATGCTGGCGCTGGCGGTGCCGACCGTCGCACTGTCGCCGATGTTCGCGATGGTGCTCGGCTACGAGCTCCCGGACGCGGCGTGGGTCGACTGGGTCTCGCCGGTGCTCGGCACGGTGATCTACGTGTGGGGCGGTCGGCCGTTCCTCACGGGCGCGGTGTCGGAGCTCAGGGCCCGCAAGCCCGGGATGATGCTGCTCATCGGCCTGGCGATCACGGTCGCCTTCGTCGCGTCGCTGGGCGCCAGCGTCGGCGTGCTCGACCACCAGCTCGACTTCTGGTGGGAGCTCGCGCTGCTGGTCGTCATCATGCTGCTGGGCCACTGGATCGAGATGCGGTCCCTGGCGCAGACCACCTCCGCGCTCGACTCGCTGGCGGCGCTGCTGCCGGACGAGGCGGAGCGCGTCGAGCAGGGCACGGCGGGCGAGCAGGTCGTCACGGTGTCGCCGTCGGACCTCCGCGTGGGCGACGTCGTCCTGGTGCGGCCGGGCGGCAGCGTCCCCGCCGACGGTCGCGTGGTCGACGGCCGCGCCGAGATGGACGAGTCGATGGTGACGGGCGAGTCGCGCACCGTGGGCCGCACCGTGGGCGACGCCGTCACCGCCGGCACGGTCGCGACCGACTCCGGCCTGCGCGTCGAGGTCACGGCGACCGGCGACGACACCGCGCTCGCCGGCATCCAGCGGCTGGTGGCCGAGGCGCAGGCGTCGTCGTCGCGGGCCCAGCGGCTCGCCGACCGCGCGGCGGGGTGGCTCTTCTGGTTCGCGCTGGGCGCCGCGGTCGTCACCGCCCTCGCCTGGACGGCTCTCGGGCTGCCGGACGACGCCGTGGTCCGCACCGTCACCGTCCTCGTCATCGCCTGCCCCCACGCGCTGGGCCTGGCCATCCCGCTGGTGGTCTCCATCGCGACCGAGCGGGCCGCCCGCGGGGGCGTGCTCATCAAGGACCGCCTGGCGCTGGAGAGCATGCGCACCGTGGACGCCGTCCTGTTCGACAAGACCGGCACGCTGACCAAGGGCGAGCCGACGGTCGCGGACGTCGCGGCGGTCGGCGACGTGGACGCCGACACGGTCCTCGCGCTCGCCGCGTCCGCCGAGGCGGACAGCGAGCACCCGCTCGCCCGGGCGATCGTCCGGGCGGCCGAGGCCCGCGGCCTCGACGTCCCGCGCGCGACGGACTTCGCGTCGTCCCCCGCCGTCGGCGTGGTCGCGACGGTCGACGGGCACGAGGTGCGCGTCGGGGGCCCGCGCCTCCTCGAGGAGCAGCTCGGGGAGCAGGGCGCCGGCGAGGTCCCGCAGGCGGACGCCTGGCGCGCGGACGGCGCGATCATCCTGCACGTGCTGCGCGACGGCGCCGTCGTCGGCGGGCTGAAGCTCGCGGACGAGGTGCGGCCGGAGTCCGCCGAGGCGGTCGCGGCCCTGCACCGGCGGGGCGTGCAGGTCGTGATGATCACGGGAGATGCCGAGGCGGTGGCCCGCTCGGTCGCCGACGAGCTCGGCGTCGACCGGTACTTCGCCGGTGTGCGGCCGGAGGACAAGTCGGCGCGCGTGGCCGGGCTGCAGGCCGAGGGCCACCGGGTCGCGATGGTCGGCGACGGCGTCAACGACGCCCCCGCGCTCGCGCAGGCGGACGTCGGCATCGCGATCGGCGCCGGCACGGACGTCGCCATCGCGTCGGCCGGCGTCATCCTCGCCAGCGACGATCCCCGGTCCGTGCTGTCCGTGATCGAGCTGTCGCGGGCCAGCTACCGCAAGATGAAGCAGAACCTGTGGTGGGCGGCGGGCTACAACCTGCTGTCCGTGCCGCTGGCGGCGGGCGTGCTCGCCCCCGTCGGGTTCGTGCTGCCGATGTCCGTCGGCGCGCTGCTGATGTCGCTGTCCACCGTGGTGGTGGCGCTCAACGCGCAGCTGCTGCGACGGCTGGACCTGCGGCCCGACGTCGCCACCCGGGGGGTGCTGGACCGCTGACGGCGGGGCCCTGAGCTCGGTCCTCCGGTGGGGGGGGGGGTGGGAGCCCAAACAAGCCCCTCCCGAAAGAACACACCCAGTTCCCGAGAGCTCGAAGCGGGAGGAAGGGTAGGGCAACCCGGTTCCCAAGGGATCTGCGACGGAGGTGGTTCTTC
>NZ_JBHVSQ010000027.1:0-7159 GCF_042885055.1 Isoptericola sp. NPDC058082 | reverse complement strand
GTCGACATCCCGACCGATCTCGCACCGGAGGACCGCACTCGGCTCAGGCGATCTCGAGCCGGACGGCGTCGTAGGCCGCCTCGTTCCACAGGTGCTCGGCGCCGGCGTTGATCTGCAGCGTGATCTCGTTCCCGGCCGGCTTGAGCAGGGCCGCGTCGAAGGCGATCTCGCGGGTGTAGCTCCGCCCGCCGCGTGCGCTGCGGTACGTGGCCCCCTTCGCGTCCTCGGGCCCGAAGGTCCAGACGAACGGCTCTCCGTTGACCCTGATCGTGAGGTTGCTGTTCTCCGGCGGCACGGGCAGCGCGGAGCCCATGGCCCACGCCGCCAGCGCGACCGTCAGGGTGGCCCGCGCGCCCGCCGCCGGCGCGCGACCGAGGTCGAACAGGATGCGCCACGGGCTCTCCTGCCGGGTGACGTGCAGCCGGTACGTCGTCGGCGCCGTCGACCCGCCGTCGTCGTCGCTCACCACGACCTCGAGCACGGTGCGCTGCGCGTGCAGGGGCACGGCGAGCCCGGCCTCGGGCACGACGTCGCCCCCGATCGCCACGCGTGCGCCGCCCCGCCCGGTGGCACGGACCGTCACCGACTCCTGGTCCCAGGGCAGGTCGGCGGCGAAGTCGGAGCGGAACGTGCTGAAGCCCGGCACCAGGTCCGCGCCGTCGACCTCGAGGCTCCCGAGCACGGGGAGCGCGGCGTCCGCCGCGAGGATCTCGACGGCGTTGATCCGGCCGTCGCCGCCGGCGAGCAGGTCGAGCCGGCCCCCGGTGACGGTCACCGTCGCGGTGTGCACGGCGTACTCGCCGCGGCCCGAGTCGAGGGCCACCGGCGCGCCGCCGCCGAACGAGACCTGCGTCTTGTTGGCCGCGATGTCGTCGCCGGAGAGCACGGTGACCTCGTACTCGCCGTCGGGCAGGTCCACCGCGAACGTGTAGCCGGAGCCGACGACGAAGTCGCGCTGCAGGTCTCCGTCCGACCCGCGGTCCCGGGAGTCGACCGCACGGTCGAGGCCGAAGCCTGCCCCGGCGGAGTACAGCGTGTTCTGCGCGACCCGCTGGTACCCGGCGGCGACGGGGCTGGACGCGGTGCCGAAGTCGAACAGCCAGACGCCGTCGGCGTCCTCGGGGAGCACCGTGCCCTCCGGCGCCTGCACCGGGTACGACCGCTGGTACTGGATGTAGTTCCAGTCCTGCGGGGTGCTCTTGCCGACCGTGAAGGTGACGCCGTCGGGGAAGTCGTCGTGGAACGACTCGAACAGGCCGTAGCGCCGGAACTCCCGGCCGTGGCGGAACTCGCCCGAGTCGCGGCTGGGCGTGCCGAGCTGGAACACCGTCCGGCCGTGGCTCGTGGGCTCCCACAGCATGCGGCCCAGCGTGACCTCCTGGCCGGCGCCGACCTCGACGTCGTCGATCACGTACTCGCCCCACAGGCCGCCGCCGTAGACGGTGAGGCGGTAGGTGCCGGGGCGCACGTGGTCGAGCGCGAACTGCCCGCCCGGCCCGAGGTCGGCCCAGTAGTTGTGCCCGAGCACCGAGTCCTGCATGGCCGTGCCGTTGTCCGACAGCACGACGACGGCGCCGTCCAGCTTCGGCACCCCGGGGACCCGGACCGTGCCGCGCACGCGCGACCGCTCGGTGGTGGGCGTCCAGCCCTCGATCGCCAGCCGGTCGTAGAAGTCCGCGTGCGTCTCGAACCGCGCCTGGCGGGCGGCGTCGCGGCGCAGGGCCGGCGGGTCGTCGCCCTTGTTGAGGTAGACGAAGTACGGGCCGTAGGTCTTCTGCCAGGCCTGCCCGGCGGCGACGCGCACCGGCGGCGCGCCGTAGTGGGTGGCCTGCGGCTCCACGAGCAGCACGGGGGTGTCGCCGGTCTGGTGCAGGATCAGGTCCTGGCGCACCGGGCCGCCCGTGAACGCCTCGAGGTTGGGCAGGGCGGCCCACATGCCGTAGCCGCTGCCGTACAGCCCGTGCAGGCTGTGGTCCTTCATGGACACGGCCCAGTCGTACTTCGTGTAGTAGCGGCGGGGGTAGGCGGAGCCGGTGCCCTCGAGGTCGTAGGTCGCGTCCATCACCATCTCGGCCCGCGAGATCTCGGCCCCGGTGGGCATGCGCGCCGCGGCCTCGCGCCACGGGACCGCGTCGGCCTCGTCGGGCACGGAGGCGTGCGTGAAGACGCCGCCCGCGGTGTAGAAGACGTACCGGTGCTGGTCGGTGCGGAAGCCGTGCAGCTCCGCCGGGTGGTCGTAGCTGTAGGCCAGGTGGATGCCTGCCTCGCCGGAGCGCACGACGTGGTGCCGCACGAGCCAGCACGGCATGTCGCCCGACGGGCTGTGGTGGTAGGCGACGTCGACGAAGTCCTGCTCGACCCGGACGGTGAGGTGGTTGTCCGCCGGCGGGAGCGGCAGGCCCCCGCCCTCGCGGACGGTGTTCATGTCGTAGTTCCCGCGGCCGACCAGGTTCACGCCGTCGTAGACGAGCGAGGTGGTCCGACCATTCGACTTGTCGACGGTCAGGCGGACGAGGCCGTTGTCCACCACGACGTGCGTGTCCGTCTCGACGACCTCAGGCGGGCCCGAGGCGGCGGCGCGTGGGGCCTGCGCCCACGGCAGCAACGCTGTTGCGGTGATCCCGGCCAGCTTCCCGAACGTGCGCCGCGTCATTGCGGCCGATGTGGTCATGCCACGGGAAATTAGCACGATTCAATCGTCGATTGGAAGGATTCATCGGACGACTGGGGTGTCGAGTTCAGACCGCGGGCGGGAGCGCGGCGGTCAGGTCCACCTCGACGAGCTGGCCGGAAAAGCCGAGCTGGGCCACCCCGAGCAGCGTGCTGGCGGTGGTGAACGCGGGGGCCAGCGGCGAGTCGAGCAGGCGCTGCCAGGCCGCCGCGAGATCCGCCCGGTCGGCGCTGCGGACGTAGACGACGGACCGCACGACGTCGTCGGGCGCGGCGCCCGCGCCGTCGAGCGCGAGGAGCGCGTTGGCGACCACCTGGTCGACCTGGGCCGCCAGGTCGCCGGGCCCCACCAGCCGGCCGTCGGCGTCCAGCGGGCACTGGCCCGCCAGGTACGCCGTCCGCCCCGCCTCGACGACCGTGACGTGGTGGTAGCCCGGGGTCGCGTGCAGGCCGGCGGGGTCGAGCCGCGTGATCGTCATGACCCGAGTGTCACGGCCTCCCGCGCCTCGGTCGACGGATTTCGCGCGCCGCGGCGCAGCACGACGAGGTTGAGCGCCGCCGCGGCGAGCAGGACGACGGCGGTGGCGACGAAGACGGCGCGCAGGCCGGCCTGGGCGGCCACCAGGCCGCCGAGCACGGGCCCCGCGACCTGCCCCACGTACTGCGCGGAGACGCCGAGCCCCAGCACCCGGCCGACGGCGTCCGGCGGGGCGAGGTGGCGCACCGCCGCCGTGATCGACGGCAGCAGGCCGCCGAGGCTGAGGCCGAGCAGCACGCGCAGCACGCCGAGCTGCCAGACGTTCGTCACGAGCGCCTGCGCCAGCGCCAGCACGCCCGCTGCGGCGAGACAGGCGACGACCACGCGCGTGTGCCCGACCCGGTCGGCGAGCCGGCCGACCCGCGGCGCCGCGACGACGCTGCCCAGGGCGGTCAGCGCGACGAGGATCCCCGCGACGCCCGCGGCGTGCGAGAGCTGGCCCAGGTCCTCCACGTACACCGTGACGATCGGCTCGATCGACATCGTCGAGAACAGCAGCAGGCTCGACGTCGCCAGCAGGGCGACGACCGCGCCCGGGCGCTGCACCTGCGACCATGCGCCGCGGCGCCGGGCGACGGCCCGGGGCGGCCGCGGCCCGGACGGCGGCTCGCGGAGCAGGAGCGTCGTGGCGAGGAACGCCAGGAAGATCACCGCCCCGCACACGACGAACGTCGCCCGGATGCCCACCCAGGCGGGCACGAAGCCACCCACCAGCGGCCCGACGACGTTGCCCGCGAGGATGCCGGACGACAGCACCCCGAGCGCCCACGCGCTGCGGTCCTTCGGCGTCTGCGCGGCCACGAGGATGGTCGCCCCCGAGGAGTAGCCGCCGAGCAGGCCCACCAGCAGCCGGACCGCGACGAGCTGCTCGACGCTCTGCACGAACCCGAGCAGCGTCATCGCGACCGCCATCCCCAGGCTGGCGCGCACCAGCATCGACTTGCGGCCGAACCGGTCGCCGAGCGCTCCCCACAGCGGCGCGGTGAGCGCCGCCGTGAGGAACGTGGCCCCGTACGCGACCCCCGACCAGCGCACGACGGCGGCCGGGTCGTCCACGCCGAGCTGCCGCACGTACTCCGGCAGGAACGGCACCAGCAGGGTCATCGCCACGAGCGTGGTGAACGACCCGACCGTGCCGACGGCGAGGTTGCGCCGCCAGTACCGGTGCTCGGGGTCGGCGACGGCGGGGTCCTCGACGTCAGGGCTGGTCATGCCCCAGGTCTACACCCGTCGTCCGTTCAGTGGGACCGTCTGTCTCATATAATGGCGCCCGCTACGACGCGAGCGTGAGGCGCACCGTCGCGAACGCCGCCGGCGGCAGCTCCGCCGTGAGCACGCCGTCGGTCACCGTCACCCCGTCGAGCGGGCGCGGCGCGACGGCGTCGGGCGCGTCGAAGGTGTTGTGCGCAGCCGGGTCGTCGGCGGCGAGCACGGTGGCGACGGGGTCGCTCACCGCCCGCCCGCGCAGGTCGACGCGCACCGTGGCCGGGGCGTCCGGGTCGAGGTTGGTCAGCGAGACCAGCACCGCGCCGTCCTTCGTGGACGCCGACGCCGAGACCGTGCCGACGGGCGTGCCGTCGACGTCGTGCGTGGCGCGCGCGACGCGCTCGCGCACCGGGAGGCTCGCGGCGTCGTGGTGGCCCGCGCTCATCGCGAAGGCGTGGAACGTGGGCGTCTTGATCATCTTCGCGCCGTCCGTGAGGAGCATGGACTGCAGCACGTTGACCGTCTGGGCGATGTTCGCCAGGCGCAGCCGGCGGGCGTGGTCGTGGAAGGCGTCGAAGTGCACCGACGCGACGAGGGCGTCGCGCATGGCGTTCTGCTGGTACAGGAAGCCGGGGTTGGTGTCCCGCTCCACGTTCCACCAGGTGCCCCACTCGTCGAGCGCGAGCCCGAGCCTGGCCTCCGGGTCGTAGGCGTCCATCACGGCCGAGTGGCCGGCGATGATGCGGCGCACGTCGAGCGCCTTGCGCATCGTGGCCCAGTACTCGTCGCGCGTGAACTCGGTGGCGGCGCCCTTGTCCCCCCACGTCCCGGCGAACGTGTAGAAGTGGAACGAGACCATCTGCCACAGGTCGCGCGGCTCCGCGTCGCCGAGCTTCGCCACCTGCTGCATGAGCGTCTCGGTCCACGCGTAGTCGTCGTCCGACGCGCCCGCCGCCACCCGCACGAGGCGGTTGCCGCCGTGGTCGCGGGCGTACGTCGCGTGCTGGCGGGCGAGCGACGCGAACTGGTCGGCGCGCAGGTTGCCGCCGCAGCCCCACGGCTCGTTGCCGATGCCGAAGAACGACACGCCCCACGGCTCGTCGCGACCGTGCTCGCGGCGCAGGCGTGCCATCGGCGAGTCGTCGCCGCGGGTCAGGTACTCGACCCAGTCCGCCGTCTCCTGCACCGTGCCGGAGCCGACGTTCCCCGAGATGTACGGGGCCGTGCCGAGCAGGTCGCACAGCGCCATGAACTCGTGCGTGCCGAACGCGTTGTCCTCGACGACGTCGCCCCAGTGCGTGTTGACGATGCGGGGGCGGTCGGCCGCCGGGCCCACGCCGTCGCGCCAGTGGTACGTGTCGGCGAAGCAGCCGCCCGGCCAGCGCAGGTTGGGGATCGCCAGCTCGCGCAGCGCCTCCACCACGTCGGTGCGGATGCCGCCGACGTTCGGGATGTCGGAGTCCTCGCCCACCCAGAAGCCCTCGTAGACGCACCGGCCGAGGTGCTCGGCGAAGTGGCCGTACAGGTGGCGGCTGATCGTGGGGCCGGGGACGTCGAGGTCGACGACGGCGTCGAGGGCGAGGTCGGGCGTGGTCGTGGACAGGTCGGTCACGGGGGAATCCTCCAACGTTGCAGGTGGCGGTCAGACGATACCTGCGGAGCCCCGCGCGGATGCCAGACTCCTCACGTGCCGAACACCCCGGATCCCGCCCCCGCCTGGCTGCGCGTCGCGACGCTCGCCGTCGCGGCTGCCGCCACGGTCGTCGTCGTGTGGGCGTGCGCGACGGCGTGGGGGGCTGTGGTGCACGGGCACCCGGCGTACGCGGTGCTGCTGGCACTGACCCTGGTCGGCGCGGTCGGCGTCGGGGTGCGGGCGCTGCGCCGTCGCCCCTCGCGACCCGGCTGGCGGCGCGCGGGACGGGTGGCGCTGCTCGTCCTCGGGGCCGTGGGGGTCGTGCTGGTCGCGTGGCTGCGCCCCTTCGGCGCGGTCGAGCCGGCGCTCGCGGCGATGCGCTCGGACGACACGGTGACGGTGACCGAGGGCGCCACCCGGTACGCGCTGGCCCCGGCGGACGGCGGGGACGGCACGGCCGTGTTCTTCCAGCCGGGCGCGCGGGTCGACGCCCGCGCGTACGCGGCGGTGCTGCGGCCGCTGGCCGAGGCGGGGCACACCGTCGTCGTCGCGAAGCAGCCGCTCGGCATCGCCTTCCTCGCCACGGGGGCGTTCGACGACGCCCGCGCGGCGGTGGACGCGGACCGCTGGGTTGTGGGCGGCCACTCGCTCGGCGGCACCGTCGCGGCCATGGCGGCGGACGCCGCGGACGACGACGCCGAGGCGCCCGCGGCCGGGCTGCTGCTGTTCGCCTCCTACCCGGCGGACGACATGAGCGGGACGCTTACGGCCGCCGTCGCGTCCGTCTCCGGCAGCGAGGACGGCCTCGCGACGCCGGCGAAGATCGACGCCTCGCGGGCCGACCTGCCCGCCGACGCGGTCTTCACCGTCGTCGAGGGCGCCGGGCACGCGTTCTTCGGGGACTACGGCCCGCAGCCCGGCGACGGCACCCCGACCCTCGCCCACGACGACGCCCGCGCGCAGATCTCCGCGGCCGCCGTCGCCTTCGTCGCCGGCCTCACCCCCGCGAGGTAGTCCAGGTCCCCGCGAGGTAGTCTACCCACCCCCCCCCCCTCGGGGACCCGAACGCACTCACCACGAGACAGAAAAACGGGGAGGAGGGAGGAACCCCT
>NZ_JBHVSQ010000026.1:0-33614 GCF_042885055.1 Isoptericola sp. NPDC058082 | reverse complement strand
CCGAGGTTTCTGGGGGTGGTGGAGGTTTGGCGGGGTCCCCCATCTCCCTAACCGGTTTCAACCCCATCTCGGCAGATTCGGGACTACCTCGCGGGGTCGAGCCGCTCGGCGATGACCTCCACCAGCGCCTTGCCCTGCGTGCCCTCGAGCTGCACGGCCTGCGTGCGGCAGGAGAAGCCGTCGGCGACGAACTCGGTGCCCTCGGCGCGCTCGCGCAGCGCGGGCAGCAGCGCGTTCTCGGCGACGGCGACGGACACGTCGTAGTGGCCCTTCTGCATGCCGAAGTTGCCGGCCAGCCCGCAGCAGCCGGCGAGGACCTTGATGTCGGCGCCCGCGGCGCGCAGCAGCGCCTCGTCGGCGTCGAAACCCATCACCGAGTGCTGGTGGCAGTGCGGCTGCACGACCGCGGTGAGGTCGGACAGGTCGGGCATCTCCCAGCCGGCCCCGGCGGCCGGCGCGGTCTCCGGCGACGTGAGCAGCTCCGCCAGGGTGCGCGTGGCGTCGGCGACGGCCTGGGCGCGCGGGTCGTCGGGGAACAGGTCCAGCAGGTCGGAGCGCAGCACGGCGGTGCACGAGGGCTCCAGCCCGAGGATCGGGATGCCGTTCACCGCGTACGGCCCGAGCACGGACAGCAGCGACGACAGCCGACGGCGGGCGCCGTCGAGCTGACCGGTCGAGATCCAGGTCAGGCCGCAGCACGCCTGCTGGTCGGGCACGACGACGTCGTACCCGGCCGCGGTCAGCACCTTCACCGCGGCCTGCGGCACGGACGGCGCGAGCGCGTCGCTGAACGAGTCCGCCCAGAGCACGACCTTCGGGCGCGCGCCCGAAGGACGGTCGTGCGGGGTCTTGCCGGCGCCCAGCCCGGGCACTCCGTGCGACGCCCAGCCCCGGCTCCACCAGGTCCGGAACGGGATCTCCGCGAACTGCGGCACCTGCCGTCGCGTGTCCATGCCGCCCGCCCACAGCACCGCCTTGGCGATCCACGGCACGCCGAGCACCTTGTTGACGAACCGCGGCATCCCGCCCGCGAGCCGCGCCCAGCGGGGCAGCCAGCCGAGGGCGTAGTGGTCGACGGGGCGCAGCTTCCCCTTGTAGGTACGGTGCAGCACCTCGGACTTGTACTGCGCCATGTCGACGCCCGCCGGGCAGTCGGACGAGCACGCCTTGCAGCTCAGGCAGAGGTCCAGGGACTCGCGCACCTCCGGCGCGGTGAGCCCGCCCACGAGGGTGCCGTTGACGGCCTCCTGCAGCACGCGCGCCCGCCCGCGGGTCACGTCCTTCTCGTCCTTCGTGGCCTGATAGCTGGGGCACATGAACCCGCCCGAGGCGTGGTTGTCGGCCCGGCACTTGCCCACGCCGACGCAGCGGTGCAGGGCGGTCGTGAGGTCGCCGTGGTCGTGCGCGAACGAGAAGCCGGTGTGGCCCGCCCGCTTCGCGATGCCGTGCAGCGGACCCGAGCCCGCCATCCCCCGGTCCCCCACGGGCAGCGTCGAGAGCACTTGCTTCGCCGCGGGCCGGCGCAGGTCGGCGTCGACGGCCGCGGGCCGCACGACGACGCCCGGGTTGAGCAGGTCGTCGGGGTCGAACAGGGCCTTGAACCGCTCCATGAGCCGGATCGCCTCCGGCGTGTACATCAGCGGCAGCAGCTCGGAGCGGGCGCGGCCGTCGCCGTGCTCCCCCGACAGCGAGCCCCCGTGGTACGCCACCAGCCGCGCGGCGTCGGTCATGAACGTGCGCAGCACCGACCCCGACGTCTCCAGGGGGATGTCGATGCGCAGGTGCACGCAGCCGTCGCCGAAGTGCCCGTAGGGCAGCCCGTCGACGCCGTAGCGCTCCATGAGGTCCTCGAGGTCGCGCAGGTACGCGCCCAGCCGCTCGGGCGGGACGGCGGAGTCCTCCCAGCCCGGCCACGCCTGCTCGCCCGCGGGCGTGCGGCCCGCGAGCCCCGCGCCGTCGGCGCGGATCTGCCACATCTTGGTGGCGTCCGGCCCGGCGGGCAGCACCAGCGAGGACAGGGCCGACGACGACGTCACGACAGCTTCCGCCCGGGCGCTCGCCTCGTCCTGGCTCGCGCCGCCGACCTCGATCATCAGCCAGCCCGCGCCCTCGGGCAGGGCCGGCACGGAGGCCTCGCCCTTCGCCTTGCGCACGACGTCGACCAGGCGCGCGTCGAGCCCCTCGATCGCGAGCGGCTTGTGGCCGAGCAGGTGCGGGACGTCGTCGGCCGCCGCCGGCATGTCCGGGTAGCCGAGCACGACGAGCGTCGGCGCCGACGGCACGGGCACCATCCGCAGCGTGGCGCCGAGCACCGTCACCAGCGTGCCCTCGGTGCCCACCAGCGCCTTGGCGAGGTCGGAGCCGTTCTCCGGCAGCAGGTGCTCCAGCGAGTAGCCCGACACCTGGCGCCCGAACCGGCCGAACTGCGTGCGGATCAGCGCGAGGTTCTCGCGTACCAGCTCTGCCAGGCCCGGCACGGCGGCGAACGTCGCGTCGCCCCGGCCCGCGGTGAAGCGGCGCCCGCGCCCGTCGACGACGTCGAGCTCCACCACGTTGTCGGCCGTGCGGCCGTAGGCCACGGCGTGCGGGCCGCACGCGTTGTTGCCGATCATCCCGCCGAGCGTCGCGCGGTTCTGCGTGGACGGGTCCGGGCCGAACCGCAGGCCGTGGGCGGCGCCCGCGCGCTGCAGGCTCGACATCACGGTGCCGGGCTCGACGACGGCGGTCCCCGCCTCCGGGTCGACCGAGACCACCTGGTTCAGGTGCCGGGAGAAGTCGAGCACCGCGCCCGTGCCGACCGCGTTGCCGGCCACGGAGGTGCCGGCGCCCCGTGCCGTCACGGGAATCTTCAGCTCGCGCAGCACCTCCAGGCCGCGGACCACGTCGCGCGAGCTGCGCGGGAAGGCCACGACGTCGGGCACGACGCGGTAGTTCGAGGCGTCGGTGGAGTACTCCGCGCGCCGCCGGGTGGAGGAGTCGACGTCGCCCGCGATCACCGTCCGCAGCGCGGAGACGACGGCCGCGCGGGCCTCGTCGGCCGCGCGCCTGGCCGCGCTCTCCGCCTCGTCACGGGTGGGCGCGAGGTCCACGTCACCGTCCGGGGTCGGGGTCGTCGGTGTCTGGGCTGGCACGCGCCGATTCTGCCATTCGTCCCCCGGGGGCGCCGCCGCGTCCACGGCACGGCACCCGATCGGTCCCGCCTTCGAGCAGACGGTCCGTCGCGGGAACCGACGTCTTCCCGCGCCGGACCGCTTGCTCGAAGGTCAGCCGCGGTCGGCCTTCTCCTGCGCGGCCCGCACGGCCTCGGCCTCCGCCTTGCGCGCCTCGCGCAGCGCCTTCTCCCGCTCGCGCACCTTCTTCTGCTCCTCGCGGAGCCGGCGCTCGACGTCCTTGCGCTTCGCCGCCGCCTTCTTGACCTTGGGGTCGGAGGCGTAGCGCTGCGCGACGGCGAGCGCCTCGGCGACGCCCTCGTCCTGCGGGACGCCGCCTGGCGGGGTCTCCGGGTCGGGCCCGCCGGCCGCCGCCCGCGCGGCCACGTACGCCGCGACGCCGTCGAGGGTGCGCTCGAGCCCCCATCCGACGTCCTCCTCGTCGTCGAACGTGCTCGTCCCGTACGCGGCGTAGGAGCCGCGCTCGACGATGGGGCGCAGGTACGGGAACCGGACCTCGTCGACGAGGGCGCGCAGCGTGTCCGCGAGCTCGGGGCCCACGGCCGCGGCCGCGTCGGTGCCGGCCGTGTTGGCCTGCCGGAGGTCGCGGTCGAGCAGCGCGGCGTTCCGGGTGAAGCCGTTGAGCAGCAGGATGGTCGCGATCTTGTCGCCGTCGTCGAGCGGCGTCGAGCGCAGCGCGCGCAGGCCGGCGTCGAGGGCGCGTAGGCTCGCCGGGGTGATCGGCGCGCCGGTGACGGGGACGTCGAGGACCCAGGAGTGCCGGCGGAACAGCTCGAAGGTGAACAGGGCCCACTCGCGCAGCTCGGCCCGCCAGTCCGCCGGCTCGTGCGGCGGCGGGAACTCCAGGTCGAGCACGACCTCCTGCATGAGCAGCAGCAGGTCGTCCTTGCTGGTGACGTACCGGTACAGCGACATCGTGGTGAAGCCGAGGCTCTTGGCCACCCGCGCCATGGAGACGCCGGCGAGGCCCTCCGCGTCGGCGATCTCGACGGCGGCCTCGACGATGCGCTCGATGCTCAGCTCGCGGCGGGGCACGCGCTCCGGCCGCTCGGCCGCGCCCCAGGCCAGCGCGAGACGCGGCGGCAGGTCAGGCAGCTCCGCACCCGGCAGGGCCGACTCGGGCAGGTCCGTCTCCGGCGTGTCCGTCATGCGCTCATCATCCCTGAACCTCCTCGCGACCGAGCCTGTCGGGACCGCACCGGGGCCTCGACAGGCTCGACCGACGACGACCGCTGGTCAGCGGGCGGTCCGACGGCGGTACAGGACGCCGCCGACGACGACGCTCGCGACCAGGAAGCCCACCAGCCACACGCACGCCGTGACGATCGTGCCGGCGTCGGGCGCCCCGGCGAGGAGGCCGCGCACCGACTCGATGATCGGGGTGAACGGCTGGTGCTCGGCGAAGCCGTGCAGCCAGTCCGGCATGGTGTCGACCGGCACGAAGCCCGAGCTGAGGTACGGCACGAAGAGGAAGATCATGCTCACGGACATGGACGCCTCGACGCTCAGGACCAGCCCGAACACGACGCAGAGCCAGGTGAACGTGACGACGGCGAGCACCGTGAACCCCACGAAACCGAGCCACTGGCCGAGGTCGGCGTCGGGCCGGAACCCGTACGCGAGCGACACCAGCAGCACCACGACCACGGAGGCGAGGTTGCGCACGACGCTCGCGATGACGTGCCCCCACAGAGCCGACGAGGAAAAGATGGGCAGCGTCTTGAAGCGGTCGATCGTGCCCGTGGTCATGTCCTGGGCGACGCCCGTGGCGGCCGTGGCCGAGTTCATGCCCAGGCACATGACGAGCACGCCGGGCACGACGTAGTCGATGTACTCGCCCCCGGTGCCGCCGGAGATGGCGCCGCCGAAGACGATCACGAACGCCGACATGATGAGCACGGGCAGCGCGAACGCGGTGATGAGCCCGTCGACCGAGCGCAGGGAGCGGCGCGCCTCGCGCCGGGTCATGGTGGCGACGTCGCGCAGGGGCGCGTGCACGGACGCCGGACGGACCGCGCCGTGCGCGGTGCGCGCGGGCGGGGCCAGGGTGGTGGTCATCGCAGGGCCTCCTCGGGGGCGGTCTGGTCGGTGGTGCGGGTCGTGCGGTCGGTGGCGGCGCTGCCGGTGAGCGCCAGGAAGACGTCGTCGAGGGTGGGCTTGACCACGCTCACGCCCGCGACGGCGAGGCCTCGGGACTCGGCCCGGTCGAGGACGTCGCGGATGGCCCGGACGGGCTCGGCGCTCGGGAACGTGAGCGCGAGCGCCCTGAGGTCCTCCTCCGCGGCGTCGAGGCCGGCGACGCCGAGCTCGCGCGCGGTGGCGAGGCTCGCGGCGTCGTCGAACGTCACGCGCACGTGGTCCCCCGCGACGAGGGCCTTGAGCTCCTCGGCCGTGCCGCGCGCGGCGATGGTGCCCTCGGCGAGGACGGCGATCGTGTCGGCCAGCCGGTCGGCCTCCTCGAGGTACTGGGTGGTGAGGAGGATGGTGGTGCCGTCGTCCGCGAGCCCGCGCACGACCTCCCACAGCTGGGAGCGCGACGCCGGGTCGAGGCCGGTGGTGGGCTCGTCGAGCACGAGCACCGCCGGGTCGGCGACGAGGCTGATCGCCAGGTCGAGCCGACGGCGCATGCCGCCCGAGTAGGTGCCGACCCGGCGACGGGCCGCTGCGGTCAGGTCGAAGCGCTCCAGGAGCTCGTGGGCGCGACGCCGCACGACGCGCTTCGGCAGGTGCGCGAGGTCGGCCATCATGACGAGGTTCTCCTCGCCCGTCTGGAACTCGTCGACGCTCGCGTACTGGCCGGTCAGCGCGATGCTGCGCCGCACCGCGGCGGGCTGCTTCACGACGTCGGCGCCCGCGATGGTCGCCGTGCCCCCGTCCGGCTGCACCAGCGTGGTGAGGATGTTGACGGTGGTCGTCTTGCCCGCGCCGTTCGGTCCGAGCAGCGCGAAGATCTCGCCGCGTCGGACGGTGAGGTCGACGCCGCGCAGGACGGCGGTGCGTCCGTAGGACTTGCGCAGCCCCCGCACCGCGATCATCGGGTCGTTCATGGCCGTTCCCCTCCGGTCGGTCTGTGTATGACGTACACGAGCGTACGGCATACACACCGTGTTGGCCATACACCTCGTGTGGCCGGTACACGCGAGCGCTGCACGCGCGCCGCGACGCCGCCGCGGCTACGGTCGGACCGTGCGCGTCGTCGTCGTGGGAGCAAGCGGGAACGTCGGGACCGCCGTGCTGGGCGCCCTGGCCCGCGAACCCGCCGTGACCTCGGTCGTCGGCGTCGCCCGGCGGGTGCCCCGTGCCGACGGCAGCAGCACGGTCGCCTACCCGCACTCCGCCGCCGAGTGGGTCCGCGTCGACCTCACCGACACCGCCGACGCCGTCGTGCGCGGCCTCGACCAGGCCTTCCTCGGCGCCGACACCGTCGTCCACCTCGCCTGGGCGCCGCCGTCCGCCCGCGACTCCGGGCAGGCCCGGCGCCTCAACCTCGACGGCTCGCGGGCCGTCGCCGACGCCGTCGTGCGCGGCGGCGTCCCGCACCTCGTGTTCGGCTCGACCTCCGGCGTCTACTCCCCCGGCCCGGACGACGGCGGCCTCGTGCGCGAGGACTGGCCGCGGCGCGGCGTACGCACGTCGTCCTACTCCGTGCAGAAGGCCGCCGTCGAGCGGATGCTCGACGACGTCGCCGCGCGGCACCCGCGGCTGGTCGTGACGCGGGTGCGGCCCGCGCTCATGCTGCAGCGCGAGGCGGGCGCCGAGCTCGGGCGCTACTTCCTGGGGCCGCTCGGCACCCGCGCGCTGCGGCTCGCCGCCAAGCGCGCCCCCGAGGGAGCGCTGCTGCCCGCGGTGCCCGCGCTCGCAGGCCTGCGCCTGCAGGTGATGCACGTCGACGACGCCGCCGACGCGTACCGCGCCGTCGTCGTCGGCCGCCACCCCGGGGCGTTCAACCTCGCCCCCGAGGGCTGGCTCACGTCGGCCGACCTCGCCGACACGCTCTCCGCGGGCCGCAGCGTCGAGGTCTCGCCCGACGTCGCGCGGACCGGGCTGTCGGTCGCCTCTCGGCTGCGCCTCGCGCCCATCGACGTGGGCTGGTTCGACATGGCCCGTGCCGACGTCGTCCTGGACGCGACGCGCGCCCGCGAGCTGCTGCGCTGGGAACCCACCCACGACCCGCGCGACGTGCTGCGCGAGACCGTCGAGGGCGTCATCGCCGGCACGGGCGCCGGCTCACCGCCCCTGCTCGGCTGACTCCGCGGGCAGCGGCCCGCAGCCGGTGCCGCGGGCGCGCTCGGCGCACGCCAGCGCCGGGTCGATCGTGCGCACGACGACGTCGGCGGCCGCGCCGAGCGCCGCGAGCTGGTCCTCGCCGAGGGCGTCCACCACGAGGCGGCGCACCTCCCGGACGTGCCCCGGGGCGGCCGCCTCGAGCTTGCGCCAGCCCGCCTCCGTGAGCCGCGCCTCCATCCGTCGTCGCCCGTCCGAGCACGCGGTGCGCTCGACCAGGCCGGAACGCTCGAGGCGACCCACGGCGTGCGACAGGCGCGACAGCGAGCCGCGGGACAGTGCCGCGAGGTCGGACATGCCGAGGGTGCGGTCAGGAGCCTCCCCGAGGGCGGAGAGCACGTGGTACTCGAAGAGGTTGAGCCCCGCGTCGGCGCGCAGCTGCGCGTCGAGCGTGGCGGGCAGGGTCATGAGGAGCGCGGCTACCGACGACCAGCTCCGCTGCTGGTCCTCGTCGAGCCACACCGGGGCGTCGGTCGGTGCGGACGGCATACCCCATCCTAGGCCGACTTGAACGATCAACACCGTCGCGGGTACGTTCGTGTTGAACGTTCAAGACGACGTCCTCCCGGACGCCCTCTCCCGCCCGTCGCCCGCCCGCCGGCGACCCCCGCACCGGAGGAACCACCTCATGACGCTTCTTCGCCTCGACGCCAGCATCCAGGGCGACCTGTCCGCGAGCTCGGCCCTCGCCGACGCCGTGGTCGCCGAGGTCACGGCCGCCCGCCCCGGCACCGCCGTCGTCTCCCGGCACCTGGGCCAGGACCCGCTGCCCGCGGACGCCTGGGCCCAGGCCACCTCAGGCGGGTTCGTCGCGGAGACCGAGCGCACCCCGCAGCAGCGTGCCGCCCTCGACCTCGCCGCGGCCCTGGCCGACGAGGTCCGCGCCGCCGACGCCCTCGTCCTCGCCCTGCCGCTGTACAACTACGGCGTCTCGCAGCACGCGAAGACCTGGATCGACCTCGTCACGACCGGCGCGGGCGCGGGCGTGCCCGTGCTCGAGGGCAAGCCCACCGTGCTCGTCACCACCCGTGGCGGCTCCTACGGCGAGGGCAGCCCCCGCGCCGGCTGGGACCACAACACCGACTACCTGCGGCGCATCCTCGCCGACCTCTGGCAGGCCGACCTCACCGTCGTCGAGCGCGAGTTCACGCTGGTGGGCGTCAACCCCGCCCTGGACCAGTTCACCGACCTCGCCGCCGTGATGGCCAAGCAGGCCGAGGAGGACGCCGTCGCGGCCGGCAAGGCCCTCGCCGCCCGCTGACGCCGAGGTAGTCCCGATCCCCGCGAGGTAGTTCCCCTCCACGCGAGGTAGTACGAAACTCCGCGAGGTAGTTCGAAGCACCGCGAGGTAGTACGACAGACGGCGAGGTAGTCCGCGCACGGACTACCTCGCCGTCGTGCGGACTACCTCGCCGTCGTGCGAACTACCTCGCCGTCGTGCGAACTACCTCGCCGTCGTGCGGACTACCTCACGGTCAGCCCTCGAAGGTCACGTCCAGCGTGATCTCGCCGACGCCCGCCAGCGCCTTGGAGACCGGGCAGCCGGCCTTCGCGGCCTCGGCGGCGGCGCGGTACGTGTCGGCGTCGATCCCGGCGGCGGAGCCGACGACGGTCAGCGCGATCTTCGAGATCTCGAGACCGCCGCCCGCGGCCGGGGTCAGGGTGACGTCGGCGGTCACGTCGGTCTTGCCCGGCGTGCCGCCGGCGTTCGCCACCTCGAGCGAGAACGCCATCGCGTAGCACGACGAGTGCGCGGCCGCGATGAGCTCCTCCGGGCTGGTGACACCCTCCGCGGCGTCCGCCGTCCGGCGGGGGAACGAGACGTCGAACGTCCCGACGCCCGAGCTGGCGAGCTCGACCCGGCCGGAGCCCTGCTGGATGTCGCCGTTCCAGGCGGTGCGTGCGGTGCGGGTGGACATAGGAGTTCTCCTTCGTGCTCCGGGACAGGTCACGACGACCGTAACCCGCACCCGCGCTCCGCGTCAGGGACCGCCCGCGTGGTGGCGGTCACGTCCGGGGCGGCGCCGTCGGGCGCGGCGCTCGACAGCGCTCAACGGGGCGCCGAGAAGTCCATCGCGTCGTCGGCGACGGCGACGACGGACCACGCGTTGCCGTCGGCGTCGGACAGCTCGTACGCGGGGACGAGGACGACGGACCCGTCGTCCTGCGTCTGCTGCGCCAGGCCGAGCCTGGCGTCGGTGATCTCGACGTCGGACACCGGCCAGTCGACCGGGTCGCCGGCCGCGGGGGGAGCCGGGGGCGCGGACGGCTCGGTCCCGTCCTCCTCGGTCTCGGCCCACATGGCCTCCTCGTCGGCGAGCACGACCGGCCAGGCGGAGCCGGAGAACCGCGGGTCGCCGAGCCGCTCCACCGCCTCGGCCGGGCTGATCACGGGGTACTCGCCGAGGTCGGCCGTCGTGGCGAGGAAGCCGTCGAGCCAGGCGATGCCCTCCTCCCCGACGGTCGCGCTCCACTGCGCCCCGGTGCGCGTGCCGTCCACCACCTGGGAGGCGGTGACCCACCGGCCGGGGTCGCCGTCGGTCTTCTCGCCCACCTCGATCTCGAACGCGTCGGGGTCGACGCCGAGGCTCCGCATGGCGTCGGTGAGCGCGTCGCGCGCCTCCCGGTCGCCGACGGACGACGTCGCCGGCTCGTCGCACGCGGGCTCGGTGTCCTCCCCGTCGTCTCCTCCGTCGCTGCGCGCGACGACGTCCTCGCACCGCCACGGGTCGGCGCCGGGGTCGTTGTAGCCGAACGTCGCGCTACCGTCGGCGGACAGCCAGACGTGCGGTCCGCTGCCGTCCTGGGGGCCCACGGACCAGCCGTACTCCCACCGCGGCTTCCCCTCGACACCGAGCGCCTCCGCGAGCCGGGCGGCCCCCTCACGGGTGGCGACGTCCGTCGCGTCGAGGGCGTAGGCCGACGCCGTGCCGCCCGCGGTGGACAGGCCGTCGCCGTGGAACAGCGCGCGACCGGACGAGTACCAGCTCGGCAGGGTGGCGTCGCCCGCCGCGGCCGACGACGCCGCGCCGGACGCACCGTCCCCCGCCGAGTCCTCCGCGGCACCCATCGCCGCTCCGCCGGCCGCGGCGTCGTCGCCGGCCGGCCCGGCTCCCCGGCCGCCGCCGTTCAGCACGACCGGGGCGTCGGCGGAGCCGGCGGCCTCGGAGGCGCCGGGCGCGGCTGCGCCGCCGAGGGCGTACCCGCCCACGCCCACCGCCACGAGCACCACGACGCCCGCGGCGGCCAGCCACGGCGTGCGGCGCCACCCACGGCGGGCGGCGAGCTCGTCGCCGTCGCGCTCCCCGTCGTCGACCCCGGCGCCCCCCGCCCCCTCGGCCACGGTCGCGTCACCGTCCGCGGCCAGCCGGGTGTCGACCTTCGCCCGCAACCCCGCACCCGCCGGCTCGACCCCTGCGGCCGGGTCCGCCGCCCGCAGGCGCGCGAACGCCACGTCGTCACGGTCGTCACGGTCGTCGCGCGGCACGTCCGGAGCCGCGGACTCCCCCTGGGGTACGTCACCGCGCGTCTCGTCCCGGCCCTCGTCCCGGCTCATGCTGTCCTCCCGGCCCCACGGCCCGCCGGTCCGGCGGGCGTCTCGCACCCCGTCTGTGTCGTCATCGCGCGCCGGCTTGCGCCGCGGCGTCGCCCTCGGCCGCACCGTCGCCGTCCTGGGTCTCGCCGTCCTGGGTCTCGGCGTCCCACGCGGCGCGCAGCCGCGCCCGGGCGCGGGACAGCGCGGCGTCGGCTCCCCCGCGCGAGACGCCGAGCACCTGCGCCAGCCCGTCGCCCCCGACGCCGTCCCACGCGACGAGGAGGAGCACCTGCCGGTCGCGCGGTGAGAGGCGGGCGAGGACCGCACGCACGCGGTCGTCGTCGACGGCGAGCGCCGCCGGGTCGACGTCGTCGGGCACCTCGGGCACGACGGCGACGGGCGTCGGCCGGGCCTTACGGCGGTGGTTGGCCAGCACGAAGCCGGCGGTGCGGTAGAGCCACGGGAGCTCCGCGCCGCGCGGCACGTCCGCCCGACGACGCCAGGCGGTGGCCAGCACGTCCGCGGCCAGGTCCTCCGCGTCCGCGCCGCCCGCGGGCAGGCGCCGCACGAGGTAGCGGTGCACCGCGCCCGCGTGCGCGGCGAAGAGGGCGTCGAACCACGCCGTGTCGTCGCGGTCGTCGTCGCCGTCGTCGACACGCGCCGTCTCGTCCGGGTCCACCGGGCCTCCTGCGGTCCTGGGCGCGCGAGGGCGCGCGCCACCCCTCGACGCGACTGTGTCGCCGTACCCCCTGGTCTTGCACCCGCGCGCGCCGACATCACCCGCAGATTCATCCCTCCGACCGCGCCGCGCGGACCTACGGTGCGGGGATGACCGTCGACACGGGCGCGGCGCCCGCCAGCACGGAGCCCACGGCGCCGACACCCCGCCGACGGCGCGCCGTGCGCTGGGTGCTGCTCGGCACGGTCGCGGCCCTGCTGGTCGTCGCCGTGTGCGCGGTGCTCCTGGTCCGCGACGCGCTCGCCGCGCGCGGCGCCCTCACCCGCGCCGCGGTGCAGGTGCCCGCGGTGGCGGAGGAGCTGCGCGCCGGGGCCCGGTCGGAGGCGGACGGCGACACCCCCGCGACGCTCGCCTCCTCCCCCGCCCTGGCGGAGCTGCGGGCGCAGACCACGATCGCGCGCGAGGCGACCGACGGCCCGCTGTGGTGGCTCGCCGCCCGACTGCCCGTGGTCGGCCCGTCGGCGGGGGCGGCCGTCGACGTCGCCGTCGTGCTCGACGACGTGACCGACGAGGTGCTGCCCCCCTTGGCCGACCTGGCCGACGCCGTGGCCGCCACCGATCGCACCCCGGACGGCGGGCTCGACCTCGCGCCGCTGCAGGCGGCGGCGCCCGGGATGGCGACGGCGCGGGCGTCGGTCGACGCGTCGCGGGCGCGCCTCGACGCCGTCGACCCCGACGCCCTGCTGCCGCAGCTCGCCGACCCCGTGGCGACGCTGCGCGACCGGGTCGACGAGCTGGCCGGCGCCGTCGCGACCGGAGACCGCGCGGCCGCGCTCGGCCCGGCGATGCTCGGCGCGGACGGACCGCGCACGTACCTCCTGCTGGGCATGAGCACCGGCGAGCTGCGGCAGGGCGGCGGCATCCCGGGCGCGCTCGTCCTGCTGCGGGTGGACGACGGGCGCGTCGAGGTGGTGCGCCAGGTCGCGGCCTCCGCCGTCGGTCCGTTCCGCTCCCCCGTGCTCCCCCTGTCCGCCGACGACGACGAGGCGTACACGGCCCGGCTCGGCATGTTCGTGCAGGACGTCACGGCCACCCCCGACTTCCCGACGTCCGCCGCACTGGCCGCCGAGATGTGGGCGCGCGCCCAGGGCGAGCAGGTCGACGGCGTCCTGGCCACCGACCCGGTCGCGCTCTCCCAGCTGCTCGCCGAGACGGGCCCCGTGCGGGTGCCGGTGTCGGGCCCGGTCGCCACCGCGCTCGGCCGCGACACCGTGGAGCTGACGGCCGAGAACGCCGTCGACGTGCTGCTGCGGCGCGTCTACGACGTCCTGGACCCCGAGGCGGCCGACCAGTTCTTCGCGGAGGCCGCCGCCGCGGTGCTCGCGCGGTCCATGTCCGACGAAGTCCCCCCGGCGACGCTGCTCGTCGGCCTGCAGCGCGCGGCCGGGGAGCACCGGGTGCGGGTGTGGTCGGCCGACCCCGCCGAGGAGGCGCGGCTGGAGGGCACGCTGGTCGCCGGGTCGTACGCCGCCGCCCCGCGCGCCGCCGACGCCGTCGGCGTGTTCCTCACCGACCACGTGGCCGGGAAGATGTCGGCGTACCTGGACTCGTCGCTGCACGTCGTCGGCTCGGAGTGCACCGACGCCGGCCGGGTGGACACGCTCGAGCTGACGTTGGCCTCGACGGCCCCCGACGACGCCGCCGCGGTGCTGCCGTGGTACGTGGCCGGCGTTCCGGGCGGCACGCACCCGCCGGGCACCCTGAGCCTCGGCGTGACCGTGGCGGGGCCCCGCGACGGGGAGGCGCCGCGCGTCGAACGGGACGGGGCCGCGGTCGGCGGCGAGGCCCGCACCACGCACGGACGCCCCACCCAGTCCATCACCGTGGTTCTCGCCCCGGGCGAGAGCGCCACGCTGCGGTTCGCCGTGCCGGGCGCACCGGCGGGCGAGGAGGGCGGCACGCCGCCCGGCCGCCTGGAGGTCTGGTCGACCCCGACGACGACGGCGGGCGGGCTGCTCGACGTCGAGGTGCCGACCTGCGGGTGAAGACGCCTCCTGCCTGCGGTTTCACCCGGGTGAGACGGGGTCGCCGGTCGAGGTGCGCGGCTAGCGTGAGGGCCCCAGGCAGCACCCAGGCAGCACGGAGAGCATCGCCCCCGGAGGAGTCGAGATGGCCCACGCACGCACCGCCGTACGCGCCGCCGCCGGCCTGGCCCTGAGCGGCGCGATCGCGGTCGCCGCCGCACCGGCCCTCGCCGCCACGGTGCCCAGCCCGAGCAGCAGCCCGAGCAGCACCGACTACCCGCCGCCCGAGGAGCCGACGCTCACCGCGCAGATCTTCCAGCCGGAGTGCGACGGCGACGTGCCGTACCTCCGCTACGCCGTCACCGCCACGGGCACCGAGAACACCACCGTGACCATCACGTGGCTCAACCCGGGCGGCGACGACGTCGTGCAGGCCGACCTCCCGATGAGCGGCCGGGTCCTGTGGCCGGGCGCCGTGGTGGACTCGTCGGGCGCGCCGCTCGACTGGCCCGGCTGGCGCCTCGAGAACGGCGTCTGGGTGGAGGGCGACGAGTTCGACTGGGTGCGCCCGTCCGTGGACGTGAAGCTCGAGGTGAACCCCGAGCTCACCATGACCGCCGCCTACCCGCCGTCGTCCCCGAGCTGCGCGACCAACCCGCCCGGCACCGTGCCGCCCGACGAGCCGGGCGAACCCGGTGACCCGACGCCCGGCACGACCGTCCCCGCCGCCGTGCCCGCGGACGGGGCTCCCCCCGCGGCCGCACCGCCCGCGTCGGGCTTCCTGCCGCAGACGGGCGCGGGCGTCGCCGGGCTGGTCGCCGCGGCCGCGGCGCTCGTGGCCGCGGGCGGCCTCGCCGTCGGCCTCGCGCGCCGGCGTCGCACCGACCACTGACACGGCTGTGAGGCCGGGTCAGGCCGGCGTCACGACGCGGGCCGCAGCGCGACGACCGTGAGCTCGGCGCGCGAACTCACGCCGACCTTCCGGAAGACGCGCCCCAGGTGCACCTCGACGGTGCGCACGGACACGCACAGCCGATCGGCCACCTGCTTGTTCGCCAGGCCGTCCGCGACGAGGCGCGCGACGTCGAGCTCCCGCGCCGTGAGCACGTCCGCCCAGCGCGCCCACACGTCCGCGAGCCCGTCCCGGCCGCCCCGGCAGGTGCGCACCGCGCTCACCACGAGCGACGGCACGGTGGCCGGGCGCGGGTACCCGAGGTCGCGACAGACGGCGACGGCCGCGGGGACCGGGTCCGGGCCGACGGCACGCAGCCCGGCGGCGAGGGTGTCCGAGCCGCCGGTGCGGCGCGCCACCTCGGCCGCGAGCCCGCCGACGACGTGCGACACCGGCAGGCGCGCCGCGGCGTCGTCGAGCACCCGGGCGGCCTGCTCGGCGTCGCCGCCGCGCAGGAGGACGAGCGCCTGCACCACCCGCAGGTGCGCCTCCGCCAGCGGGGAGAGCCCGTCCGCCCCTACCCAGGCGACGGTCTCCCGGTACGGCGCGGCGGTGACGACGGCCCGGGCCAGCACCTCGTCGGCCTCCCGGGGGTAGCGGTCGAGGCGGGCCAGCGCCTCGACCACGGCGGCCAGGGCGGCGCGGTCCGCCGGGGACACCGTGGCGCGCGCGACCGGCACGACGAGGCGCGCGAGCCGGACGCCCGGCGGGTCCTCGTCGTCGGGCGGCAGCGGCCCGGCCGCACCTGGGCCGGGGCACGGTGCCGGCGACCCGGGCCGGTCCAGGTGCCGGGCGTCGACCAGCGCGAGCACCGCGTCACGGGCTCGCTCGGCATCGTCCTGGACCGTCGCGACGCCGGTGCTCGCCACCCGCTCGAGCCATCCGGCGGCGTCGTGCAGGTGCCCCCCGAGCAGCGCGGCGCGCCCCGCGACGAGGAACGCCCTCGCCCGCACGTCGCCGGTGCCGTGGCTGGCTGCCTCCCGCGCGACCGCGTGCGCCGCGACCGCGCACCCCTGACCCAGCCGCTGCCGGGCGAGGCGAACCAGGCCGTCGGCCAGGGCCGGGTCGCCGGCGAGCGTGGCGAGCGCGGCGTGCCACCGCGCCGCCCCGGGCTCCCCCGCGCGCTCCAGCTCGGTCGCCAGCGCGGCGTGCACGGCCGTGCGCTCGGTGAGGTCGGCGTCCTCGTGCACGACGGCGCGCAGCCGCGGGTCCGCGACCCGGAACCGGCCGTCGGCGAGCTGGAGGTGCCCGGCCAGCGGCGGCGCGAGCAGTCGCTCGACGGAAGCGCCGGTCGCGCCGAGCAGGACGTCGACGCGGTCCAGGACGAGCACCCCGGCGGCCAGGAGCACGCGCCGGTCCTCGGGGTCGAGCGCGCCGGCGGTCCCGTCCAGGGCCGCCGCCCGCACCGCGGCCGTCACGGGGAGCGGGTCGGGCAGCGCGGCGACGCCGGCGAGCTGGTGGGGGGTGAGCAGCCCGAGCGTCTGGGCGAGGGCCTCGGGGTCGGCGCCCACGAGCTCCGAGACCCGTCGCACGACCTGCGGCGCGACCGGTCGCGCACGGACCCCCGGCGGGGACTGCCAGGGCGCGGCGCTGTCGCGGATCGAGGTCATCGTCGGCCTCCCGTCTCGTGCCGGGCCTCGGTGCTCGGCGGCACCACTCTGCCGCATCAGCCCGAAAATTGCGCGAAGACGCAGGTCAGCGATTTGTCAGGTCTCCACCAATATCGTCACGGGGCCGTCGTTCACGAGCTCGACGGACATGTCCGCCCCGAACCTCCCGGTGGCCACCTCGAGCCCCCGCGCCCGCAGGTCTGCCACGACCTCGTCCACCAGCGGCTCCGCCACCGGGCCGGGCGCGGCCGCGTTCCAGGTGGGCCGGCGACCCTTGCGTGCGTCCCCGTACAGCGTGAACTGGCTGACCACCAGCACCGGGGCGCCCGCGTCGGTCACCGAGCGCTCGTCGCGCAGGATGCGCAGCTCCGCGATCTTGCGGGCGACGGTCGCCACCTCGGCGGGGCCGTCGGCGTGCGTCACGCCGACGAGCGCGAGCAGGCCGGGCCGGTCGATCGCCCCCACCACCTCGCCGTCGACCGTGACGGACGCGCTCGACACGCGCTGCAGCACGGCCCTCATGCGACGTCCGCCGCGAAGGCCGGGCGCACCGCGCCGACCGGCGCCCCGCCACCCAGCACGGGCGTGACGCCGACGGCGTCCAGCGCGGCGGCGTCCGCGCCCGCGACGTCGGCCGCCCCCGCCGCGCGCATCGCCGCGGCGAGGATCGCCGGGCGGGGCCGGTCGCCGCCGTCGAGGATCTTGAACGCCACCGCCGACCCGTCGGGCAGGCCCGCCGCGCACACGCCGTCGGCGCCGATCTTGGCGATCGACCCGGGCACCGCGGTCATGACGAGCGTGTCCTCGCGGCCACGCCCCGCCACCATCTCCGGGTGGCCGGCCATCGCGCGCGCGACGCGGCCGCCCTCGTCGGTGGTGCCGGCGGCGCCGACGGACGCCAGCCGCCCGAACGACCGCGCCAGGCCGAGCACGGTGGTGGAGAACAGCGGCGCGCCGCAGCCGTCCACGGTGACGTGCGGGTCCGCGTCGCCCGTCAGCTCGACGACGGCGTCGCGCACCGCGCGCTGGAGCGGGTGGTCGAGGTCGAGGTAGGACGCGGTGTCCCAGCCGGCCGCGACGCAGGTCGCGAGCATCGCGGCGTGCTTGCCCGAGCAGTTCTGCGCGACCCGTTCCGGCCCGTGGCCGGCCTCCTGCCAGGCGAGCGCCTCGGCGCGGCCGAGCGGCAGGTCGGGCGTGTTGCGCAGGACGGACTCGTCCAGCCCCGCGCCGGCGAGGATCTCGCGGACCCCGGCCAGGTGCTCGGGGGCGCCGCTGTGGCTGGCGGCCCCGAGCGCCAGGAGCCGGCCCGGCAGGTCGAGGCCGGAGCGCAGCATGGCCACGGCCTGGAGCGGCTTCACCGACGAGCGCGGCCAGATCGTCGTCGTCGGGTCGCCCAGGGCGAGCCGCACCCCGCCGTCGGGCCCCAGCACCACGAGGTGCCCCAGGTGCACCGACTCCACGAGGTCGCCGCGCACCACCTCGGCCAGCGGGGCCGCGCCGCGCACCACGGGCGCGACGGGCGCGGGCGAGCCCGTCGTCGTCACCTCGCCCACGTCACCAGCCGCCCGTCGGGCCCTGCGGGCGACGCCCCCCGCCGGTGCCGTACGGCTGGATCCGCGGGCGCACGTCCACCCAGTAGATGATCGCGGGCGTCACGGCGATGACGTTGAAGAACGACCCGGCGGTCATGAGCATCGGCGGCAGCCCGAAGAGCCCGATGAGGGCCGCGATGCCGAGGATGATCAGCCAGATGTTCTTCTTCAGCTTCCCCTCGGACACGTAGGCGTTCGCGGGCCGGCGGGCGGCGTCGAGGAACGCGACGAGCTGCACGACGAACACCACGACCGCGAGCACGACGAGCAGGATGTACTGGAAGGATCCGAAGGCGGCGGAGATCACCCGCCGAGCCTACGGGAGCACGCGGAGCCTGCGGGAGCGCGCGGCGCCCGCGACGTGCTCGTCCCACGCGGCGACGACGCTGTCCTCGTGCGCGACGGCGAGCGCGCTGGCCACGTGCAGGGCGTCGGCGCCGCGCAGCGGCACGGGGCACGACGCGACCAGCTCGGCGGCGCGCTCGGAGACCTCGGGCGTCACCTCGAGGGTGTGCAGCCCGGCACTCAGCTCGTCCCAGATCGCGGTGCCGCGACGGCGCGCGAGCGGGTCGAGCACCCCGGCCCGCTCCCCGGCCACGAGCGCCGCCCGCACCTCGGCGTCGGCGATCCGCGACGAGACGACGACGTCGGCGCGGTTCCACAGCGCGCTCGCGAGCGCCGAGCCGGGCTCGCGCACGCACAGCTTCACCAGCGCGCTCGCGTCGAAGTAGACGAGGGCCATCGTGCTCCGTTCTTCGTTCCGCCGGTCGGGCTGCCGAGACCGTCGTCAGCGGCGGATGCGCCGCACCAGGTCGGACATGCGCGACGCCGGCCGCGCGGCGGGGCGCGGGGCGGACCGGGTGGCCGCCGCGTCGTCGTCGGGCACGGCGTGCACCGGCCGCTCGGTGGCGGCGGGCGTGAGCAGGCCGTCGCGCACCAGCCCGGCGACGAGGTCCGCCGTCTGCACCCCCGACAGGCGGGCGACCGGCACCCCCCGCTCGGTGATGACGACCTCCTCGCCCGCCCGCGCCTTCTCGATCCACGACTTGAGCTCGGCGCGCAGCGCGCTGACGGAGACCTCCATGACCGACGACCGTACCGTCCGCAGCCCGGTGCCGAACAGCAGCTCTGCCGAGGTGGTCCGAGAAGCGCCGAGGTAGTTCGTGACACAGTGTCACGAACTACCTCGGCAGGGCTCGGACTACCTCGGCGCTTCCGGGGCCACCTCGGCGTCAGATGGCGCGCCGGTAGGCGCGGAACGCCGACGACGCGAGCGCGCCCAGCAGGGCGACGGCGGCGGCGAGCAGCCCCAGGTGCAGCCACACCGTGCCGGGGTCGGCGAAGCCCTGGAGGGCGTCGCGGGCCACGACGACCGCCCAGTCGAACGGGTTGTACCGCGCGGCGGTGGCGATCCAGTCCGGCGCGAGGGCCGGGTCCATCACCGCCGACGAGAGGAACATCAGGGGGATCGTGAGCAGCTGCGAGACGCCGATGAGCGCCTCCTGCTGCCGCGTGAGCAGCGCGACGGCGCCCGACAGCGCGGCGAACAGGCAGCTCAGCAGCGCCACGGCGACCAGCATGACCAGGATGCCTGCCCCGCCGCCGGGGAACCGCGCCCCGCCGAGCCAGGCGACGCCCACGACCACCAGCGCCTGCGCGCAGCCGAGCAGCGCGTACCAGGCCATCGAGGCGGACAGCAGCGCGCCGCGGCTGGTCGGGGAGGCGAGGAAGCGATCCATCACGCCGCGGTCCATGTCCTGCACGAACGTCGTGCCCGCCCAGGCCGCGCCGCCCATCGCCGTCATCATGACGACGCCGGGCGTGAGGTACTCGAGGTAGGTCACGTCGGCGCCGCCCGCGAAGCCGGGGATCTCGATGACGGACCGGAACAGCTGCCCGAACAGCAGCAGCCAGATCATCGGCTGCAGCAGGTTCATCACCATGAACACGGGGATGCGCACGCCCTGCCGGGCCTGCCGGCCGGTGAGGAGCGCGGCCTGCGTCAGGGCGCTCATGCCGCCACCCCCTCGACCCCGGCGCCCGCCGTCGAGCGGTGGGCCGCCTCCAGGCTGCGGCCGGTGTGCCGCAGATAGACGTCGTCGAGCGTGGGCCGGGACAGCCCGGCCGCCCGCACGCCCAGGCCCGCGGCGTCGAGCGCCGCGAGCAGCGCCGGGAGCGCGGTGGCCCCCGCGTCGGCGCGCGCCCGCAGCGCGCGCCCCTCCGCGGCGACGTCGACGACGCCGGGCACGCGCGCGGCCACCGGTGCGGCCGCCGCCGCGGCGGCCTCGTCGTCGAGCTCGACGGTGACGCCGTCGCCGCGCAGCTCGTCCTTCAGCGCGTCGGGGGTGCCCGCGGTGACGACCCGGCCCGCGTCCACGATGACCACCTGGTCGGCGAGACGGTCGGCCTCGTCGAGGTAGTGCGTGGTGAGCAGGATCGTCATGCCGTCGCCGGCCGCCATGCGCTCGATCTCGGCCCACATCGCGGCGCGCGCCTCGGGGTCGAGGCCGGTGGTGGGCTCGTCGAGGAACAGCACCTGCGGCCGGTGCACCAGGCCGACGGCGACGTCGAGCTTGCGCGCCATCCCGCCGGACCAGGTCTTCACCAGGCGGTCGGCGGCGTGCGCGACGCCGAAGCGCTCGAGCAGCTCGTCCGCCCGCGCCCGGGAGTCGCGGGCGCCGAGCCCCTGCAGCCGCCCGGCGAGCACGAGGTTCTCGCGCCCGGTGCCCATGGGGTCGGTCACGGGGCGCTGCGCCACGTAGCCGATGGCGCGCCGGACGGCGGCCGGGTCGCGCACCACGTCGTGGCCCGCGACGCGGGCGGTGCCCGCGTCGGGCCGCGACAGCGTCGCGAGGATCTTCACGGTGGTGGACTTGCCGGCGCCGTTGGGGCCGAGGAGGCCGAGCACGCTGCCCGGCGCGGCGGACAGGTCGAGGCCGTCGAGCGCGCGCACAGGGCGTGCGCCGCGACCGGAGCGGTAGGTCTTGGTCAGGCCGGCGACGTCGATGGCGACGTCGGGCGAGGTCGGTCGTGCGGACATGTCTCCTCCTTGCTGGGTGGACCAGCGGTCGGAGGGTCCGGCGCACGCCCTAGGGTGGGAGTGCGTCTCGTGGTGCGGTCGTGCACCGGACCCGAGCCACCGGTCCCGGGCGATGGCAGTCGCCCGGGACCGTTCTTGTCACTGCTCGTGCTGCTCGCCCGTCGACCTGAAGAGCATCCGGGCGAGGACGAGCATCATCACCGCGAGGGCGACGACGAAGGTCAGCCAGGACCAGGCCCAGCCGACGGTGAGGCCGAGGACGACGAACACGGCGAACGCCGTCAGCCAGATGACGAGCGTGTAGACGCCGAACCGCGCGGCGGCGGCCGGGTCCCGCTCGAAGCGGTCGAAGTCGTGGCCGGTCGCGTGGGCACGCGCGACGTCCCGCACCCACGCCTTCTTCCGGTTGGTCTGCGTGACGCCGAGCATCGTGAACAGCACGCCGCCCACGACGAGCAACGCCGCCGCGACGACGTACACCCACGCCTCGAACTCGCCGAGCAGGGTGAGCCCGGCGAGGAGCAGGCCGAAGACGGCGAGGCCCGTGGCCAGGTAGTAGCCGCCGGCGCGTCGCGACGGCACCGGGTGGTTCGTCGTCGTCTCCTGCGAGACGGACGACCCGACCACGAAGCCGGCGGCGCTGGACGCGGTGAGCAGGAGGGCGGCGACGACGAGGCCCGGCAGGGCGAGGACGTCGAGGGCCGCCAGCACGCAGAGGGCGACCAGGGCCACGAGCACCAGCGACGCGAGCACGACGCCCAGCACGAACCGGGGCTTCGGACGCACGCGCTGCTGCTGGGCGACGGCGAACGCCTCCTGCAGCGGGGTGCGAGGCGTGCCGCCGGTCTGGGCCGCGACGTCCGCCTGCGCGTCGGCGACGATCGCGCGGACGTCGCCGAGCTCGTCGAAGGCACGGCGGGCGGCGTCGTCGGGCGACGCTCCCTCGGCCTGCAGCTCGGCGGCCCGGGCCTCGAGGTTCGCCCGGATCTCCTCCTTGAGGTCCTGGACCTCGGGGGAGGGCTCGACGCCCGCGAACGCGTCGTCGAGGAGGCGGTGGACGGTGGTCATCGGGAGGAGTCCTTGTCTGTGCTCGAGTCCGCGCGCGGGTCCGTGCGCAGGAGGGAGTCGATGACGTCGCGGGTGGCGACCCAGGCGGCGACGTTGCGCCGGAAGACGGCGCGGCCGGCGTCCGTGATCCGGTAGTACTTGCGGCGCCCGCCCTGGGACTCGTCGCCCCAGTAGGCCTCGACCAGGCCGTCCTTGGTGAGACGGCGGTACGTCGCGTAGAGCGTGGCCTCCTTGATCTCGTGCGCCCCGCCCGTGGCGTCGCGGATCGTCTTGTAGATCTCGAAGCCGTAGCGGTCCCCGCGACGCAGCGTCGCGAGCACGATCGTGTCGGTGTGGCCACGCAGCAGGTCGGCGGAGAACGCGTCGTCCGCCGTCGAAGGTTCAGCTCGCTGCATCACGACAAGTACTGTATCTCATCAACTACTCGACGACAACAGGTGCTGCACGTGCACCACATCGTGCCGAGACGGTTCGCCGCGCCCTCCGCCGAAGACCGTGCGAGCCTGCCAAGCGGGACACCTGCTCATCGCGCGGACGCCGTCGTCCGCCCGACAGGAAGGGCACGCGATGGCCGCCGCACCGAGCGCACCACCCGCCGAGCCGGAGGCCCTGCCGCAGCGCAGGGTGCTGGCCGTCTTCGGCGGGCTCATGCTCGCGATGCTGCTCGCGGCGCTCGACCAGACGATCGTCGCGACCGCGCTGCCCACGATCGTCTCCGACCTCGGCGGCGCGGAGCACCTGTCCTGGGTCGTGACGGCGTACATGCTCGCGAGCACGGCCACCACGGTGCTGTGGGGCAAGCTCGGCGACCTCTACGGGCGCAAGGCCCTGTTCATCGCCTGCATCGTCATCTTCCTCGTCGGGTCGATCCTCTCCGGCACGTCCCAGACGATGGGCCAGCTCATCGCGTGGCGCGCCGTGCAGGGCGTGGGCGGCGGCGGGCTGATGGTGCTGTCGCAGGCGATCATCGGCGACGTCGTCCCCCCGCGGGAGCGGGGCAAGTACCAGGGCTTCTTCGGCGCCGTGTTCGGCGTCTCGTCCGTCGCCGGCCCCCTACTCGGCGGCTTCTTCGTGGACAACCTCGACTGGCGCTGGGTCTTCTACATCAACATCCCCATCGGGATCGTCGCGCTGCTCGTCGTCGCGTCCGTGCTGCCGCACATCGAGGCCGGCAAGAAGCCCCGCATCGACTACGCCGGCATCATCCTGCTGGGCCTGATCTCCACGTCCGTCGTGCTGGTCACCAGCCTGGGCGGCACCACGTGGGAGTGGGCGTCCTGGCCGGTCTACGGGATGGTCGCGCTCGCCGTCGCGTCGCTGGTCGCGTTCGTCGTCGTCGAGCAGCGCGCCCCCGAGCCCGTGCTCCCCCTGCACCTGTTCCGCAGCAAGGTGTTCTCCGTGTCCGCGGTGGTCGGGTTCGTCGTCGGCTTCGCCATGTTCGGCGCGATCACCTACCTGCCGCTGTACCTGCAGACGGTCAAGGGGTCCACGCCCACCGAGTCCGGCCTCGAGATGACGCCGATGATGCTCGGCATGCTGCTCACGTCCATCGGGTCGGGACAGCTCATCTCCCGCACCGGGCGGTACAAGGTCTACCCGATCGTCGGCACCGCGATCACGGCGGGCGGGCTCTTCCTGCTCTCCCTCATGGGCCGCGACACCACCACGCTCCAGGCCGGGCTGAGCATGTTCGTCCTCGGCGCCGGGCTGGGCATGGTCACCCAGGTGCTCGTGATCGCCGTGCAGAACGCGGTCAGCTACAAGGACCTCGGCACCGCGACCTCCGGCGCCACGTACTTCCGCACCATCGGGTCGTCGGTCGGGGTCGCCGTCTTCGGCACGATCTTCGCGAACCGGCTCACCGACGCGCTCGTCACCGGTGTCCCGGCGACGGCGGAGGGCACGTGCGGGCCCGGGGCGCTGGCCGCGTCCACCCAGAACCTCGCGCAGTGCCCGCCCGAGGTGCAGGACTGGTTCCTGGACGCGTACGCGGGCGCCCTGCACGTCGTCTTCCTGTGGGCGGTGCCGATCGCCGTGCTCGCCTTCGCCCTCACGTGGCTGCTGCCGGAGGTCGAGCTGCGCACCGCGACGCGCGGCGACGCCGCCACCACCGCCGGGCAGGCGGCCGGCGAGTCGTTCGCGCTCGGCTCCGCCCGGACGTCCCTCGACGAGCTGCGCCTCATCCTGTGGCGCCGCGTCGGCAAGCTGGACCCGCTCAAGGTGTACGAGACGATCGCGCGCGACGACGACCTCACCGCCGAGGAGGCGTGGATGGTCACGCGCGTCTCCCTCAAGCGGAAGCGGTCCGTGCAGCTCATGGCCGAGCGCACGGAGGTGTCGCCCGAGACGGTGCGGCGCATCGCCCAGGCGCTGGCGGCGCGCGGACTCGTCGAGGTGGACGGCGACGCCGTCCTCGTCACCCCCGACGGCGACGTCGTCGCCGAGTCGATCCGCGAGGCCGAGCGGCAGCGGCTGCGTCGGTACGTCGCCGAGTGGCCCGGTGGGGACGAGCCCGAGGTCGACCAGCTCGTGGAGCAGCTCACCCACCAGCTCCTCGCCGACGACACGGACGTCGTCGAGCACCGCTGACCGACCGCCCGCGGGCCGTCACATCTCCGGGAGGGCGTCCCGGGCCTCCTCGGGCGGCAGGCCCGCCGCCTCGAGCAGGTCCACGACGGGCGAGCGCAGCAGCAGCACCAGCGACTGCACCTGCCAGTGCCCCTCGCCCACGGTGCGCGGGTCGACGTCGCGCGCGACGTCGAGCAGCGCGTCGCGCGCCTGCCCCAGGCCCGTGCCCGAGCCGAGGGCGGCGGCGAGCAGCCGCACGCCGTGCGCGAGGCGCACGACCAGGTCCGCCACCGGGTCGGCGGTCGGGTCGACCTCCGGCGGCGGGGGCAGCCCGCCCGCCAGCGGCGCCGCCGTCACCCGGTGGCTCCCCTCGTCCCCCAGCTGCCCCAGCGAGCGGAGCGTCGCCGGGGCGCGCCGGGCGAGCACGCGCACGCTGCGCATGGCCCGGTCGACCAGCACCGCCTGGCCGGTGAGCCGCGTGATCTCCGCCCGGAGCACGCGGTTGACGCTCACCCGGGCGATCTCGTCCGACTTGGTCGCGACGTCGTGCCACTCCTCGAGCGACTTCTCGGCGGCCCGACCGCGCACCAGCGCCGCGGCGAGCTCGTCGGGGTCGCCGTCGCGCAGGCCGAGCGCCACGGACTCCAGCGTGAGGGCCAGCTCGCGGGTCGCGCTCTGCGCCAGGTCGCGGATGCGCCGCCGCGGGTCGCCGGGCGTGAGGAGCGCGACGAGCAGCGCCACGCCGCCCCCGACCAGGGCGTCCGTCCAGCGGCCGAACGCGCCGTTGGTCGCCACCGAGGCCGGCAGGCCCACGACGACGCCCGCCTGGACGCCCGCCTGGATGGTCACCAGCGGGCCGCGGTCGACGAACCGGGCGATGAGTGCCGAGATCCCCATCACCAGCGCGATCTGCCACCAGCCGGACCCGATGAGGTGGACCATGACGTCGCCCAGCGCGACGCCGAGCGCCACGCCCGCCGCGACCTCGGCCACCTTGCGCAGCTCGCGGTCGAAGCTGAACCCGAGGCACACCCATGCCGCGATGGCGGCGAAGAACGGCTGCGTGTGCCCCAGCACGACGGTCGCGATCCCGTACGCGACGCCCGCGGCCAGCGCCGCCTGGACGATGGGCCAGAACGCGACGCGCACCCGGGAGATGCCCTGCCGCAGCCGGATGCGCCGGGGCAGGGTCCGCAGGGCCGCGCGCGCGGCGGCGCCCGCGCGCCGCGACATGTCGCCCGCGGGACGGGCCGCCGGCTCGTCGCTCACGGGCGCCCGCTCACAGCAGGCCCCTCACAGCAGGCTCTGCGGGGCGTCGGGCCCGCGCGGGGTGAGGCCGCGCGTCAGCGGCCCGTGCGCCTCGGGCCGGTCGGCCGAGACGCCGTCGCCCGGCACCACGACCTCCTGCGCGGCCGCGACCTGCAGCTCCTGCCCGCCGACGTCGCCCACCACGGTGAGCTCGGCGTCCTCGGGGGCGGACCGCTTGATCACGGCGAGGGCGACCGGCCCGAGCTCGTGGTGCCGCGCCACCGTGGTCACGGTGCCGACGGCACGCCCCTCCGGCCCGCCCACGAAGACCTCCGCGCCCGCCTCGGGCACCACGTGCTGGGAGCCGTCCAGGTGCAGCAGCACCAGCCGCCGCGGCGGGCGGCCCAGGTTGTGCACGCGCGCGATCGTCTCCTGACCGCGGTAGCAGCCCTTGTGCAGGTGGACGGCGGTGCGCAGCCAGTCGAGCTCGTGCGGCACGCTGCGGTGGTCGACCTCGTGCGCCAGCCGCGGGCGCCACGCCTCGACGCGCAGCGCCTCGGTGGCCCACGTGCCGGCCAGGCGCCATCCGGCGGCCTCACGCTCGGCGACGGCGGCCTCCAGGTCGGCGCGCGGCACGAGGACGAGCCGCCACGGACGGTCGAGGCCCGGGTGCTCCGTCTCGGGCGGGCCGTACCGGGTGCCGCCCTGGGCGACGCGCGGCCAGGTGTCCCACCAGGTCACGGGCTCGCCCTCGACGCCCTCGGCGGCGACCGGCTCCCCCAGCGCCGCGTACTCGGCGGAGAGGTCGTCGATCTCGACCCGCATCATGAACTTCATGCGCTCGAGCCAGGCGGCCAGCGGCGCGGCGTGGTCGCCCTCGGTGACCAGCCAGGTGGCCTCGCCGTCGTCGACGACGCCCGCGGCGTGCTCGACGTGGCCCTGCGGGGACAGCACGAACAGCTCGGTGGAGGTGCGCGGCGCGAGACCCTGCACGTCCTGCGACGTGATCGAGTGCAGCCACGACAGGCGGTCGGGGCCGGCGACGCGCACGACGCCCAGGTGCGACTGGTCGACCACGGCCCCGCCGCGGGCGAGCGCACGCTGCTCGGCGACCGGGTCGCCGTAGTGCCAGGCCACGCCCTCGTCGGCACCCGTGGCAGCCACGGCGCCCTGTCGGGCCAGGAGCGGCGAGTCCATCGGACGCCCTCTCAGTCGTTCTCGACGCGGTCGAGCTGGGCGGAGGCGTACGAGCCGAGCGGGTGCCCGAACGCGGCGAGCTCCTCGACCCACATCAGGCGCCCCTCGACCAGGCCGTACAGGCGCTTCGCCGCGGTGACCTCCGCGGCGGTCGAGGTGCGGGCCACGAAGTCCGTGGCGAGGTCGATGCGGCCGTTGCCCGCGACGCCGAGGAACAGGGCGAGCCGGCCCGACGCGTCGGTGACGAGCACCTCGAGCGCGTGCCGGTCGTCCTCCAGCCCCTCCGGGCGGTCGGTCGACACGCGCCAGTAGCCGGTCTCCGTCGACCAGACCGTGTCGGGCTCGTCGTCGCCCGGCGTGCCCTCGCCGTCGGCCGCCGCCGCGGAGCGCACGCGCAGCGTGGACTCGAAGCGCAGGTAGGGCCCGCCGTCGTGGTCGAAGACGAGGTCGTGCACGAACGGCGTCTCGTCGATGCCGGTGTACTCGATCACGCCCTCGCCCTGCCAGCGGCCCACGAGCCACGCGAGCGGGTAGACCTCGGGCGCGAGGCCCTCGGGGAAGGCGAAGGGCATCAGCGCTGGCCCTGGAACAGCTTGTAGACGACGTAGCCGGCGAACCAGAGGATCGTGACCGACACGACGACCAGCAGACCGGTGAACACTGCCTCGAGAGCGTGGATCGACATGCCGCGATCCTACCCAGCCGTCCCGGCATCGGTCAGCGTGAGTAAGGTCGCCGCCCATGAGCACCCCCACCGCTGCGACGCCCGCGCGCTCGCTCGTGATCAAGACCACGTCGGGGACGGACCGGCCGGAGGCCGCCAACCAGGCGCTCACCGTGGCGGCCGCGGCCGTCGCCGCCGGCGCGGAGGTGAGCCTGTGGCTCACCGGGGAGGCGGCGTGGTTCGCCGTCCCCGGCCGGGTCGCGGAGCTCTCGCTCGAGCACGCCGCGCCCGCCGGCGACCTGCTCGACGCCGTCCTCGCCGCCGGCACGGTCACCCTCTGCACGCAGTGCGCCGCCCGCCGCGGCCTCGGGCCCGACGACGTCCTGCCCGGCGTGCGCATCGCCGGGGCCGCCGTGTTCGCCGAGGAGGTGCTGCGCCCGGGCGCCCAGGCGCTCGTCTACTGACGCCGCGCACCCGGTGTGAGGCACACCACCCGGTCGCCGGACGCACTCCCGCCGGGCACCCCCCGTGCCGTAGATTGAACGTTGAAGCATCCAGTGACGCCCTGCCGTCGAGCCGGCCGGCGGGCGCACGTGCCCCAGAGGCCCGCCCCGCACGGCGCCGGCCGACGTCGCGACCACGGAGAACCATCCATGACCTCGTCCACCAGGACCTGGAACGACCTCGTCATCCCCGCCGCCGGCGACTACGTGCTCGACAAGGAGCACCGGCGGCTCGGCTTCCTCGCGATGCACATGATGGTGAGCCCGGTGCGCGGCGAGTTCTCGTCGGGGAGCGCGACCATCCGCGTGGCCGAAGACCCGTTGCAGTCGTCGGTGACCGCGACGCTGGATGCCGCGACCATCAGCACCCACCTGCCGGACCGCGACGCGCACCTGCGCAGCCCCGACTTCCTCGACGTGGAGAACTTCCCGACGATCGAGTTCCGCAGCACGGGCATCGAGTGGCGCACCGAGGTCGACCCGATCTTCTCGTGGGCCCGCCTCAAGGGCCGCACGCCGGGTCGCGCCGACACCGCCCCCAGCACGCTGAAGACGTCCGCGAAGTTCGTGCTCCACGGCGACCTGACGATCCGCGGCATCGCCCACCCCATCGCGCTCGACGCCGAGTTCGGCGGGGCCGGTCGGGACCCGTACGGCCGCGACATCTTCGGTTTCAGCGCGGCGGCCGACTTCGAGCGCGAGAAGTACGGGCTGGTGTGGAACGTCCCGCTCGAGGCCGGCGGCGTGCTCGTGAGCAAGAAGGTGCGCATCGAGCTGGCCGGCGAGGCGATCAACCTGGCGGGCGTGGTCGAGCGCCCGGCGTGACGCCCGCCCCGGGCCCGCCGCCGCGAGGCGGCGACCCTGCTCAGGCGACGACGAGCCGCCCCACGACGAACACCAGGATGCCGCTCACGGCGACCGGCGCCGTGACCGCGGCCAGCACCGCCCGGCGCCCCGTCAGCGCAGGCTGACGCTCGAACAGCAGGCGCAGCACCGCGACCACCAGGCCGGTCACGGCACCCGCCACCAGGCCGCTCACCGGGTCGATCGCCGGCAGGAGCGTCGCCACCCCGCCCGCGGCGACGGCGCCCAGCGCCACCCCCACGAGCGAGCCCGCCCAGCCGCGCGCGACCGGCGTCGCCGACACCGCCGCGGCGACCGCGAGGCCGAGCGCGCTCACGACCACGAGCGCCGCGCCCGCCTCCGAGCGACCCGCGGCCACCCAGCCGGAGCAGCACACCGCGACCACGGCGCCGGTCACCGTGCCGCTCACGGACTCCACGAGCCGGGGCCGCCCGCCGCGGCGCAGCATCTCCGCGACGAACGCCAGCACCAGCGCCATCGCGAGCACCAGCGGCACGTTGCGCAGCACCGGCTCGCCCTGGGTGGCCCACGCCACGGCGACCGCGCCGAGCCCGGCGACCGCCACGACGACCGTCGTCCCGCCCTGGGCCGGCAGCCGCAGCAACGGGCCCCAGCCGGCCGCGAGGAGCAGCACGAGCCCCCCGGCCACCGCCGTCAGGGGCAGGATCCCGTAGTCGTCGAGGGCGGCGGCCGCCGCGACGACGGCGGAGAGGACGGCCGTCCAGACGGCGCGGGTGGTCACGGTCACGACGACGAGTGTCGCAGACGGCGGGCGGCGTCCCCGCCGTCCACGACCCGGGGCCACGAGCCGTGCCGCGACCGTGCCGCGACCCGTCCGCGACCCGTCCGCGACCCGTCCGCGACCCACCGCCGCCACGCCGCGGCCACGTCCGTCACAGTCCGGTCGCCGATCGGAAACGCGCCCGCAACACGGTTCGGGGCACACTGCGGGAACCGGTCACACGACCGGGACGGGTGCGGTGTGATCCACGCCGCACCGCGGTACGTTGGCGGACGCACCTGTCGGACGCTGTCGAACGGACCGTCCGACGACCGGGAGGAGGTGCCGGTGGCCGAGCTGCTGATCCTCACGCCCGCGTCCGGCGGGTCGGTCGAGGTGCTGCCCGCCCTGGGCCTGCTGAACCACCGGATCCGGGTGCTGCCCATGGAGCCGTCCGCCCTGGTGGACGCCCCGGACTCCGACGTCGTGCTGCTCGACGCGCGTCGTGACCTCGTCGCCGCCCGCACCACGTGCCGGCTCCTGCACGCCACCGGCCTCACCGTGCCGCTCGTGCTCGTGCTCACGGAGGGCGGGCTCACCGTCGTCACGCACGAGTGGGGTGCCGACGACCTGCTGCTCGAGGCCGCCTCGCCCGCCGAGGTGGAGGCGCGCCTGCGCCTCGTGATCGAGCGGTCCGAGCGCGGCCCCGTCGACGACGGCCCCCAGGAGATCGCCGCCGGCGACCTCGCGATCGACGCCGGCGGCTACACCGCGAGGCTGCGCGGCCGCCCCATCGACCTCACGTACAAGGAGTTCGAGCTCCTCAAGTACCTGGTGCAGCACCCGGGCCGCGTGTTCACGCGGGCGCAGCTGCTGCAGGAGGTCTGGGGCTACGACTACTACGGCGGCACCCGCACCGTGGACGTGCACGTGCGGCGCCTGCGCGCCAAGCTCGGCCCCGAGCACGAGCAGCTCATCGGCACCGTCCGCAACGTCGGCTACCGGTTCGACCCGCCCAAGGAACCCCGGCCGGTGGAGGGCGCCGACGCGGACGACGCCACGACGTCGGACGGCACGGGCGCGGCCGGGCGGGCGGCCCCCACCCGCTGAACCCGCGCGCCCGCACGGGCCCCGGCGCACCGCACCAGGTAGGTTCGACCGGTGACCGCGATGTCGGACTCCAGCGACTTCTCCAGCGCCCTGGTCGACGGACCCTGGCGGCACGAGCTCGTGCCCGCGAACGGCGCCCGCTTCCATGTCGCGCTCGCCGGGCCCGACCGGACGAACGGCGGCCGCAGCCCGCTCGTCGTGCTGCTGCACGGCTTCCCGCAGTTCTGGTGGGCGTGGCGGCACCAGATGGAGCAGCTCGCCGACGCCGGGTACCGGGTGGCGGCGATGGACCTGCGGGGCGTGGGCGCCTCCGACAAGCCCCCGTCCGGGTACGACGTCCCCACCGGCACGCAGGACGTGGCGGGCGTGGTGCGCTCCCTCGGCCACGACCGGGCCGTCGTCGTCGGGCACGGCACGGGTGGTGTCACCGCGTGGTCGATGGCGCGGCTGCAGCCCGCCGTGACCGCGGCCGTGGCCGCCGTCTCCGCGCCGCACCCGGCCCGCCTGCACGTCTCGGGCCGCCAGCTGCTCACCCCGCTGGCCCGCCGCCAGCTCGCCGCCTACCAGCTGCCCACGCTGCCCGAGCGCCGGCTCACCGACGGCGACCAGGTGGCACGCGTGCTGCGCGACGGCGCCGCGCGCCCCCTCGGCACCGACGCCTACGAGCTGTACCGCACCGTGATGCGGATCCCGTTCGCGGCGCACACCGTGATGGAGTCGCTGCGCTGGATGGTCCGCTCGACCCCGCGCCCCGACGGCCGCCGCTACCTCGCCGCGCTGCGCGAGCCCGTCGACGTCCCGGTGCTGCAGGTGCAGGGCGAGCTGGACGGCTTCGTCGACCCCCGCCACGCCCCCGTCGACGGCGCGGCGCTCGCCCGCGACTTCCGCTACGAGACCGTCGACGGCGCCGGGCACTTCCTGCCCGAGGAGGCCCCCGACGAGGTCGGCAAGCTGCTCGTCGACTGGCTCGAGCACGCCCTCGCCGCCCGCTGACACCCCGTCAGGGCCGGGTCAGCCCCGTGGCCCCGGCTTGACGAGCTTCGCCGCCGCGACCGGGTCCGTCTCCCCGATCCCGAACGACGGGCACCAGCGCGCCACCGGGCACGCCCCGCACGCCGGCCGCCGCGCGTGGCACCGCCGTCGCCCGTGCCACACGAGGTGATGGCTCAGCATCGTCCAGTCCTTCTTCGGGAACAGCGCCCCGACCTCGTGCTCGACCTTGACCGGGTCCTCCTGGTCCGTCCAGCCGAAGCGGCGCGCCAGGCGCCCGAAGTGGGTGTCCACGGTGATGCCAGGGACGCCGAACGCGTTGCCCAGCACCACGTTCGCCGTCTTGCGCCCCACCCCCGGCAACGTCACCAGGTCGTCCAGGCGGGCCGGGACCTCGCCGTCGAACCGCTCGACCAGCGCCTGCCCCAGCCCGATGATCGAGCGCGTCTTGGCGCGGAAGAAGCCGAGCGGCTTGAACAGCTCCTCCATCTCCGCCGGGTCCGCGCCCGCGTACGCGGCGGCGTCCGGATAACGGGCGAAGATCGCCGGCGTCGTCGCGTTGACCCGCACGTCCGTGGTCTGCGCCGACAGCACCGTCGCCACCAGCAGCTCCAGCGGCGTCGTGAAGTCCAGCTCCGCGCGCGCGTCCGGGTACGTCACCGCGAGCTCGCGGTCGATGCGGCGCGCGCGCCGCACCAGCGCGACCCGCGACTCGCCCGTGGGCGTCGCGTCGGACGGGAGGGCGGTCGAGGAGGCGGGCTTCGTCGGCACGGTCCGAGCGTAGCCATCCACTCCGACAGCCCGCCCGCGCCGGATCCGGTGACGCCGTCTCGGGGCTCTCCCCGGGCTTCCCGGCGCTTCGTCGTGCCGCGATTTGGTGCGGTGAGGCAGACTGAGAACCGGAACACACCCTCTTGACAACCCCCGGACGACCGCACCCGACCCGGGACGGCCGCCCCCGAACCACGTGAGGAATCCTGTGGACGACACCGTCGTGCTCTCCGCCCCTCTCTTCGCGGACATGGAATCCGAGGAGACGAAGGCGCTCTTCGAGTCCATGGTCCCGGTCGAGCTGACCCGCGGGGACGTCCTCTTCCGCGAGGGCGAGCCCGGCGACCGGCTGTACGTCATCGCGCAGGGCAAGATCAAGCTCGGCCGGCGGTCGAGCGACGGCCGGGAGAACCTGCTGTCGATCCTCGGCCCCGGCGAGATGTTCGGCGAGCTGTCCCTGTTCGACCCGGGCCCCCGCACGGCGACCGCCTCGTCCGTCTCCGACGCGCTCGTCTACGAGCTGCGCCACCAGGCCCTCGTGCAGTGGATCGCCGCGCACCCCAGCGTCGCCACCACCCTGCTCGGCGCCCTGGCGCGCCGCCTGCGCCGCACCAACGAGACCCTGGCCGACCTGGTCTTCTCCGACGTCCCCGGCCGCGTCGCCAAGGCCCTCCTCGACCTGTCCGCCCGCTTCGGCGAGCCGAACGACGACGGCATCCGGGTCGCCCACGACCTCACGCAGGAGGAGCTCGCCCAGCTCGTCGGCGCCTCCCGCGAGACCGTCAACAAGGCCCTGGCGGACTTCGCGACGCGCGGTTGGGTGCGTCGTGAGGGTCGCGCTGTGGTGCTGCTCGACATCGACCGTCTGGAGCGACGGGCTCGCTAGTCTTGGGCCGCCTTGGTTGCGGCCGTCACCTTTCTCGCTGACGCAGGCGGGAGAGGCGTTCTTCGCCGGGTCGCGTTCACGGGCCCAGGGGGCCCTCCACTTCGGGACGTCTACGACCCGGCGAAGGACCTCGTCCCC
>NZ_JBHVSQ010000025.1:24846-36490 GCF_042885055.1 Isoptericola sp. NPDC058082 | reverse complement strand
CTACTGGTGCAGCCCCCCTCTCTATGCAAACCGCCCCATGTCGGGCGGTACCAAACTCTCCGGTGGGGTTGGCCCATGCCTGTGAGGGCTTTCCCCCCTGCCTCGCCGGGCCGCGCACCGTCCCGGCAGCCGACACGGATACCCTGAGAGGCATGTCTCCCGCCTTCACCGCCCCGGCCCCCGCGAGCGCGCCCGCCCCCGAGCAGGCCACGGGCCGCCGCACCTACCTCCTGGTGGACGGCGAGAACATCGACGCCACGCTGGGCATGAACGTGCTGAACCGGCGGCCGAACCCGGAGGAGCGCCCCCGCTGGGACCGCATCTCGACGTTCGCGCAGAAGCTGTGGGACCAGGACGTCGTCCCGCTGTTCTTCCTCAACGCCAGCAGCGGGCAGATGCCGATGGCGTTCGTGCAGGCGCTGCTCGCGATGGGCTACCGGCCGATCCCGCTGGCCTCGTCCGGCACGGAGAAGGTCGTCGACGTCGGTATCCAGCGCACGCTGGAGGCCCTGGCGGACCGCGACGGCGACGTCCTGCTCGCCAGCCACGACGGCGACTTCCTGCCGCAGATCGAGGCCCTGCTCGGCGACGAGCGGCGGGTGGGCCTGCTGGCGTTCCGCGAGTTCGTCAACGGGCAGTTCTCGCAGCTCTCCGAGCGCGGGCTCCAGATGTTCGACCTCGAGGGCGACGCCGACGCGTTCACCGCCCCGCTGCCGCGCGTCCGGATCATCCCGCTCGACGAGTTCGACCCGCTGCGCTACCTCTGACAGCCCGCCGGTGCGTCACGTGTCGGCGGTGAGCAGCTCCCGGTACACCGGGGTGACGTAGCCGGGCGTGAAGGTGCTGCCGCCCAGCGCCTCGTGGAGCCGGGTGGCCTCGGCGGCGACGGCTGCCTCGCCGTCGGTCCCGATGTCCTCGAGCAGCCGCCAGACCAGCTCGCCGTCCGGCCGCACGATCCACGCCCCGACGATCCGGCCCTGCCACCAGACCGTGGCGCCCGCGTTGCCGGCGCTGTCGAAGAGCTGCGGGCGATGCGGACCCAGGTACCAGTCGCGGGCGGTCCAGCCCATCGTGGTGGCGTCGAGGGTGGGCAGCAGCGCGGCGTGACCGCCGACGACGTCGTCCAGGGCGGGATCCAGGTCGGCGTCCAGGTCGGTGGCGCGCAGCACGACCCCGTCGGCGACGACGGTGTCCCCACCGGGCGGGCCGACCTCCAGCTCGACCTCGCGCACGTCGAGGGCGGCGACGGCCCGGCGCGCCTGCCCGAGGTTCCAGCCGGTCCACCACCGGAGGTCCGCCACCGTGGCGGGGCCGAACGCCTCGAGCCACGCGCGGGCGAGCTCGACGCGGGCCGCCTCCTCGTCCATCGCGGGGATCCCGTCGGGGAACCAGTCGGTCATCGGCGACCACACGTGCCGCGGCGACGACCACGCCCCGCGGGGCTCGCCCCGCACGACGGAGCCCTCCGCGGAGAGCACCGACAGCAGCGGCGACGTCATGGTGCGGCGCACGTCCCACGCCTTGTCCGTGGTGGGCAGGAACGCGGTGCGCAGCAGCGGCGCGGCCCGCGAGAGCTCCGCGCCGTCGAGCGGCCCGGCGGCGAGCGCGGCGTGCACCTGCGCCTCGGCGGCCGCGACCAGCGCCTCGGGGTCGTCGACGGCCGGGTCGGTGGGCAGCGTCGCGAGCTCCTTGAGCAGCCGCGTCCGCAGCCGCGCCGCGACCGGGGCCGACGCCGCCGCGTGCACCACCGGTACCAGGTCGCGCGGCACGACGAACATCGTGCGCCGCATGCCCAGCACCTTGACGAGGCTGCGCCGCTCGAAGAGCGCGTCGCGCACGTCGTCGAGCCCGAGCCCCGGCACCCGCGCGAGCACCGCGAGGTGCACGCTCGGCGCGTCCGTCGCGTGCAGGGCGACCAGCCTCCGCGTGACCTCCTCCGGCGTCCTCGCCGCCGGCGACCCCGGCTGGTCCGCGCCGAGCGCGAGCTGTCGCACGACCAGGCGCCGCCGGCGCTGCTCCCCCGTGATCCGCACCCGCTCATCATGGGCGCGGCCACCCACACGCGCGCCCGCCCGGCGCACCAGCGCCGTCCGAGCCCCTTCCCAGGCAACGCTCAGACCCCGGTCGCACACTGAGGTCATGAGCGCACCCGAGGCACGTCTCGTCGTCGTGGACGACGAGCCCAACATCCGCGAGCTGCTGTCCACGTCCCTGCGTTTCGCCGGGTTCGAGGTCCACGCCGCCGGTGACGGGAACGGGGCGCTGCAGCTCGTCCGCGACGTCGAGCCCGACCTCGTCGTGCTCGACGTGATGCTGCCCGACATGGACGGCTTCACCGTGACCCGCCGCATGCGCTCCACCGGCCGGCACACCCCCGTGCTGTTCCTCACCGCCCGCGACGACACGCAGGACAAGGTGCAGGGGCTCACCGTCGGCGGGGACGACTACGTCACCAAGCCGTTCAGCCTGGAGGAGGTCGTGGCCCGCATCCGCGCGGTGCTGCGCCGCACGCACGCGGGCGAGCCCGAGGACGACGCCGTCCTGCGCGTCGGCGACCTCGAGCTCGACGAGGACTCGCACGAGGTGCGCCGCGCCGGCGTCGAGATCGACCTGTCCCCCACCGAGTTCAAGCTGCTGCGCTACCTCATGCTCAACGCCGGCCGCGTGCTGTCCAAGGCGCAGATCCTCGACCACGTGTGGCAGTACGACTGGGGCGGCGACGCGAACATCGTCGAGTCCTACATCTCCTACCTGCGCCGCAAGATCGACAACCTCTCCGTCACCGGCCCCGACGGCGACGACGTCACGCTGCCGCCGCTCATCCACACCAAGCGCGGCGTCGGCTACCTCTTGCGGGCGCCCCAGGCGCCGCGATGAGCACGCCCACGCCCGGCGCCCCGGTCACGGCCCCGGGGACGACGGCGGACGGCCGGGCCCTGCCCGCTGACCCGCGGTCGGGCCCGACGCCGCCCCTCCCGGATCCCGCACCCCGGTCCGCTCCGCGGTCCGCGCCGTGGACGTGGCTCGAGCGGCTCCCCCTGCGCACCCGGCTGGTCACGATCACCGTCCTGGTGCTGGCGGCCGGGCTGATCCTGGCCGCCGTGGTGACCCGCACCGTCGTCTCCGGCTACCTCGTGGCCCAGACGGACCAGCAGCTCACGCAGTCCGCCAAGGGCGTGGCGAACATGACGCTCAACTCCTCCGGCGACCTGGCGCAGCGCGCGCCGAGCGAGTACGTCGTCATCCTGCGCGACGCCGACGGCGCCACCTCGGAGCCCACCGTGTGGCCCGCGACGCAGGACAAGTACGGCATCCCCGACATCCCGGACGAGCCGGTCTCGGCCGTCGTCGACCGTGGCCTCGAACCCTTCACCGTCGCCTCGGTCGGCGGCACCGAGCCCGGCGACTGGCGGGTCGTCGCCCTGCCGTACGGCTCGTCCGGCACCATCCAGGGCGCCGTCTACGTCGGCCTGCCCCTGGCGGAGGTCCAGCACACGGTCGCCTACCTCACGCGCTCGCTGCTGTTCTCGGCGCTCGGCATCGTCATCCTCGGCGGCGCGATCTCGTTCCTGCTGGTGCACCGGTCGCTGCGGCCGCTGCGCCAGATCGAGACGACGGCGGCGGAGATCGCCGCGGGCGACCTGTCGCAGCGCGTGCCCGAGCGCCCGACGTCGACCGAGGTGGGCTCGCTGTCCGCGTCCCTGAACACGATGCTGGCGCAGATCGAGCAGGCGTTCTCCGCGCAGGAGGAGTCGGAGCGCCGCATGCGCCGGTTCGTCTCCGACGCGAGCCACGAGCTGCGCACGCCGCTGGCCACCGTGAAGGGCTACGGCGAGCTGTACCGGCTGGGCGCGCTGGACACCCCGGACAAGGTGGACGACACCATGGGGCGCATCGAGGACTCGGCGCGCCGCATGAGCACGTTGGTCAACGACCTGCTGGTGCTCGCCCGCCTGGACGAGGGCCGGCCGATGCGCAAGGACCCGGTGGACCTCGCCGCGATGGCCCGCGACGCGGCCCAGGACCTGCACGCCCTGGACCCGACGCGCGAGGTCACGGTGACCGGGCTCGCGCCGGGCTCCCCCGCGCCGTCCGGCCTCGTCGTGACGGGCGACGCCGACCGTCTGCGCCAGGTGCTGACCAACCTCGTGGGGAACGTGGCGAGGCACACACCGGCCGGCTCGCCGGCCGAGCTGGCGGCGGGCCGGGCGCCCGACGGCGGTGCCGTCGTCGAGGTGCGCGACCACGGCCCCGGCATCACGCCGGAGCAGTCGACGCGTGTGTTCGAGCGGTTCTACCGTGCGGACTCGTCGCGGAACCGGGAGTCCGGCGGCTCCGGCCTGGGGATGGCGATCGTCGCGGCGATCGTCGGCGCGCACCAGGGCCACGTGTCGGTGAGCGAGACGCCCGGCGGCGGGATGACCGTGCGGGTTCTTCTCCCGTCGGCGGACGGCTACGATGGCGCGTCGTCCTCCTCCGCCTGACCGGAAGGCTGACCAGAAGGCGTGGCCAGCACCCTCACCGCGGTGCGATGTCGCCCCGCGGTCGTAGTCTGACGAGGAGGAGGACAGTCCGAGTCCGACGACCGAAGGTCTGATTGCGATGGGCGTCATGAGCGCCGACGCGCCCCAGTGGTTCCTCTCCGCGTTCGTCCGCACCTGTCACGGTGCGGGCGCGACCGCCGACGACGCGGAGATCCGTTCCGTCGGGGAGGACCTCATCGACCGGTGGTCCGCCCCGGAGCGCCACTTCCACAACCTGCGCCACCTGGCCGACGTCCTGCACCGCGTGGACGAGCTGTCCCAGGAGACGCACGAGCCCGACCTGGTGCGCCTCGCCGCCTGGTACCACGGCGCGGTGTTCGACGCGACGCGCAAGGTCGCCCAGGCGAACCAGGGCGGCGAGCAGACCACGGTGAGCGCGAACCTCGCGCGCACGCAGCTCACGGAGCTCGGCCTGCCGGAGACGGCGGTGGAGCGCACGGCGCGGCTGGTCGACTCGATCGACCGCCACAAGCCGCTGCCCGACGACGTCGACTCCGCCGTGCTCAACGACGCCGACCTCGCCATGCTCGCGGCCGAGCCGCAGCGCTACAAGGACTACATGGCCAACGTGCGGGCGGAGTACTCGCACATCCCGCTGACCGACTATCTCGACGCCCGCGTGCGCGTCCTGACCAAGCTGCTGCAGCGCCCGTCGCTGTACTTCAGCCCGATGGGCGCGGCATGGGAGGAGGCGGCGCGGCAGAACCTCGACGGCGAGCTGCACCGGCTGCTCAAGGAGCGCCGCCTGCTCGAGGAGAAGCCGGCCTCCTGACCCCGGCAGGGCTCGGTTCTCCACAACCTGTGGACGACGGCGGCCGCGGGTGGTGCGCGCTCCGTAACGTCGTCGTCGGCAACCCCGCAGGGGGCAACGGCGACGAAGGAGGACACGTGCGGTACGAGGTCGACAGCGAACGGGTCGCGCAGGCGAGCGCGGCGGTGAACGGTTCCGTGGCGGCGATCCGCTCCGAGGTGGGGGCGATGATGCGGCACCTGCAGGACCTGCAGTCCGGCTGGCACGGCGGCGCCGCGACCCAGTTCGCGGGCGTCATGGGCCAGTGGCAGGCCACGCAGACCCAGGTCGAGGCGGCGCTCGACGCCGTGACGGCGGCCCTGTCGTCGGCGTCGCGCACCTACGCGGACGCGGAGGCCCAGGCCACGCGGCTCTTCGCGGCCCGCTGACCCGGGCGGTCGAGGGCGTCCCGCGCCGCGCGGGACGCCCTCAGCCGCGTGCGGGCGTCACGGCGCGCTCCCCGCACGCTGGGCCGCGAGCGACCACACCTGCTCCAGGGGCGCGAACCCCTCCGCGCCGTCGGCGTCGCGGAACACCTCGACCCAGCGGCCGATCGACGCCTGCCACGCCAGGTTGGCCGGGTCGTCGTCGAGCGCGGCGATCGCGGCGTCGAAGTCGTCGCAGTCGACGACGTGGAACAGCCGCTCGCCGGAGCGCCAGATCGTCCACCCGCGGATGCCCACCCGGGAGAAGGCGGCGTCGAGGTCGTCGGGGACGGCGGCGTGCTCGACTCGGTACCCGTCGACGGCGCCGGGCTTGAGGACCGAGTGCAGGGCGACGATCATGCGTGGATCCTCAAGGTGGCGCCGCGGCGCTGTCAACCTTCGCGCCAGGCGCCCGCACGCACGACGGGCCCCCACCCCGGAGGGTGAGGGCCCGTCGTCGAACCGTCAGGCTCTGGCAGGACTCCGGATCAGAAGTCCATGCCGCCCATGCCACCGTCACCGGCGGGCGCGGCCGAGGCCGGCTCCGGCTTGTCGGCCACGACGGCCTCGGTGGTGAGGAACAGCGCGGCGATCGACGCGGCGTTCTGCAGCGCGGAGCGCGTGACCTTGACCGGGTCGTTGACGCCCGCGGCGAGCAGGTCCTCGTACACGCCGGTCGCGGCGTTGAGGCCGTGACCCGAGGTGAGGTTGCGGACCTTCTCCGCCACGACGCCGCCCTCGAGGCCGGCGTTGACGGCGATCTGCTTGAGCGGGGCGTCGATCGCGGCACGCACGATCTGCGCACCGGTCGCCTCGTCGCCCTCGAGCTCCAGCTTCGGGAACGCGGCGGCACCGGCCTGGATCAGCGCGACGCCACCACCGGCGACGATGCCCTCCTCGACCGCGGCCTTGGCGTTGCGGACGGCGTCCTCGATGCGGTGCTTGCGCTCCTTGAGCTCCACCTCGGTGGCCGCACCGGCCTTGATGACGGCCACGCCGCCGGCCAGCTTGGCGAGGCGCTCCTGGAGCTTCTCGCGGTCGTAGTCCGAGTCCGACTTCTCGATCTCGGAGCGGATCTGGTTGACGCGGCCCGAGATGAGCTCGGCGTCGCCCGCACCCTCGACGATCGTGGTCTCGTCCTTGGTCACGACGACCTTGCGCGCCTGGCCCAGCAGGTCGAGGGTCGCGTTCTCCAGCTTGAGGCCCACCGTCTCGGTGATGACCTGGCCGCCGGTGAGGATCGCGATGTCCTGCAGCATGGCCTTGCGGCGGTCGCCGAAGCCCGGGGCCTTGACGGCGACGGACTTGAAGGTGCCGCGGATCTTGTTCAGCACGAGGGTGGCCAGGGCCTCGCCCTCGACGTCCTCGGCGATGATGAGCAGGGAGCGACCGGCCTTCATGACCTGGTCGAGCACCGGCAGCATGTCCTTGACGTTCGAGATCTTCGACTCGACGATCAGGACGTACGGGTCCTCGAGGACGGCCTCCTGGCGCTCCGGGTCCGTCTCGAAGTAGCGGGCGAGGAAGCCCTTGTCGAAGCGCATGCCCTCGGTGAGCTCGAGCTCGAGGCCGAACGTGTTCGACTCCTCGACCGTGATCACGCCCTCCTTGCCCACCTTGTCGAGGGCCTCGGCGATGAGCTCGCCGATGGAGGCGTCGCCGGCCGAGATGGCGGCCGTGGCGGCGATCTGGTCCTTGGTCTCGATCTCGACCGCGGCGTTGAGCAGCTGCTCGGTGACGGCCTCCACGGCCTTCTCGATGCCGCGCTTGACGGCGATCGGGTTGGCGCCGGCGGCGACGACGCGCAGGCCCTCGCGCACGAGCGCCTGGGCGAGCACGGTGGCGGTGGTGGTGCCGTCACCCGCGACGTCGTCCGTCTTCTTGGCGACCTCCTTGACGAGCTCCGCGCCGATCTTCTCGTACGGGTCGTCGAGCTCGATCTCCTTGGCGATGGAGACACCGTCGTTGGTGATCGTGGGGGCGCCCCACTTCTTGTCCAGGACGACGTTGCGACCCTTGGGGCCGAGCGTGACCTTCACGGTGTCGGCGAGCTGGTTGAGCCCGCGCTCCATGCTCCGACGAGCTTCCTCGTCGAACGCGATGATCTTGGCCATGGGGACTGATCCTCCGCTGGTGGCTGAGATGGCCGGCCGGCGCCCGCGACGGACGACCCACCCCGCGGCGTTCAGGTCACGCACGCGCGGAGGGTCTCACCGAACGACCCGAATGCTTCACCCGCGGCCCAGGAGAACGCCGCCCCGGGGGACGGCTGTCACTCACAGGCCGAGAGTGCTAAGCCATTATTGGCACTCTCGGGTGGCGAGTGCAAGACGTTCGCCGAGGGCGTGCACGGCACGATGACCGCCCGGGGACGACGAAGGCCGGCACCCCCGACGCGTCGCTGCGTCCTGGGGTGCCGGCCTCTCGCGGTCGACGGCGCGGTCAGAGCGGGCGGACCTGCTCGGCCTGCGGGCCCTTCTGACCCTGGCCGACCTCGAACTCGACGCCCTGGCCCTCGTCCAGGGTGCGGTACCCGTCGGTCTGGATGGCGCTGTAGTGGACGAACAGGTCCTGCCCGCCCGCGGTCGGGGTGATGAACCCGTACCCCTTCTCCGCGTTGAACCACTTGACGGTGCCCTGGGCCATGTACCTCTCCTCGTGCTCCTCGGCCGCAGGGCAGGCACCCCACGGTGAACGGGAGCCTAGTAGCGGCGATCGCGGCAAGGGAAGCACCGATGTCCGGAATGTCGGCATCCGAGATGCCGGCGCTCCGGAGGTGCGGCGTCGGTCAGCCGACGGGCGACCTGAGGACCACCCAGACGGCCTGCTCGCTGGCCGTGACGTCGTCGGACTCCTGCACGTTCGCCGGGTCGACGCCGAGCGCCTCCGCGACGGCGCTGGCGGTGTCCGCGCGGTCCGCGCCGTACAGGACGGTGGTGTCCTCGTAGGCACCCTTCAGCGTGTCCGGCGCGTCCGTGGCAGCGACGTCGACGAACCCGCCGTCGCTCGTGAGGACACCCTGGCCGGCCGCGGCCTGCCCCTGGCCCGCCCCGTCGTTGTAGACGACGACCGACGCCTCGAGGTTCGCGGCCGACGGGTCACCGGGCAGCTCGGTCGCCGCGTCGGAGGCGTCGTCGCCGGGCTCCTCGTCGGCCGGGTCCTCGCTCGCCTCGTCGTCGGCCGGCGGCTCCTCGCCCTCGGCGGACGCGGAGGCCTCGGGCTCGGCGCCCGCGGACTGCTCGGCCGCGGGGGGCGTGGCCGGCTCGCCGTCGTCGGACAGGAAGGAGACGATGCCGACCGCGAGGCCGCCGCACACGACGACGATCAGCAGGAACGGCCACACCGAGCTCCACCCGCTGCGCGGCTCACGATGCACACCGACCGGCGTGCCCTCGGGCCCGCGGACGTCGAACTCGTCGGGCGGGTAGGGGTAATGGCTCTTGCTCACGGCGGACAGGGTAGCCGTTCCAGGTGTCCGCCCGTCCAGGCCGCTCTCAGCGAGGCCTTGGCCTGCCGGTCCGCCCAGGTCACGGCCGCGCCGTCGGTCCGACCCTCGGTCCGACCCTCGGCCCGTCCGTCAGCCCCGTCCGTCAGCCCTGGCCGTCGGAGAGGCGCCGCGCCGACCGGGCGCGCTGGCGCGTGGAGCGCATCCGCCGCAGCCGCTTGACGAGCATCGGGTCGTGCGCGAGCGCCGCCGGCGAGTCGATGAGGGCGTTCAGCACCTGGTAGTAGCGCGTCGCGGACAGGCCGAACAGCTCGCGCACCGCCTGCTCCTTCGCCCCGGCGTACTTCCACCACTGCCGCTCGAAGGCGAGGATCTCGCGGTCGCGGTCGGAGAGGTCGCCCTCGGCCGACGTCGGCACCGTCGACGACTCGGTCGCCGTCGTGCCCGACGCCTCCGGGTCCGGCTGGACCTCCTGGACCAGGATCTCGCTCATGGCGCACCAGTATGGCGCGTCCGTGCGCCCGACCCGACGACGTCGCCCCGCGCGCCGCGATCCCGCGCCCTGTCGGCGTCCAGGAGTTGTCGGGGCGTGCGCGCGGGATACCCCGCGCTCGCCCTGACAACTCGTGGGGTGGGGTGCGCTAGCGTCGCGGCGTGGACACCTCGACGACGACCGGCACCGGCACGACGACGCAGGAGCGGCGGCCCCTCGACCAGGTGATGGCGCCGGACTGGGCCGCCGCGCTGGCCGGCGTCGAGCCGCAGATCCACGCGATGGGCGACTTCCTGCGCACGGAGGTCGCCGCCGGCCGCACGTACCTGCCCGACGGCCCGCACATCTTCGCGGCGTTCTCCCGGCCCCTCGCGGACGTGCGCGTGCTCGTCGTCGGGCAGGACCCGTACCCCACGCCCGGTCACCCCATGGGACTGTCGTTCTCCGTGCAGCCGCAGGTGCGGCCGGTCCCCAGGTCGCTCGTGAACATCTACACCGAGCTCGCGGAGGACGTCGGCGTGCCGACGCCGTCGAACGGCGACCTGCGCCCCTGGGCCGACCAGGGCGTCATGCTGCTCAACCGCGTGCTCACCGTGCGGCCGGGCACCCCGGCGTCGCACCGCGGCAAGGGGTGGGAGCAGGTGACCGAGGCCGCGATCAAGGCGCTCGTGGCGCGCGGCGGCCCGCTCGTCGCGATCCTGTGGGGCCGCGACGCCGCGTCGCTCAAGCCGTGGCTGGGCGACGTCCCGACCGTCGAGAGCGCGCACCCCAGCCCGCTGTCCGCGTACCGCGGGTTCTTCGGCTCCCGCCCGTTCTCGCGCGTCAACGCGCTGCTGGAGGCGCAGGGCGGGACGCCGGTGGACTGGCGCCTCGCCTGACGGCCGGCCGCACCGCGGGGACACGGCCCGACGTCGTCGCCCCGAGCGCGCACCGCCGCACGAGGAGCACAATGGCGGACGTGACCACGCAGGACTCCACCCCGACCCCTGACGGCACGACCCCCGCCCCCGCTCCCCCGTGGACGCGCTACGTCGCGATCGGCGACTCGTTCAGCGAGGGCCTGTGGGACCCGTACCCGTTCGCCGACGGCACCCCGGCACCGGCGGGCACCGAGTCGCCGGCGAAGCAGCGCGGGTGGGCCGACCGGCTCGCCGACGCGCTGTCGACCCGCCGCACCGCCGTGGGCGCGCCCGGCCTGGAGTACGCGAACCTCGCGATCCGCGGCCGGCTGCTGCGTCACATCCTCGACGAGCAGGTCGACGTCGCGCTGGAGATGCAGCCCGACCTGGTGTCGTTCGTCGGCGGCGGCAACGACATCCTGCGCCCGCAGGCCGACATCGACGTGCTCTCCGCGCGGCTGGAGCAGGGCGTGGCGACGATCCGCGCGACAGGGGCCGACGTGCTGCTGGGCACGGGCTTCAAGGCGGGCGCGGGGCTGAGCTGGACCCGCGGCCGCGTGGGCCAGTACAACGCGAACATCTGGACCATCGCGCGCAAGCACGGCGCGCACGTGCTGGACCTGTGGGGTCTCGACCCGCTGTTCGACCTGCGCATGTGGGCCGACGACCGCATCCACCTCACGCCCGAGGGGCACCGCCGAGTCGCCGACGCCGCGCTCGTCGGCCTCGGCCAGGAGCCCGACGACGCCGACTACGCCGTCGCGCTCGACCCGCTGCCGCCGCAGGCGTTCGTCGAGCGCGCCCGCGCCAACGCGCAGTGGGCGCGCACGCACGTCGTGCCCTGGGTGCAGCGGCGGATCAAGCACACGTCCAGCGGTGACGGCCGCGCGCCGAAGTGGGGCGAGCCCGCCGCCTGGCCCCCGGCGGACGACGCGCGATAACCCGCCGGTACGGCGACGGGGGGGGGGAGGGGGCTGGTCCCCCCCCCCCCCCCTCCCCTTCTGGGGGCACCCTTTTGGGTTTTACCCCCCACCCTCCCCTTCCCCAA
>NZ_JBHVSQ010000025.1:0-24836 GCF_042885055.1 Isoptericola sp. NPDC058082 | reverse complement strand
GGAAACTACAGAACACCCCTCCGGGGCGGCGATGGCGCGGCCGTTTGCCTGTCCCCCTTCCGCCCCGTCGTCGTGCGGGGAGCCGCCTGTCGGATTCGAACCGACGACCTTCCGTTTACAAGACGGGAGCTCTACCAGCTGAGCTAAGGCGGCGGGAGCGCGGCACAGCCTACCGGGGCGGGCAGGCCGTGCCGCGCGTCGGTCAGCTGCCGGCGGCCGCGGTGACGGCCTCGCCGATGGCGCCCTGCGTGCCCCAGTTGTCGAAGCGCTCGCCGCCGACGAGGACGGTCGGCGTGCCGAACGACTTCGACTGCGGGTTCTGCAGCGCCTCGTCCGAGGTCGCGTCCTGCGTGGCCGAGTGGACGTACTGGCCGAAGGTCTCGCGGGCGGTGCCGTCCTCGATGGCGGTCGCGACGTCGGCGGGAGCCCCCGCCTCCTCGGCGTACGACCCGAGCTGCTCGTCCGAGAGGCCCTCGGTGTTCTCCGCCGGCTGGTTGGTGAACAGCGCCGCGTGGAACGCCGGGAACGCGTCGGGGGCCTTGTCGGCGACGTACGCCGCGGCGGACGCGGCGCGCGTCGAGTAGTCCGTGCCGGCGGACAGCCGGTCGAGGATCGACACGGGGTGGTAGACGACGGTCGCGTCGCCGGCCGCGACCATCTCGTCGATGTCGGCGGCGTTGGTCTGCTCGAACTGGCCGCACACGGGGCACATGTAGTCGAGGTAGACGTCGACGACGGGGGCGTCGTCGTTGGTCGTGCCGGCCGCGTTGTCGGCGCCGACGGGGATGCCGCCGTTCTCCTGCGCCGTCGAGGGCATGGTCACCTCGGCCAGGGGGACGTCGTCGACGTTGTTCTTGGCGCCCTGCTGAAGGATCATCCAGACCACGACGCCGAGGGCGACGAGCGCGACGCCGAGCACGGACAGGGTGATGATCCGGTTGCGACGGTCGCGCTGCTGCTCCTTCTCGCGCAGGGCGAGCGCCTCGGCGCGCGCCGCGTCGCGGCGCTGCGCCTTCGTCATGTTCGGGTTCTTCGTCGACATCGTGTCCTCGAGGATCTCGGGAGAGCGGGGCGGCGCGGCAGCGCCGGACGGGGCGAAGCCTACCCGCGGCACCTGGACGTTCGCCGGGAATGTCCTGCCGGGCCGTGCGACGACGAGCGCGAGTCGTCAGAGGATCTCGGGCGGCCCGCTGATGGGCCACCACTCGATCGTCGGGTCGGAGAGCACGGGTGCGACGAGGATCACCGTCAGCACCAGGCAGACGCCCACGAGGACGGCGGCGCCGACGCGCCCCGGGGCGATCTTGCCGAGGATGACGCGGCCGCCCTCTCGTGCCGTGCCGCCGGCCGGCCCGAACCACGTGGCCAGGAGCGCGACGACCATCACCCCCGCCAGGACGCCGTTGAACACGATGTCCTCGTTCATCCCGCCCTGGGACCGTGCCTCCAGGTCCCCGCGGGGCAGCACGATGAGGTGCCCCGCGCCGAACAGCCACCAGCCCGCCAGCAGCGTCAGCAGGCCGGCGCACGCGCCGACCAGCACCGCGGGGATCGACCCGAGGACGCCTAGGAGCGCGTGCCACGGGAACAGCAGCGTGCCCACGAACCCGTCGGAGCGGCGCACTCCCTTGTGCTCGCGCCGCGTGTGCAGCCGGTCGCCGGACGTCGCGACGGCGCGGCACACGAGGACGAGCGCGACGAGGGCGCCGAAACCGATGAGCGGGCGGGTGGCCGCGAGCGCCACCAGCGGCAGCGCGACGGCGACGGCGGTCCCCGTGCGCCGCCGGTGCACGGGTCGCTCGTACGGGCCGGGGGGCTCGGGCGGCAGCTCCTCGACCAGCTGGTCGTAGCCCTTGTAGCGGACGTCGCCGACCGGGATGGCGCGGGTGCCGCCGTCCTGCGCCTGCAGCCGGTCGCGCTCCAGCGCGGTCATCGTCTGCGTGGGGTCCTCGGCGTCGGCCGGCGTGGTGGGTGCCGGCACGACGGTGGCCGACGTGGTGGGGCGGTCCGGCGCGACCGGCGGCGGGGGCGGTGGCGACCCCGGCCCGGTGCCGGGTGCGATGGGGACGGCGCCGGTCGGGGGGTACGACGCCGGGGCCGCGGCCGCCGCGACGACCTGCGTCGGCAGCCCCACCCGCTGGGTCTCCACGGACTGCGCGATGCGCTGCGTGGCGTCCGGCGCGGCCCAGGGGTCGGGCGCACCGCCCAGGGCGTCGTCGAGGTCCCGGCGCAGGGCACGCGCCACCTCGGTGGGGCCCCAGCGGAGCGCCGGGTCGGCCTGGAGCGCCCCCGCGAGCGCCCGCGCGGTGCGGGCCGGCAGCCCGTGCAGGTCGGGCCGGCCCTCCCGCGAGCGCCGCAGCACCAGCTCGGTGGGCCGGACGCCGAACGGCGAGCGGCCGGTGGCGGCGAAGGAGAGCAGGGCGGCCCAGCTCCACCAGTCGGTCTCCGCGACGGGCGCGCCGCCGTCGAGCAGCTCGGGTGCGATGTAGCCGGGGGTGCCCATGACGAACCCCGCGGACGTGGTCCGGGTGTCGCCGGGGCCCTGCGCGATGCCGAAGTCGATCAGCACGGGCCCCTGCGCGGTGATCATCACGTTCGAGGGCTTGAGGTCGCGGTGCACCACGCCGGCGTCGTGCACGGCCTCGAGGGCGGCGGCGAGCTGGTCCGCGAGGGAGAACACGTCGGCGGCGTCGAGCGGGCCGCGCTCGTCCACCTCCTCCTCGAGGGTGACGCCGTCCACCAGCTCGGTCACGACGAACGCGTAGGGGCCCTCCAGCTCGGCGTCGAGCACCTGCGCGACGGCAGGGTGCCGCAGCCGCTGCAGGGCCGCGGCCTCGCGCCGCAGCCGCTCGCGCCCGGCAGGGTCGGCGTCGACGTGCGCGTGCAGCACCTTGAGCGCCACGCGACCGCCGCCGCCGTCGACCGCCTCGTAGACGGCGCCCATCGCGCCGCTCCCGAGCGGTCGCACCACGGTGTACCCGCCGACCTCCGAACCCTCGGCCAGGCCACCGTCACGGGTCCGGGAGACGCGCGGCGCGCGGTCCGACGACGTGCCGTCCTCCCCGCCGTCCGACGCCGGCCCCGGGCCCCTCGCGCCGCCGTCGCGGGCGGCCGACGGCGGACCGGGCACCGGGTTCCGCCCCGGGACCTGCATCGCGTCGACCTCACCCATGGGGCACACCGTATCCGTCCGGACCTCCCGAGGCGCGCCGTGCCGCGCGGGTCCGCGGCAGGTCACCGTCGGGTCTCGAACGGGTCGCGCGCAGGTCGTGGCGCGCCCGCGCGCCCCTCGACGGGAGCGCGCGAAGGGGTGACGTCGCGCCGCGCCGGGGCGAGCCCGAGGCCGCGTCGGTACCCTGTCCGGGGAGGACGCTGTTCTTTCGAAGCCCTCCGGAGTCTTGAGAGATTCCTGGCAGAACCCGTGGAGAGAGGTCCCTTGGCAGGCAAAGGTTCGTCAAGCAGCCATCGTCGGAAGGGCGACGGGTACGACCTCGTCGTCGTCGCCAACCGGCTCCCCGTCGACTTCACGGTCGACGCCGACGGCGGGGTGGACTGGCACCGCTCCCCCGGCGGCCTCGTCACCGCCCTCGAGCCGGTGATGCGCGAGGCGGACGGTGCCTGGGTCGGCTGGTCCGGCGCACCCGACCTCGAGCACGAGCCCTTCGAGGCCGACGGCATGCTCCTCGTGCCGGTCTCCCTCAGCCAGGGCGACATCGAGCGGTACTACGAGGGGTTCTCCAACGACACCCTCTGGCCGCTGTACCACGACGTCATCTCGCCCCCGACCTACCACCGGCAGTGGTGGGACGCCTACCGCCGCGTCAACCGCCGCTTCGCCGAGGCCGCGGCCGCGCAGGCGGCACAGGGCGCCGTCGTCTGGGTGCACGACTACCAGCTCCAGCTGGTGCCGAAGATGCTCCGCGAGCTGCGGCCCGACCTGCGGATCGGGTTCTTCGACCACATCCCCTTCCCGGCGGTGGAGCTGTTCCAGCAGCTGCCGTGGCGCACGCAGATCGTCGAGGGCCTGCTGGGCGCGGACCTCATCGGCTTCCAGCGCGGGGGCGACGCGTCGAACTTCGTGCGCTCCGTGCGCCGGCTCACGAAGCACACCACCCGCGGGCCGATCATCACGGTCGCGGAGGAGGACGGCCGCCCCGCCCGGCACGTGCGCGCCGCGGCGTTCCCCATCTCGATCGACTCCCACCACTTCGACGCCCTGGCCCGCGAGCCGGAGGTGCAGGCCCGCGCGAAGGAGATCCGGGCCGACCTGGGCGACCCGAAGGTGATGATGCTGGGCGTCGACCGCCTCGACTACACCAAGGGCATCCGGCACCGCATCAAGGCGTACGGCGAGCTGCTGCAGGACGGCCGGCTCGACGTCGAGCACTGCACGCTGGTGCAGGTCGCGAGCCCGAGCCGCGAGAACGTCGGGGCCTACCAGGACCTGCGCGAGCACGTCGAGGGGCTCGTGGGCCGCATCAACGGCGAGTTCGGCGAGCTCGGGCACTCGGCGATCCACTACCTCCACCACTCCTACCCGCCCGACGAGATGGCCGCCCTGTACCTGGCGGCCGACGTCATGCTCGTCACGTCCCTGCGCGACGGCATGAACCTCGTGGCCAAGGAGTACATCGCGGCGCGCTCGGACGAGCAGGGGGTGCTGGTGCTGAGCGAGTTCACCGGCGCCGCCGACGAGCTCGCCCCCGGGCCGCTGCTGGTCAACCCGCACGACATCGACGGGATGAAGGACACCATCGTCGCGGCGGCGCACATGCCCCCGCGCGAGCAACGGCGCCGGATGCGCCGGCTGCGCCGCAAGGTCATGGCGGACGACGTCGCGAAGTGGTCCGAGACGTTCCTCGGCGTGCTCACCGCCATGCCGGCCCGGTCGAGCCGCGGGTGAACGGGCGACAGGTGACCGGGCCCGTGCCGGGCGGGACCGAGGGGGCCGAGGCCGCGGTGCTGGCGTTCGCCCGCCGGCCGGGGTCGACGCCGCGGGTCGCGCGGCTCGTCGCGCTCGACTTCGACGGGACGCTCGCGCCGCTGGTCGACGACCCCTCCGCATCGACGATGACGCCGGCCGCGCGCTCGGCCGTGGACCGGCTCGCCGCGCTCGCGGCGCGGCCGGTGCCGACCGGGGGCGACGAGCTGCGGCTCGCCCTCGTCTCGGGCCGCAACCTCACGGACCTCGCCGCCCGGTCGGGCGTCCCCGCCGGCACGTACCTGGTGGGGAGCCACGGCGCGGAGACCGGCCGGGTCGCCGCGCACGGCGTCGACGCCGTGCCGCTGCGCCTCACCGACGCGCAGGCGGACAGCCTGGAACGGCTGCGCGAGGGGCTGCAGGACGCGGTCGACGGCCGGCGCGGCGCGTGGGTGCAGGACAAGCCCAGCGCCGCCGTCCTGCACACCCGGCTCTGCGACGCCGACGACGCGCGCGCCGCAGCCGCCGACGCCGACGCGGTGGCGGCACGCCTCGGCCTGCACGCGATGCACGGCAAGGACGTCGTCGAGATCGCCGTCGTCCCCACGTCCAAGGGGATCGCCGTCGAACGTCTGCGCCAGGAGCTGGAGGAGGGCGACGAACGCCTCCGGGGGCTCGTCCTCTACGCCGGCGACGACACCACCGACGAGGCCGCGTTCGAGGTGCTCGGGCCGGGCGACCTGGGCGTGAAGGTCGGCCCGGGGGCGACGCGGGCGAGCGAGCGCGTGGCGGACGCGGACGCGCTCGCGGCCCTCCTGGAGCGTCTCGCGGACGCGCTCGAGGCCTGACGGACAGCCCTTTCCGAACCCTCGCGAGGCCCTGACCTGGGCTGTGTCAGAACTCACGCCCGGGGCATGTACGATCATCCCGGCGCACCGATCCGAGGCCGTCCGGCCGAGGCCCGGAGCGCACGACAACAGAATGTGTCACCGCCGACACGCCAGCGTGAAAGCAACGGCACCCACCCACAACGGATCGTCCGGCACGTACCTGCCGGTGGAGGGATTGCAACCATGGCAACGGTCACCTTCGACCACGCGACGCGCATCTACCCGGGCACGGAGCGCCCGGCCGTCGACCAGCTCAACCTGCACGTCGAGGACGGCGAGTTCCTCGTCCTGGTCGGCCCCTCGGGCTGCGGCAAGTCCACCTCGCTGCGCATGCTCGCCGGCCTGGAGGACGTCAACGGCGGCAGCATCCTCATCGGCGACCGCGACGTCACGGACGTCCAGCCGAAGGACCGCGACATCGCGATGGTGTTCCAGAACTACGCGCTGTACCCGCACATGTCGGTGGCGGACAACATGGGCTTCGCGCTGAAGATCGCCGGCACCCCCAAGGCCGAGATCCGCCAGCGCGTCGAGGAGGCCGCCAAGATCCTCGACCTCACCGAGTACCTCGACCGCAAGCCGAAGGCGCTCTCCGGTGGTCAGCGTCAGCGCGTCGCCATGGGCCGCGCGATCGTGCGCCAGCCGCAGGTGTTCCTCATGGACGAGCCGCTGTCGAACCTCGACGCCAAGCTCCGCGTCCAGACCCGCACGCAGATCGCGTCGCTGCAGCGCCGCCTCGGCGTCACGACCGTCTACGTGACGCACGACCAGACCGAGGCGCTCACCATGGGCGACCGCATCGCGGTGCTCAAGGGCGGGCTGCTGCAGCAGGTCGGCACGCCGCGCGAGATGTACGACACCCCGGCCAACGTCTTCGTCGCGGGCTTCATCGGCTCGCCGGCGATGAACATCGCCACCTTCAAGGTCGACGGGGGCGTGGCCCACGTGGGCGCCGCCCGCGTGCCGCTGGAGCGGTCGACCGTGGAGCAGCTCACCGACGCCGACGGCGGCAAGATCACCATCGGCTTCCGCCCCGAGGCGCTCGAGGTGGTCTCGGACGGCACCGAGAACGCGATGCCCGTGGCCGTCAACCTCGTCGAGGAGCTCGGCTCGGACGCCTTCGTCTACGGCACGCTCGTCGGCCCCGCCGCCGAGGAGGCCGAGGTCCGCTCGGGTGCCGGCGACAACCAGGTGATCGTGCGCATCGACCCGCGCAACGTCCCCATGAAGGGCGACACGATCCACGTGACGATCAAGCCGGGGCAGTCGCACCTCTTCTCGGCCGCGACGGGCAACCGCCTCAACTGAGTCGCCGCTGGGTCGGCAACGACTCACCGCACCGCCCGGGGGGCGGGTCCGGCTGCTGCCGGGCCCGCCCCTCGTCGCGTACCCTGACGAGCCGGGCCATCCGCCCTCCCGCACGACATCCGGCCTCCCGTACGACACCTGGAGCGACGTGGAACAGCTGCAGATCACCTCGGCGACGCCGGACTCCGCACTGCTCGACCTGCCGTGGCGCGCCCCCCTGGCCGACTGGCCCGCGGACGTGCTCGCCGCCCTCCCCCGCGGCATCTCGCGCCACGTCGTGCGGTTCGTCCGCCTCGACGGGCGCGTGCTCGCGATCAAGGAGATCAGCGAGGCGGTCGCGTTCCGCGAGTACGACCTGCTGCGCCAGCTGCGCAAGCTCGAGATCCCCGCCGTGCGCCCGGTGGGCGTCGTGACGGGCCGCCGGGACGACGACGGCGAGCCGCTCGAGGCCGCGCTCGTCACGGAGCACCTCGCGTTCTCGCTCCCCTACCGGGCCGTGTTCAGCCAGGCCCTGCGCCCCGACACCGCGGCCCGCCTCATCGACGCGCTGGCCGTCCTGCTGGTGCGGGTCCACCTCGTCGGCTTCTACTGGGGCGACGTGTCGCTGTCGAACACCCTGTTCCGGCGCGACGCGCACCAGTTCGCCGCCTACCTCGTCGACGCCGAGACCGGCGACCTGCACCGCGAGCTCACCCCCGGTCAGCGCTCCTACGACGTCGACCTCGCCCGCACCAACATCATCGGCGAGCTGTTCGACCTCGAGGCGGGCGAGCTGCTCGACGAGGAGGTCGACGCCATCGCGATCGGCGACGCCCTCGTGTCCCGGTACACGGAGCTGTGGGAGGCGCTCACGGGCGTCGAGTCGTTCAGGTCCGACGAGCGCTGGCGGGTCGCGGCGCGCATCGACCGGCTCAACGACCTGGGCTTCGACGTCGGCGAGCTGTCGATCACCACGGACATCGACGGCACCACCGTGCGCATCCAGCCCCAGGTGGTCGACGCCGGGCACCACTCGCGCCGCCTGTTCCGCCTCACCGGCCTGGACGTCCAGGACAACCAGGCCCGCCGGCTCCTCAACGACCTCGACTCGTACGTGGCGGCCACGGACCGCCAGGAGGACGACCCGCAGATGGTCGCGCACGACTGGTCGCAGAACATCTTCCAGCCGACCATCCGCGCCGTCCCCCGCGAGCTGCGCCGCAAGCTCGAGCCGGCCCAGCTGTTCCACGAGATCCTGGACCACCGCTGGTTCATCTCCGAGCAGGCGGGGCGCGACGTCCCGATGCCCGAGGCCACGGCGTCCTACGTGGAGCACGTGCTGCGCCACCGCCGGGACGAGAAGGCGATCCTCGGCCTGCCGCCGGGCGAGCCGGACCGCGAGGGCGACGTCGACATCGTCGACATGGGCGCCGGACCGGACGCCGCCCCCGAGGACGACCACTTCCACCTGTCGACCTGACCGCCCGCTCCCGGGCGGCGCGGTGGGCCCGGGTCAGCGGCGGGCCTGGGCCACCTCGTAGAGCGTGATGCCCGCGGCGACGCCCGCGTTCAGCGACTCGACGTCGGACGAGATGGGGATGGACGCGACGGCGTCGCAGGTCTCGCGCACCAGGCGCGAGAGCCCGTGCCCCTCGGAGCCGACGACCAGCACCAGCGGGTCGGTGGCGAACGCGAGGTCGCGCACGGTGGTGTCCCCGCCGGCGTCCAGGCCGACGACGAACGCGCCGGACTTCTTCAGGTCGGTGAGGGTGCGCGCCAGGTTGGTCACCTTGGCCACGGGCACCCGGGCGGCCGCGCCCGCGGACACCTTCCACGCCGACGCGGTGACGCCGGCCGACCGGCGCGACGGCACGACGACGCCGTGCGCGCCGAAGGCCCCGGCGGACCGGAGCACGGCGCCCAGGTTGCGGGGGTCGGTGACGCCGTCGAGCGCGACGATCAGCGGCGGCTGGCCGGCCTCGGCGGCGGCGTCCAGCAGGTCCTCGACGTCCGCGTAGTCGTAGGGCGGCACCTGCGCGGCGACGCCCTGGTGCACGGAACCCTCGGTGAGGTGGTCCAGCTCGGTGCGGCTCACCTCGAGCAGCTGCACGGAGCGGGTCGACGCCAGCTCGAGGATCTCCCGCGTGCGGTCGTCGTGGTCGATGCGCGCGGCGAGGTGCACCGCGGTGACCGGCACGTCGGTGCGCAGCGCCTCGAGCACGGCGTTGCGGCCCGCGACCACCTCGGCGCCGCCGGTGGGGCGGCGCGTGCCGCGCACGACGCCCTTGCTGGCGCCCTTCTGCGCCTGCACGGCCTGCCGCTTCTCGGCCGCCACCTTGCGCTTGTGCGCCGGGTGGTACGTGCGGTCCTCGGCCTTCGGCGTCGGGCCCTTGCCCTCGAGCGCCTTGCGGCTGTGCCCGCCGGTGCCGACCTGCGCGCCCTTCTTGCTGCCGGCCTTGCGGACGGCGCCGGGACGTCGGGTGTTGCCTGCCATGGTGTCTCTTCTCAGGTGGTCGAGCGGGTCAGTCGGTCAGCGTCCAGCGGGCACCGTCGGCGGAGTCCTGCACGACGACGCCGGCGGCCGCGAGGCGGTCGCGGATGGCGTCGCTCGTGGCCCAGTCCTTCGCGGCGCGCGCGGCGACCCGCGCGTCGAGCTCGGCCGCGACGAGCGACTCCAGGGCGGAACGCGCCGTGGAGTCGTCGGATCCCGAGGCCCACTGCGGGTCGTGCGGGTCGAGGCCCAGGACGTCGAGCATGCCGCGCAGGGCGACGAGCTCCTCACGCGCCGCGGCGTCGTCGCGCGACGCCAGCGCGCTGTTGCCGGCGCGCAGGTGCTCGTGCACGACGGCGAGCGCGGCGGGCACGTTGAGGTCGTCGTCCATCGCCTCGACGAACCCGACCGGCAGCTCGGCCTTCGCGACCTCGTCGGCGGGCACCCCGCCGACGCGCTCGGTGGCGCGGTCCACGAAGCCGGACAGCCGCTCCCAGGTGGTGCGGGCCTCGTCCAGGGTGTCGGGCGACCACTCGAGCATCGAGCGGTACTGCACCGCCGCGAGGGCGTACCGGATCACCGGCGCCGGCGCCTGCGCGAGCAGCTCGCTCACGAGCAGGCCGTTGCCCAGCGACTTGCTCATCTTGACGCCCTGCTGGGTGACCCACGCGCAGTGCATCCAGCGCTGCGCGAAGCCGTACCCGGCGGCGCGGGACTGCGCCTGCTCGTTCTCGTGGTGCGGGAACCGCAGGTCGAGGCCGCCGCCGTGGATGTCGAACGTGTCGCCGAGGTAGCGGCGGGCCATCGCGGAGCACTCGAGGTGCCAGCCCGGCCGGCCGCGGCCGAACGCCGTCTCCCAGGACGCCGTGCCCGGCTCGCCCGGCTTGGGCGCCTTCCACAGCGCGAAGTCGTGCGGGTCCCGCTTGGCGGACGCCGCGACGTCGTCGCCCGCGGGCTCGGGGTTGAGGTCCTCGAGCCGCTGCTTCGTCAGCTCGCCGTACGCGGGCCACGACCGCACGTCGAACCAGACGTCGCCCGGTCCGGTCGTGTACGCGTGCCCGCGGTCGACCAGGCGCTGCATGAGCTCGGCCATGTCGAGCACGTGACCCGTGGCCCGCGGCTCGTACGTCGGCGGGATGACGCCGAGCGCGTCGTAGGCGCGCGTGAACATCCGCTCGTGCGCGGCGGCGTGCGCCCACCAGGCGACGCCGGCCGCGGAGGCCTTGGCGAGGATCTTGTCGTCGATGTCGGTGACGTTGCGGATCAGCGTGACCCGCAGCCCCGAGCGCTCCAGCCAGCGCCGCAGCACGTCGAACGCGATGACGGGCCGGAGGTGGCCGATGTGGGGCGGGGCCTGCACGGTGGCGCCACACAGGTAGATACCGACCTCGCCCGGGTTCAGGGGGACGAAGGCGCGCACGTCGCGCGTCGCGGTGTCGTACAGGTGCAGGCTCACCGGTCCAGGGTACCGGCCGGTCCCTCAGCCGAAGGTGCGTCCCTCGCCGCGGTAGGTGGGGACCGACTCGACGATCTCGTCGCCGCGCACCAGGTGGACGACGTCGAACCGCTCCATGAGCTCGCCCGCCTTGGCGTGCCGCAGCCACACGCGGTCCCCGACGGCGAGGGGCGGCGCGTCGCGATGCCCGCGCAGCGGCGTCATGACCTCCCCCGCGCCCTCGGTGCCGGTGAGCGACCAGCCGGGCGTCGCGACCCGTGGCAGCCGCGAGCGCCCCGCCGGCCCGGAGGCCACGTACCCGCCCCCGAACGCCGTCGCCCAGCCCGGGGCGGGCACCCGCGCGACGTCGAGGCCGAAGAACGCGGCGGGCCGCGGGTCGAAGGAGCGGTACCCGTCGAACAGGCCGGGGACGAACAGCCCGGAGCCCGCGGTCACCTCCGTGACGGTGGGCCCGACCGACGACGTCTCGAGGGAGCCCGTGCCGCCCGAGTTCACCAGCTCCACGGCGCGCCCGACGGCGGTGCGCACGGCCTCGACGACGGCCGACCGGCGCCCGTACAGCTCGGCCACCGACAGCCTCTTGACCAGCCGGACGGCCGGGTTGGTGTCGGGCAGGCCCGCGACCTGCGCCTCGTAGAACATGAGCCCCCGCAGTCGCGCGCCGGGCAGCGCCTCGACGCGGCGGGCGAGCGCGGCGACGTCGTCCGGGGTGCGCAGCGGCGACCGCCGCGTGCCCAGGTGCAGGTGCAGCGGGCCGGCGTCGAGGCGCAGCGACGCGTCGACGTCCAGGCAGACCGCGACGTCGGGCAGGTCGCCCGTCCCCGCCGGCACCTCGACGGACGACAGGGCGGCGTCCAGGAGGGCGAGCTGGGCGACGTCGTCCGCCATCAGCGTGACCTCGCGCCGCGCGCGGACGTCGGCGGCGAGCCGCGCGAGCGCGTCCCGGTCCACGGTGGGGTAGCCGACGAGGACGTCGCGCACCCCCTCCTGCACGAGCCAGAGCGCCTCCGCCAGGGAGAACGCCATGACGCCCTGGAATCCGGCGTCGAGCGCCCGGCCGACGAGCGAGCGCACCCGCACGGACTTGCTCGCCACCCGCACGGGGATGCCCCGGGCGCGGCGGCGCAGGTCGGCGGCGTTGGCGTCGAAGGCGTCCAGGTCGACCACGGCCACGGGAGCGGGCAGGTGCGCGGTGGCGCGGGCCAGCCGCTCCGTCTGGGTCATGACCGCACGCTACACCGGGCGCGGGACGTCGTCCGACGGCCGTGCGGGGTGATCCTGCGGGCGATCCGACGGGTCGCCGACGATCCACCCGGAGGGGGATCCGCCGAGGCCTCCGCCCGTGGCAGAGTGTGCCGCGTGACCTCGAGCACCGTCGCCCGCACACCGGCCCCCGCCACCCCCGACACCCCGCTGCGCACCTGGGGCGGCACGCACTCGTGGCAGCCCGCGCGCCGCGTCGCGCCGCGCGACGAGGGCGAGCTGGGCACCGTCGTCGCCGGGGCCGCCGCCGACGGGCTGCGGGTGCGCGCGATGGGCGCGGGCCACTCCTTCACGGCCGCGGCGGTGACGGACGGCGTGCACGTGGGCCTCGACCACCTCAGCGGCATCGAGGCGGTGACGCCGCAGGCCGACGGCACGTCGCTGGTCACCGTCCGGGCCGGCACCCGGCTGCACCAGCTCAACCGCCTGCTCGCGGCGCTCGGCCTGGCGATGCGCAACCTCGGCGACATCGACCGCCAGTCCGTCGCGGGCGCGATCTCGACCGGCACGCACGGCACCGGCGCGCGGCTGGGCGGCCTCGCGACGCAGGTGCGCGGCGTCCGCGTGGTCGGGGCCGACGGCGTGGTCCGGTCCGCGTCGGACGCCGCGGCCCCGGGCTCGCCCGAGCGCGAGCTGTTCGAGGTGGCGCGGCTGGGCCTCGGCGTCGCGGGCGTGCTGTCCGCGGTCACGCTCGAGGTGGTGCCCGCGTTCTGGCTGCGGGCCCAGGAGGAGCCCTGGCCGCTGGACCGGGTGCTGGAAGGGCTCGACGAGTACGTCGACGGCAACGACCACGCGGAGTTCTACTGGTTCCCCGGCACCCGCCGGGCGCTGACCAAGCGCAACAACCGCGCGACGGCGGACGAGGTCGAGGGGTGGGCGGCCGGCCGGGCCGGCGCCCGCGGCGTCGTCCGCACGGCGGGCGCCCGCGCCCGCGCGCTGCTCGACGAGGAGGTGCTGTCCAACGGCGTCTTCGAGGTGGCGAACCGGCTCGCGTTCGCCGCACCCGGCATCGTCCCCCGGCTCAACGCGGTGAGCGCCCGGGCGCTGGGCGCGAAGACGTACCTGGCGCCCTCGGCCGACGTCTTCGTGACCCGCCGCCGCGTGCGGTTCGTGGAGATGGAGTACGCCCTGCCGCGCGCCGCGCTGCGCCCGGTGCTCGACGACCTGGACGCCTGGCTGCGCGCCTCCGGCGAGCCCGTCCCGTTCCCGGTGGAGGTGCGCTTCGCCGCCGCCGACGACGTCTGGCTCTCGACGGCGCACGGCCGCGAGACGGCCTACGTCGCGGTGCACCAGTACGCGCCGATGCCGTACCAGCGGTACTTCAGCGCGGCCGAGCAGATCTTCGCCGCCGCGGGCGGGCGGCCGCACTGGGGCAAGATGCACACCCGCACGGCGGAGTACCTGGCCGACCACTACCCCCTGGCCGACGTCGCCCGCGTGCGGGCCGCCGTCGACCCCGACGGCGTCTTCCGCAACGGCTACACCGACACCGTCCTCGGCACCGCCGACAGCAGCACGGACTAGGCGGGGGGCCACCAGCCCGGTGGGGCGGCCCGCTCCCCCGGGAGCCGCACCGTGGCGCGCAGGCCGCCGTCACCCAGAGCGGCGAGCGCGAGGGTGCCCTGGTGCGCCTCGGCGATGCTCCGCACGATCGCCAGGCCGAGCCCGACGCCCGCGTGCTCCCCGTGCGTGCGCCCGCCGCCGCGCTGGAACGGCTCGACGAGCGTGGGGACGAGCCTCGGGTCGAGCGGCTCCCCCGAGTTCTCGACGGTGAGCACGACGTCGTCGCCCCGGACGGCGGTCTCCACCCGCACCGTGCCGCGCGCCGGGAGGTTGTGCACGATCGCGTTGTGCACGAGGTTCGTGGCGAGCTGCAGCAGGAGCGCGTGCGAACCCGCCGCGAGGGCGACGTCGCCCCCGACCCGCACGTCGACGCCCCGCCCGTCCGCGAGCGGCTGCAGCGTCTCGGCCGCCTCCTCCGCGACGAGGGACAGGTCGACGCGCTCCCGCACGAACGTCCCCCGGTCGGCGCGACTGAGCAGGAGCAGCGCCTCGGTGAGGTCGATGGCGCGCGCGTTGACGGCCTCGAGCCGGCGCAGGAGCTCCTCCGTGTCCCGTTCCGGGTCCTGGGCACCGACCTCGAGCAGCGTCCGCGTCACCGCGAGCGGGGTGCGCAGCTCGTGGGAGGCGTTCGCCGCGAACCGCTGCTGCTCGGCGACCTGCGCCTCCAACCGGGCCAGCATCGCGTCGAACGCGTCGGCGAGCTCGCGGAACTCGTCCTGCCGGCCCGCGAGCCGGACCCGGTGGGACAGCGAACCCTCCGCCGCCCGGCGGGTGGCGTCGGTGATGCGGTCCAGCGGGGCGAGCATCCGCCCGGCGAGGAACCACCCGCCGAGCAGGCCGAACACCAGGAGGAAGACCATCGCCCAGGCCACCCGTGGGGCGAACGCGCGCTCCAGGTCGGAGCGGTTGGGGACGAACTGCCCGGGCCCGGGGCGGGACGGTGCGACGTCGACGATGATCGTGTCCGGCACGTACCGCAGCAGGAAGACCCACACGACGGCGAGGAGCAGCGCGCCGGCCACCACGAGGAACCCGGCGTAGCTGAGCGTGAGCTTCAGCCGGACGCTCGGGCCGGGGCTCCTAGCCACGGCGGGCCTCGCGCGCCTCGTGCGGGGCCCCGTCCTCGGGCCCGGTCGCGATGCGGTAGCCGACGCCGGGCACGGTGGCGATCACCCACGGCTCGCCGAGCCGCTTGCGCAGCGCCGACACCGTGATGCGCACCGCGTTGGTGAAGGGGTCGGCGTTCTCGTCCCACGCCCGCTCCAGCAGCTCCTCCGCACTGACGACGCCGCCGTCGGCCGCGACCAGCACCTCCAGCACGGCGAACTGCTTGCGGGTGAGCGCGACGTAGCGCCCGTCGCGGTAGACCTCCCGGCGGAACGGGTCCACGCGCAGGCCCGCGAGCTCGCGCACCGGCGGCCGGCTGTGGGCCCGCCGCCGGTCGAGGGCGCGCAGCCGCAGCACGAGCTCCCGCATCGCGAACGGCTTGGTGAGGTAGTCGTCCGCCCCGAGCTCGAACCCGGTGGCCTTGTCGTCGAGACGGTCCGCGGCCGTGAGCATGAGGATCGGCAGCCCGCTCCCGGACGCGACGATGCTCGCGGCGACCTCGTCCCCGGACGGGCCGGGGACGTCACGGTCGAGCACGGCGACGTCGTAGGAGTTCACGCTCAGCAGCTCGAGGGCGGTGCCGCCGTCGCCGGCGACGTCCGCCGCGATGGCCTCCAGCCGCAGCCCGTCGCGGACGGCCTGGGCCAGGTACGGCTCGTCCTCGACGATCAGCACACGCATGCCTCGATGCTACGGAGCGGCACCTATCGCCCGCGTATCGAGCAGCGCATACGCCCGGGCAACACCGCCCCGGCTCGACTGGGGGCATGCTCCACCACCGACACGCCCTCGCGTCCCGCACCCCCGCCGCCCGGACGGCCCGCCGGACCCGCACCGCGCTCGCGCTCGCCGTCGTCGCCGCCGCGGCGGCCGGGCTCGCGGCCTGCCAGGCGTCGACGCCCCCGCCCGCGACGACGACCGTCGCGCCGCCGAAGGCTCCCGCCGACCGTCCGGACCGCGGGGCGCGGGACGGCGAGGCCGCCGGCCACGTCCCCGACGGCACCACCGTGTTCGACGACGCGCTCCCGGCCCTGGCGAACCTCGACCCCGCGCTGCTCGCCGCCCTGCAGGCGGCCGCGGCCGACGCCGAGCAGGACGGCGTCACGTTCTTCGTCAACAGCGCCTGGCGCTCGGCCGCCTACCAGGACCGGCTGCTGCGCGAGGCGGTCGCCCAGTACGGGTCCGCGGCCGAGGCGGCCCGCTGGGTGGCCTCGGCCGACACGTCGTCGCACGTCAGCGGCGACGCCGTCGACCTGCAGCAGTCGGGCGGCAGCCAGTGGGTGGCGGACCACGGCGCCGCCTACGGGCTGTGCCGGGTGTACGCGAACGAGCCGTGGCACGTCGAGCTGCGCCCGGACGCCGCCGCGCAGGGCTGCCCGGAGCCGTACGCCGACCCGTCGCAGGACCCGCGGCTGCAGCAGTGAGGCGGGGCCGGTGCCGACCGGCTCAGCCGGCGGCGACCACGAGCGCCGTGGCGATCGCCGCGACGCCCTCGCCCCGGCCGGTGAGCCCCAGGCCGTCGGTCGTGGTGGCGCTCAGGGAGACGGGCGCCCCGGCCGCGGCCGTGAGCGCCGCCTCGGCCTCGGCCCGGCGCGGGCCGACCTTGGGCCGGTTCCCGATCACCTGCACGGCGACGTTCCCGATCTCGAACCCCGCCGCCCGCACGCGCCGGGCCGCCTCGGCGAGCAGGGTGCTCCCCGCGGCCCCGGCCCACTCGGGCTCGCTGGTGCCGAAGTGGGTGCCGAGGTCGCCGATGCCCGCGGCGGAGAACAAGGCGTCGGCGGCGGCGTGCGCCGCCACGTCGGCGTCCGAGTGCCCGGCGAGCGGTCGCTCCCCCGGCCAGCGCAGGCCCCCCAGCCACAGCTCGCGGTCGGACCCCTCGGGGGCGTAGGCGTGCACGTCGACGCCGAGCCCGGTGCGCGGCAGCCCCGCGGGCGACGCGGTCACGACTCCTCCTCCAGCAGCAGCGCGGCCACCTGCAGGTCGCGCTCGGTGGTGATCTTCATGGCCGTCTCCTCGCCGGTGACGACGTAGGCGGTCTCGCCGAGCGCCTCGACCAGCCCCGCGTCGTCCGTCGCCGCCAGCCCCTCCGCCGTGGCCCGGGCCGCGCCCTGCGCGTGCGCGCGCGCCAGGAGCACGCGGTCGAAGCCCTGCGGCGTCTGCACCGCGCGCAGCACCGCGCGGTCCGGGGTCTCGACGACCCGCTCGACGTCCGGCCCGCCCGCGGTCGGCGCCGGGACGACGCGCTTCACTGTGTCGGTCACCGGCAGCCCCGGCACGACCGCGCCGTGGCCGGCACGCACCGCGTCGACGACCCGGCGCACCAGACGCGGCGGGGCGAGCGGGCGCGCGGCGTCGTGCACGAGGACCACGTCGTCGTCCGGGCCGGCGAGGGCGAGGCCCGCGGCGACGGACGCCTGCCGGGTGCCGCCGCCCTCGACCACGCGGACCGGCACGTCCACGTGCGGGTCCTGCGCGACGACGTCGCGCACCGCGGAGTCGAGGCCCGCGGGGCACGTGACGACCAGGGAGTCGACGACGCCCGAGGCGGCGAGGCGGCGGGCGGCGTGCACCACGAGCGGAAAGCCCGCCAGGTCGACCAGGGCCTTCGGCAGGTCCCGGCCGAGGCGGGTGCCGGACCCCGCGGCGGTGAGGATCGCGAGCGTCGTCACGGCGTCACGGTACCGGAACGACGACGGCGACCGGCGGCCGGAGCCGCAGGTCGCCGTCGTGCAGCGCTGGTGACGGGAGGCCTCAGGACGCGAGGACCTCGTCGATGATGGCGCCGGCCTTCTCCTCGTCGACGCCCTCCGCGAGCGCGACCTCGGACTCGAGGATCTGGCGAGCCTTCGCGAGCATGCGCTTCTCGCCCGCCGAGAGGCCACGGTCCGCGTCGCGGCGCGACAGGTCGCGCACGACCTCGCCGACCTTGATCACGTCGCCGGACGCGAGCTTCTCGAGGTTCGCCTTGTACCGGCGCGACCAGTTGGTCGGCTCCTCCGTGTAGGGCGCGCGCAGCACCTCGAAGACGCGGTCCAGCCCCTGCTGGTCGACCACGTCGCGCACGCCCACGAGGTCGACGTTCTCCGCCGGGACCTCGATCGTCAGGTCGCCCTGGGCAACCTTGAGCTTGAGGTACATCTTCTCCTCGCCACGGATCTTGCGCGTCTTGATCTCCTCGATCAGCGCGGCGCCGTGATGCGGGTAGACAACCGTCTCGCCTACTGTGAACGTCATCTGCAGATGTCCCCTTTCCCAGTCGACGAGTTTATCACGGGGAGGCTGACACTCCCCCGCCCCACGGCCTCTCCACAGCCCTGTGACGAACCCGTTTGCGCAGGTCAGAGGCCTGGAAGCGCAATCATGGACGCAGCGCGCGTCCGGCATCGTTAAGATGTCGGCGGGCCCCTGCAGGCCCGCCCCTCCCCGCCTGACGTGGGGGAACCCTGATGCCCCGCGCCCGCGCGGCCACCCGCGCCCGCGAGCCGACGCCTTCGAAGGAGAGCTCGTGTCCCGCTCCGCCCGCCCCGCACGCCTCGTCGCCGCCGCCAGCGTCATGGCGGGCGCCCTGCTGCTGGCCGCCTGCTCCCCCACGATCACCACCAAGCCGTACGCCCCGTCCGACGGCGTCCGCGTGAACCTCACCGACCAGGTGCGTGGCATCAACCTCATGGTCGTCTCCGAGGGCGAGGGTGAGCCCGGCGCCGTGCTCGGCGCGCTGGCGAACGGCTCGGCCGAGGACGTCGACTTCGTGCTCGCCGCCGAGGGCGCCGAGCCGATCTCGCTCACCGTGCCGGCCGGGCAGACGATCTACCTGAGCGCCGACCAGGTGAGCGACCAGGCCGTGGACGCCCAGCTCGGCACCGTGGCCACCCACCCGGGCGGCGACCTCGACGCGACGCTGTCCGGCGCCGGCGTGGACGAGGACTTCTTCCTGCCGGTCATGGACGGCACGCTCCCCGAGTACGCGGCCTGGGTGCCGAACACCTCGGGCGTCTGACCCACCGCGCAGGGCGGGCCGCGGCACGTGCTGCGGCCCGCCCTGCGTCGTCCCCGCCCACGGGCGAGGTCAGCGCGGGCCCGCCCCGTGCAGGAACTGGTCGACGGCGGCCTCGACGAGGCCGTCGCACCGCCGCGGGTCGACGACGCCCCCGTTGACGAGCGCCGCGATCCCCTGGAGCGTCGCGAGCAGGACCGTCGACGTCAGGTCGAGGTCGCCCCCGGCGAGCAGCCCCTCGTCGCGCCCCTGGGCGACGAGCGCATGCAACCGCCCGAACGGTTCCGCCGCCGCGGCGAGGATCCGGTCGGCACCGGGGCCGTGCTTCCCCGCGTACATCACCTCGAGCAGCGAGGTGCTCTCGGTCGCGAACCGGGTGTAGGCCACGGCCGCGGCGCGCAGGCGCGGCTCGAACTCGTCGCCGGCGCCGTCCAGCGCCTCGCGCAGCACCCGGTCCAGTCGATCGAACCCGGACTCCGCGAGCGCGTCGAGGAGCGCCTGCCGGTCGGCGAAGTGCCGCCGGGGCGCCCCGTGGCTGACCCCGACCTCGCGCGCGAGGTCGCGCAGCGAGAGCCGGTCCGCCCCGTCCGCGCGCAGACGGCGCTCCGCGGCGTCGAGCAGGGCGGCGCGGAGGCTGCCGTGGTGGTAGGGGCGTTCGGCGACGGGCTCGGGCACGCCCTGAGCCTAGCCGCGCCATGTTGCCGTTGACCACATGAGTAGCCACTGACTACTTTGTAGTCCATGACTACTTTCACGCTCGCCCAGGTCCCCGCCCAGCCCGGCCGGACTGTCGTCGTCACGGGAGCCACCAGCGGCATCGGCCGCGTCACCGCGGAGGTGCTCGCCGCGCGCGGGGCGCGCGTGGTGCTCGCCGTCCGCGACGTCGACAGGGGCCGCGCCGCGGCCCGCGCGATGTCCGGCGACGTCGTCGTCCGGCCGCTCGACCTCGCCGACCTCGCCTCCGTCCGGGCGTTCGCCGCGGACCTCGCCGAGCCCGTCGACGTGCTCGTCAACAACGCCGGGGTGATGGTGCCGCCGCTCTCGCGCACCGCCGACGGGTTCGAGCTGCAGCTCGGCACCAACCACCTGGGGCACTTCGCGCTCACGAACCTGCTGCTGCCCCGGGTGCGCGGGCGCGTCGTCACCGTCTCCTCGAACGCGCACCGGTTCGGCGCCATCGACTTCGACGACCTGAACTGGGATCGCCGCCGGTACCGCCCGATGGCGGCCTACGGGCAGTCGAAGCTCGCCAACCTGCTCTTCACGGCGGAGCTCCAACGACGCCTCACGGCGGCCGGGACCTCCGTGGTCGCCGTCGCCGCCCATCCCGGGATGGCCGCCACGCGGCTGCTGAGCGAGCGCCGCGGCGTCCGGCACCTGCTGCACCGCGTGTCGGTCCCCGTCGCGCAGAGCGCCGAGGACGGCGCCCTGCCCACCCTCTACGCGGCGGTCGCCGACGTGCCGGGCGACAGCTACGCGGGGCCGAGCGGATTCCTCGAGGGGCGCGGTGCCCCGGCGCTCGTCGGCCGGTCGGCGCGAGCCAGGGACACCGCCGTCGCACACCGGCTGTGGGAGGTCTCGGAAGAGCTCACCGGCACGACGTTCCCCGCCGAGGTCGCCGCCCGGTGAGCGGGACGGTCACCCGAAGCGGCCGGAGACGTAGTCCTCGGTGGCCTGCTCGGACGGGGTGGAGAAGATCGTCGACGTCTCGTTCATCTCGATGAGGCGGCCGGGCTTGCCCGTGCCGGCGATGTTGAAGAACGCCGTCCGGTCGCTGACCCGCGCCGCCTGCTGCATGTTGTGCGTCACGATGACGATCGTGTAGTCCTGCTTCAGCTCGCCGATGAGGTCCTCGATCGCGAGGGTCGAGATCGGGTCGAGCGCGGAGCACGGCTCGTCCATGAGCAGCACCTGCGGCTTCACCGCGATGGCGCGCGCGATGCACAGACGCTGCTGCTGCCCGCCGGACAGGCCGGAACCCGGCCGGTCGAGGCGGTCCTTGACCTCGTTCCACAGGTTCGCGCCACGCAGCGAGCCCTCGACGAGCTCCTCCGCGGCCGCCTTGCCGATGCGGCGGTTGTTCAGCCGCACGCCCGCGAGCACGTTGTCGCGGATGGACATGGTCGGGAACGGGTTGGGGCGCTGGAAGACCATCCCCACGTTGCGACGCACGGCCACCGGGTCGATGTCGTCGCCGTACAGGTCGACGCCCTCCATCTCCACGGTGCCCTCCACGCGGGCGCCCGGGATCACCTCGTGCATCCGGTTGAGCGTGCGCAGGAACGTCGACTTGCCGCACCCGGAGGGGCCGATGAACGCCGTCACCGACTTCGGGTCGATCGTCATCGACACGTCCTGCACGGCGAGGAAGTCGCCGTAGTAGATGTTGAGGTCCTTCACGTCGATGCGCTGTGCCATCGTCTGTCTCTTTCTCTGGGCTGCGCGGTGGGCTGCGGCGGGCGGGGGCTGCGGGTCAGCGCAGCTTCGGGGAGAACCAGCGGTTCACCAGCCGGCCGATGAGGTTGAGGGCGAGCACCAGGACGATCAGCACGAGCGCCGCGCCCCACGCGTTCTGGATCGCGATGTCGGCCACGCAGGTCGCCGACTCCCCGCCCGGGCAGGTGGCCAGCCCCTGGCTGTACTGGCGGTAGGCGAACACCGGGAGCGTCATCATCCGGCCCTCGAAGGGGTCGAAGTTGATCGAGTCGGTGACGCCCACCGTGACGAGGAGCGGCGCCGTCTCGCCGATCACGCGGGCGACGGCAAGCAGGATGCCGGTGGTGAGGCCGGCCACCGAGGTGCGCAGCACGACCTTGACGATCGTCAGCCACTTGGGCACGCCCAGCGCGTACGACGCCTCGCGCAGCTCGTGCGGCACGAGCTTGAGCATCTCCTCGCAGGAGCGGACGACCACCGGGATCATCAGCACCGACAGCGCGACGGCGCCGATGATGCCCATCCGCACCCCCGGCCCGAGGATCAGGGTGAACAGCGAGACGGCGAAGAGGCCGGCCACGATCGACGGGATGCCCGTCATGACGTCGATGAAGAACGTCACCGCGCGGGCCAGCGCGCCCTTGCCGTACTCGACGAGGTAGATGGCGGTGAGCAGGCCGATCGGCACCGAGATCACCGTGGCGAGGGCCGTGATGATCAGCGTGCCGGCGATGGCGTGGTAGATGCCGCCGCTCGGGTCGCCGCCGAAGATGTTGCGCATCGACAGCGTCAGGAAGTCCATGCTGATGCGGCCGGCGCCGTTGCTCAGCACCGTCCAGATCAGCGACACGAGGGGTGCCATGGCCACGACGAACGCGCCCCAGATCAGCACCGTCATCGTGCGGTCCTTGCGGCGCCGAGCGCCGTCGGCGCCGGTCAGCGCGGCCCGCGTGCGCGCGGTGGCGTCGGCGGGGCCCGTGGGGCCGGCAGGGTCGATGGTGGCGGTGCTCATCCGTTGGCCCCCGAGAATTCCTTGCGGCGCGCCACGATCGCGCGCGCGGCCATGTTGACGGCCAGCGTGATGACGAACAGCACGAGGCCGGTGGCGATCAGCGTGTTCACGGCGAGCCCGCTCGCCTCCGGGAAGTCGAGCGCGATGTACGCGGCGATGGTCTGCTGCTGGGCGCTGTCGAGGATCTTGAACGAGTACAGGAACCCGGGCGACAGGATCATCAGGACCGCCATCGTCTCCCCGAGCGCGCGGCCCAGGCCGAGCATCGCGGCCGAGATCACGCCCGACCGGCCGAAGGGCAGCACCGCGGTGCGGACCATCTCCCAGCGGGTCGCGCCGAGCGCGAGCGCCGCCTCCTCGTGGAGCTTCGGCGTCTGCAGGAAGACCTCGCGGGCGACGGCGGTGATGATCGGCAGGATCATCACCGCGAGCACGACGGACACCGTCGCGAGCACCCGCGAGGTGGGCGAGACCGGGCCGGCGAAGAGCGGGAACCAGCCGAACCACGAGTTCAGCCACTCCCACACCGGCAGCGCGGCCGGGCCGAGCACGAAGATGCCCCAGAGGCCGTAGATCACCGAGGGGACGGCGGCCAGCAGGTCCACGAGGTAGCCGAGCAGCTGGGCCAGCCGCCGCGGCGCGTAGTGCGAGATGAACAGCGCGATCCCCATCGCGACCGGCGTCGCGATCGCGAGGGCGAGCGCCGCCGCGAGCAGCGTGCCGAACACGAGCGGTCCGACGTACTCGAGCAGCGACGTGTCCTCGGGGTAGCGCGGCACCGAGGCCGCCAGCTCGTCCGACCCGGCGGTCAGGGCCGGCCAGGCCTGCTGCAGCAGGAACACCGCGACGGCGGCCAGCACGGCCAGGATCAGGACGCCGGCGCCGACGGCGATCCAGCGGAAGACCCGGTTGAAGCCGCGGTCGGTGGTCCGCCCGCGTCGGCGCGGTCTGCCCGGCACCCGCTGCGGGGGCGGGCTGACGGTGGTGGTCACTCGTTCTCCTCGTTGCCTGTGCGGTGGTGACGGCCGCCGGCCGGGCTCGTCGAGGGACTGCTCGACGACCCCGACCGGCGGCCTGCGGGCGGGGTCAGCCGGCCGTGATCGCCTCGATCGACGGCTGCACCGCGTCGCGGATGTCGGCCGACAGCGGCGCGGAGCCCGCGGCGTCGGCGGCCACCTGCTGGCCGTCCTCGCTCACGAGGTAGGACATGTAGCCCTTGACCAGGTCCGCCTGCGCCTGGTCGGCGTAGGTGCCGCAGGCCAGGAGGTAGGAAACCAGGACGACCGGGTAGGTGCCGGCGACGTCGCGCTTCAGCTCGATCGAGTACACGCCGTCCGCGGTGCCCTCGGCCCGCGGCGACTGCGCGACGACCTCGGCGGCCGCCTCGGCGCTGTACGGCACGAACTCGTCGCCCACGCCGACCGCCACGGTGCCCAGGTCGGAGATCTGGGAGGCGTCGGCGTAGGTGATGGTGCCCTCGCCGGACTGCGCGGCCGAGACCACGCCGGAGGTGCCCTGGGCCGACTCCTGGCCCTCGATCGGCCAGACGCCCTCGGGCTCGTGGTCCCAGGCGTCGGGGGCGGCCTCGTGCAGGTAGGCCTGGAAGTTCTCGGTGGTGCCCGAGTCGTCCGAGCGGTGCACCACGGTGATCGCGGTGTCCGGCAGCTCGGCGTCCGGGTTGTCGGCGGCGATCGCGTCGTCGTTCCAGGTCGCGATCTCACCCGAGAAGATCCCCGCGATGACCTCGGGCTCGAGGTTCAGCGAGTCGACGCCGTCGAGGTTGAACGCGATGGCGATCGGGCTGACGTAGCCGGGGAACTCGATGACGCCGCCCTCGCCGCACTGGGCCTCGGCCGCCTTCATCTCGTCCTCGTCCAGGGCGGCGTCGGAGCCCGCGAAGGCGTACGAGCCGTCGGTGAAGCCGGTGCGGCCGCCGCCGGAGCCGACGGGGTCGTAGTTGACGGTGACGTCAGGGTTGGCCGTCTGGAAGCCGGCGCGCCACGCCTCCTGGGCGGACTCCTGCGAGGAGGCACCGCCGCCGCTGAGCTCGCCCGAGAGGGACGAGCCGCCGTCCTGCGAACCACCGGTGGACTCCGCGCCGGGGGCGGCCGGGTCCGAGCCGCACGCGGCGAGGGTCAGGGCCAGCGCGCCGACCGCCACGGCGGATCCAGCACGGGAGAATCGGCTGAGCTTCACGTCTCGTTCCATCCTGTTCACACGGAGGGACACCGGCGAAGTACCGGCGTTCGTCGGGAACGCTAGGCACGCAAGGTGGCTCGGGACCCAGGAGCAGGTGAACGAGGGGTGAACAGTGCAGGGCGGCTGGTCACCAGCCGCCGAGATAGCACGAGTTCCGCCGAGGTAGCACGAAGATCGCCGAGGTAGTTCGGGGCGGCCCGCAGAAGCGTGGGCC
>NZ_JBHVSQ010000024.1:39666-41676 GCF_042885055.1 Isoptericola sp. NPDC058082 | reverse complement strand
GCGTTGTCCTCTGGCGTGGGCGTCAAGGGCACTTCCTGGGGGCGCAAGAGCGACCTGCAGGACGCGATCCGGGCCGCGCGCGGCCAGGGCGCGCGCACCGCCGGTGCCCCGGTCGCCGCGGCGACCGCCGTGGCGCCCACGGTCCGCAGCGACGCCCCGGCCCAGGCGCCGGCCGACCACGGCTCCGGGCAGCCCTCGGGCGACGCCCGCGCCCCGCGCGCCGACGGCGCCGAGGCCCCGCGCCGCTCGCGCCGGGCCACCCGCTCCGCCGGCTCGTCCGAGGGTGACGCGGCGCCGCAGCAGCGCGCGGAGGCGCCCGCCGAGCAGCAGCCCGCACGGGGCGGCGACCAGCGTGGCGGCGAGCAGCGCGGGGGCCAGCAGAACGACGCCGACCGCGAGGCGCGCCTCGCCCAGCTCGCGGAGGCCGTCGCGGCCCCGCGCGAGCGCGGCGCCCGCCGCTCCGGCAACGGCCAGAACAACCAGGGCGACGGCGACGGCCAGCGCTCGGGCCAGGGCCGCTCGAACGACTCCTCCGGCCAGCAGCGCTCCGGCGGGCAGGGCGGTCAGGGGCAGAGCGGCCCGGCACAGGGCGGCCAGCGCGACGAGCGCCAGCGCCGGGACGACGACGACGAGCGCGGCTCGCGCCGTCGTCGGGGTCGCGACCGTGGCCGGGACCGCAAGCGCAACCGCAGCGGCCGGCCGGGCGGCCCGGACGTCGCCGGCCTGGACGACGTGGAGGTGCGCGAGGACGACGTCCTGCTGCCGGTCGCCGGCGTGCTGGACATCCTCGACAACTACGCCTTCGTGCGCACGAGCGGCTACCTGCCCGGGGCGGGCGACGTCTACGTCTCCCTCAACCAGGTGAAGAAGTCCGGCCTGCGCCGCGGTGACGCGATCGTCGGCGCCATCCGCCAGCCCCGCGAGGGCGAGGAGCCGCCGGCGGGCAAGAACGTCCGCAGCAAGTTCAACGCCCTCGTGCGGCTGGACTCCGTCAACGGCATGACGCCGGAGGAGGCGCGCCAGCGCCCCGAGTTCACCAAGCTGACGCCGCTGTACCCGCAGGAGCGGCTGCGCCTGGAGAACCCGGAGGCCACCCGCCTCACGCCGCGCGTGATCGACATCGTCGCCCCGATCGGCAAGGGCCAGCGCGGCCTCATCGTCGCGCCGCCCAAGGCCGGCAAGACGATCATCATGCAGCAGATCGCCAACGCGATCACCGCGAACAACCCCGAGGTCCACCTCATGGTGGTGCTCGTGGACGAGCGGCCCGAAGAGGTCACCGACATGGAGCGGACGGTCAAGGGCGAGGTCATCGCCTCGACGTTCGACCGCCCCGCGTCGGACCACACGATCGTCGCCGAGCTCGCGATCGAGCGCGCCAAGCGCCTGGTCGAGCTGGGCCAGGACGTCGTCGTGCTGCTCGACTCGCTCACCCGCCTCTCGCGCGCCTACAACCTCGCGGCGCCGGCGTCGGGCCGCATCCTCTCGGGTGGTGTGGACGCCGCGGCGCTGTACCCGCCGAAGAAGTTCTTCGGCGCGGCGCGCAACATCGAGAACGGCGGCTCGCTGACCATCCTCGCCTCGGCGCTCGTGGAGACGGGCTCGAAGATGGACGAGGTGATCTTCGAGGAGTTCAAGGGCACGGGCAACATGGAGCTGCGCCTGTCCCGCAACCTCGCCGACAAGCGGATCTTCCCGGCGGTGGACGTCAACGCGTCCGGCACCCGGCGCGAGGAGATCCTCATGGCGAAGGACGAGCTGGGCATCGTCTACAAGCTGCGCCGCGTCATGGGCGCGCTCGACCAGCAGCAGGCGATCGAGCTGCTGCTGGGCCAGCTCAAGAAGACCAAGACCAACGTCGAGTTCCTGCTGCACGTGCAGAAGACGACGCCGGCCGGGCTCTCGGACGAGAACCCGGGCGAGACGGTCTGACCGTTCCGTGGGGCGGGGGACGAGGGGAGCGGGGAGCGGGGGGGGGGTAGGGGGGGGGGGGGGGGCTGGTGAGAGGGG
>NZ_JBHVSQ010000024.1:27412-39656 GCF_042885055.1 Isoptericola sp. NPDC058082 | reverse complement strand
AGGCCGCCGCCGGGCCGCGCCGCGGGTGCCGGGGGGACCCCCCCCCAGAGCCACCCCACCCGAGTTCCTCCCCCCCCCCCCCCCCCCGGCCCCCCCCCCCACGGGCGATGTCCGGGGCGCGTCCGCGTTCTGGCACAATGGTTCGTCGGCCTTCCGGTTCACGGCCCGCTGTCCTGCGGGGCGACCCGGCGGCATCACACCAAGGAGCATCATGAAGTCCGGTATCCACCCCGAGTACGTCGTCACCCAGGTGTCCTGCACCTGCGGCAACACGTTCACGACCCACAGCACCGCGACCTCCGGCAAGATCAGCGTCGAGGTCTGCAGCGCCTGCCACCCGTTCTACACGGGCAAGCAGAAGATCCTCGACACCGGTGGCCGCGTCGCCCGCTTCCAGGCGCGCTACGGCAAGAAGAAGTAGCTGCCTGACAGCGCCGGTGGTCCGCCCGACAACCTCTCCAGGGGCAGTCGGACGACGGACCACCGGCGCTTCTGCTTTGCCGAGGGAGTTTCGCCACCCGTCGAGGCAGTGCGTGTCCCGGTGAGGTGGTCCGCGCCGGGCCCGACGCGGCCTCGCGCCCGGACCGGGAGTACCCATGACCGACTCGTTCGCCGCCGCGCGGCCGCTGCTCGACGAGCACGCCGAGATCGAGCGCGCGCTGGCCGACCCGGCCGTGCACGCGGACGCGGCGCGCGCCCGCTCGCTCGGGCGCCGCTACGCCGAGCTGAACCAGGTCGCCGCGGCCTACCGGGCGTGGGAGCAGGCGCGCGACGACGCGGAGGCGGCCGCCGAGCTCGCCGCGGAGGACGAGGCCTTCGCCGCGGAGCTGCCGGCCCTGCGCGCGGCGGCGGACGACGCCGCCGAGCGGCTGCGGCGCGTGCTGGTGCCGCGCGACCCCGACGACGCGCGCGACGTCATCCTCGAGATCAAGGCGGGGGAGGGCGGCGACGAGTCGGCGCTCTTCGCCGGCGACCTGCTGCGCATGTACCTGCGGTACGCCGAGCGGCGCGGCTGGGCCACGCAGGTGCTCGACGCGACGGAGACCGAGCTGGGCGGCTACAAGGACGTGCAGGTCGCGATCAAGGCGCGCAGCGTCTCCGACCCCGCCGAGGGCGTGTGGGCCAGCCTCAAGTACGAGGGCGGCGTGCACCGCGTGCAGCGCGTGCCGGTCACGGAGTCGCAGGGGCGCATCCACACGTCGGCCGCCGGCGTGCTGGTGCTGCCCGAGGTGGACGACCCGGGCGAGGTGGAGATCGACCAGAACGACCTGCGCATCGACGTCTACCGGTCGTCGGGCCCGGGCGGCCAGTCGGTGAACACGACCGACTCCGCGGTCCGGATCACGCACGTGCCCACGGGGATCGTCGTGTCGATGCAGAACGAGAAGTCGCAGCTGCAGAACAAGGAGCAGGCGATGCGCGTGCTGCGCGCCCGGCTGCTCGCGGCGCAGCAGGAGGCCGCCGCCGCGGCCGCCGCCGACGTGCGGCGCTCCCAGGTGCGCACCGTGGACCGCAGCGAGCGGATCCGCACCTACAACTTCCCGGAGAACCGCATCGCGGACCACCGCACCGGGTACAAGGCGTACAACCTCGACCACGTGCTCGCGGGCGACCTCGACCCGGTGGTGCGCTCGGCCGTCGACGCCGACGAGGCGGCGCGGCTCGCAGCGGCCGGCGGACCCGGTGCCTGACGCCGTGCCCGGCGCCGTGGCCGACGAGGTGCCCCGCACCGCGGCTGCGGCGCTCCGCTGGGCGACCTCGCGCCTCGGGGCGGCGGGCGTGCCGAGCCCGCGCGTCGACGCGGAGGCTCTGCTCGCCCACGCCCTCGGCGTCGACCGGGCGGAGGCGCGGCGCCTCGCGGTGCTGGACCGTGCCCTGCCGGACGGCGCGGGCGACCGGTTCGCCGCCGACGTCGCGCGGCGCGCCGCCCGCGAGCCGCTGCAGCACCTCACCGGCGTGGCCCCCTTCCGGCACCTGGAGCTCGCCGTCGGGCCGGGCGTCTTCGTGCCGCGGCCGGAGACGGAGCAGGTGGCGCAGGTCGCGATCGACGAGGCGGCGCGGGTCGTGGCCCGGAAGGGCACGGCGGTCGTGGTCGACCTGTGCACCGGGTCCGGAGCCATCGCCCTGGCCGTCGCGACCGAGGTCCCGGGCGCCCGCGTGCACGCCGTCGAGCTGGACGCCGCTGCCCACGGGTGGGCGAGCCGCAACGTCGCCGCCGCGACCGGCGACCGGCCGGACGCCGTCGTCCACCTGCTGCGCGGCGACGCGCGGACCGCGCTGCGCGAGCTGGACGGCACCGTCGACGTCGTCGTCTCCAACCCGCCGTACGTGCCGCCGGGCGCGGTGCCGCGCGACCCGGAGGTGGCCGACCACGACCCGGCGGTCGCGCTCTACGGCCTGGGCGACGACGGGCTGGAGGTGCCGCGCGGCGTCACCGCCGCCGCGGCGCGCCTGCTGCGCCCCGGCGGGCTGTACGTCATGGAGCACGCCGAGGTGCAGGCCGCCGCGGCGCGCGCGATGGTGGCGGGCACGACCGTGGGCACGACCGGGTTCGGCGCGGTGAGCACGCGCGACGACCTCACCGGCCGGCCGCGGATGGTGGTGGCGCGCCGCTCCGACCGGGCGCCCGAGCGCCCGTCCCCGCACCCGGACGTCCGGCCGGCGGCCGGTCGAACCGTGACAGACTGAGCCCGTGAGCAGCGTGCACGACGTCACCGACCCGAACACCTGGGGCCCTGCGATCGACGAGGCGGTGAACACGGTCTCGCGCGGCGGCCTGCTGGTGCTGCCGACCGACACCGTCTACGGGATCGGCGCCGACGCCTTCGACGCGGAGGCCGTCGCGGCCCTGCTCGCGGCCAAGGGCCGCGGGCGCCAGATGCCCCCACCCGTCCTCATCCCCGACGTGCGCACGCTCGACGGCCTCGCCACCGAGGTCCCGGACGACGCGCGCAAGCTGGCCGAGGCGTTCTGGCCCGGCGGGCTCACGATCATCCTGCAGGCCCAGCCGTCGCTGCAGTGGGACCTGGGGGAGACGCACGGCACCGTCGCGCTGCGCATGCCCGACCACCCGGCAGCCCTGGCGCTGCTGCGGCGCACGGGCCCGCTCGCGGTGTCGAGCGCCAACGCCACCGGCAACCCGGCGGCTCTCGACGTCGTCGACGCGCAGGCGCAGCTCGGCGACGCGGTGACCGTCTACCTCGACGGCGGCGACGCGCCCGGCGGCGTCGCGTCGACGATCGTGGACGCCACCCGCGAGCGGCTGCGCGTGGTGCGCCAGGGCGCGATCACGCTCGAGGCGCTCAACGAGGTCGCGCCCGTGCGCGGCGTCGACGAGCCCGTCGAGGAGCCCACCGCCGACGCGCCCGAGGCCGACGACGCGAGCACGCCCGACCGGACCGAGGAGCACGGCTCCGCACCCGCGGAGGAGTCCGCCGGGTGAGGGCCTATCTGCTCCTGCTGCTCGTCGCGGCGGCGGTCACGTACCTCGCCACGCCGGGCGCGCGGTGGGTCGCCCGCCGCACGAACGCGATCACCGCGGTGCGGGCGCGCGACGTGCACGTGCAGCCGACGCCCCGGCTCGGCGGCCTGGCGATGCTGCTCGGCATCGTCGTCGCGGTGGTGCTGGCCTCGCAGATGCCGTTCCTCGCGGGCGTCTTCGAGACGGGGCCGCAGGCGTGGGGCATCGTCGGCGGGGCCGTCATCGTCTGCCTGCTCGGCTGGGCCGACGACGTGTGGGACCTGGACTGGATGACCAAGCTCGCCGGGCAGGTGCTCGCGGCGGGGTTCATGGCCCTGCAGCAGGTCCAGCTCACGTCGCTGCCCACCCCGGACTGGCTGTTCATCACCTCGTCGAGGATCTCGCTGTTCCTCACGATCCTGGTGGTCGTCGTGGCGATGAACGCGGTGAACTTCGTCGACGGCCTGGACGGTCTGGCCGCGGGCCTGATGGCGATCGGCGGCTCGGCGTTCCTGCTCTACACGTACGGGCTGACCCAGCAGGCGACGCCGGAGAACTACGCCAACCTCGCGACGCTCATGATGGCCGTGCTGGTGGGGGCGTGTCTCGGCTTCCTGCCGCACAACTTCTTCCCGTCGCACATCTTCATGGGCGACTCCGGCTCGATGGTGCTCGGCCTGGTCTTCGCGGGCTCGGCGATCACGATCACGGGGAACGTCGACCCCGTCTCGATGGGCGCGACGCTCTCCGGGGCGCAGGCCGTGCCGCTGTTCATCCCGCTGCTGCTGCCGGTCGCGGTGGTGCTGTTGCCCCTGCTCGACATGGCGATGGCCGTGGTGCGCCGCCTCGCGGCCGGCAAGTCGCCGTTCCACCCCGACCGCATGCACCTGCACCACCGGATGCTGGCGCTCGGCCACTCCCACCGGCGCGCGGTGCTCATCCTGTACGTGTGGGCCGCCGTCTTCTCCTTCGGGGTGGCCGCGCTCGTGCTGTGGGACTGGAAGGCCGTGCTGGCGGGCCTCGGCGTCGCCGTGGTGGTGGCGCTGCTCCTCACGCTCGGCCCGCTGCGCACCCGGGGCCGGTTCCTGGACGACGACGTCGCCACCGGCAGCCACCCGACGGTCGCGGCGGCGCACCCCGCGCCCGCTGCCCCCCGATCCCCGACCCCGCCCCCGGCCGCTCCGGCCGCGCCCACCCTGACGACGCACGAAGGACGCCACCGATGACGACGCCCGACACCCCTGGCCCGACGCCCGACCCCGCCGCCGGCGCGGCGGGCGAGCACGCCACCGACGCCGAGCGCCGGGTGCTGCGGACCGCGCTGCGGGACACGCTCCTGCTGGTCGGCGTGCTGGTGGTGCTGGGCGGCGGCATCGGCCTGCTGGTCGCCGGCCTGCCCGGGCTGTGGGGCGCCCTGGTGGGCGCCGCGATCGCGGCCTTCTTCTGCGCGACGACGATCTGGTCGATGATGCGCACCGTGGGGTCGAGCCCCGCGCGCATGGCGGCGTTCGTCATGGGCGCCTGGGTGGCCAAGATCGTCGTCCTCATCGTCGTGCTGGCGCTGCTCCAGGGCGCCACGTTCTACGCCCCGTGGGTGCTGATCGCCGTGCTCGGCGTGGGCGCGATCGGGTCCGCGCTGCTCGACTACCGCGCCGTGAACAGCGGACGCGTGCCCTACGTGCAGCCCTGACCGAGCCTTCCGGCCGAGCCTCCTGACCAGGGTGCTTGCGCCGGGCGACCATCCGTCGCCGGGGGCAACATCGTGCGCTTCTTCACAAGCCGCGAGATCTGGCCGGAAATTATGCTCCGGGATGTCGGAGCACCTGTGAACATCCGGTAGGCTGTCCGCGAATCCATGACGGCCAGGTCCGATGGCGTGCCCTCCCAGGAGTGGAGCGTCCGGACCGTACGACCTCCGGGAGAATCCCCTGTCTACGCCAGCGATCCCCCTGCTGCTTGCCGCCGAAGGCGGTGGCTTCCAAGCGCCGACGATCGCGGACTTCTTCCCGCCGGCCATCTTCTTCGAGGGCACGCCCTTCGAGTTCAACCGGATCATGCTGGTCCGCGTCATCATGGCGGCCGTCCTGCTGCTGGTCTTCTGCCTCGCCGCGCGTCGCGCCCGGCTGGTGCCCGGCCGGTTCCAGAACGGTGTCGAGATGGTCCTCGACTTCGTCCGCAACTCGATCGCCATCGAGGTGCTGGGCCAGGAGAACGGGCGCAAGTACTTCAAGCTGCTCGCGACCATCTTCTGCACGGTCCTCGTGATGAACATCGCGGCCGTCATCCCGTTCCTCAACATCGCGGGCACCTCGGTGATCGGCCTGCCGATCGTGCTCGCCGCGTGGACGTACGTGATGTACCTCGGGGCGGGCGTCAAGGCGCACGGCGTCGGCGGTTACCTCAAGAACTCGCTGTTCCCCCCGGGCGTGCCGAAGCCGCTGTACCTGCTGCTCGTGCCGATCGAGGCGCTCCAGGTCTTCATCCTGCGGCCGGCGACGCTCGTCATCCGGCTCCTGGCCAACATGGTCGCGGGGCACCTCATGCTCGCGATCTGCTTCGCGGCCACGTCGTTCTTCCTCTTCGACTCGGCCGGCGCGATGAAGCTCTTCGGGGCGGGCACGTTCGTGGCCGGCGCGGCGTTCTTCTTCTTCGAGGTCTTCGTGGCCGCCCTGCAGGCGTACGTCTTCGCGATCCTCACCGCCGTGTACCTCAACATGTCCGTCGAGGCGGAGCACTGACCGTCTCGCGGTTCCCGGCCTAGCCGGACCAGATCCACAACTGCACCCCACGAAAGCGACGCCGGGCCACCGTGGTCCGGCGCCCAACGGAAGGAAACCCAGTGGACGTCACCACCCTCGCCGAGGTCACCGGAAACATCGGCACCGTCGGTTACGGCCTCGCGGCGGTCGGCCCCGGCATCGGCCTCGGCATCCTCATCGGCAAGACGATCGAGGGCATGGCTCGCCAGCCCGAGGTGTCCGGCCAGCTCCGTACCACGATGTTCATCGGTATCGCCTTCGTCGAGGTGCTCGCGCTCCTCGGCCTGGTGGCCGGCTTCATCGTTCCGTGATGATGACCTCTTCCCTGAACACCCCCGCGGTTCTGGCTGCCGAGGGGACCGAGCAGAACATCCTGCTGCCGCACACGCCGGACATCGTGTGGTCGCTGATCATCGTGATCATCGTCGGGATCGTGTTCTACCGGTACGTCCTGCCCAAGTTCCAGGCCGTGCTGGACGAGCGCACCGCGAAGATCGAGGGCGGCATCGCCAAGGCCGAGAAGGCCCAGGAAGAGGCCGCGGAGGCGCTGAAGGAGTACCACCAGCAGCTCGCCGAGGCCCGTGCGGACGCCGCGAAGACCCGCGAGGAGGCGCGCGCCGAGGGCACCGCCATCGTCGCGGAGCTGCGCACCAAGGCGCACGAGGAGGCCTCGCGCATCGTCGAGACCGCCCACCGCCAGATCGAGGCGGAGCGCCAGACGGCGGCCGTCTCGCTGCGCGCCGAGGTCGGCGAGCTGGCCACCGAGCTGGCGTCCAAGATCGTCGGCGAGTCGCTGCAGGACTCCGCGCGCCAGTCGCGCGTCGTCGACCGCTTCCTCGACGAGCTCGAGGCCGCGGGCGACGAGTCGCGCACGGCGGCGCCGGTCGGCAACTCGGTCGGCAACTCGGTCGGCAAGGAGGGCTGATGCGGGGCACCAGCGGAGCATCCCTCGCGGCGGCGCAGGAGCGGTTCGAGCCGGTCCTGCGGTCCGCCGGGGCCGACGCGAAGGCGCTCGGCGAGCAGCTGTTCGCCGTCGTCGCAGCCCTGGACGAGTCCGGGCCGCTGCGCCGGTCGCTCGCCGACCCGTCGCGCGACCCGGAGGACCGTGCGGCCCTGGCCGGACGCGTGCTGGCCGGGGGCTTCGACGAGCGGGTCGTGGACCTCGTCACGGGCCTGGCGCGGTCGCGCTGGTCCGGCGACCGGGACCTCGCGGACGCCGTCGAGCGTCTCGGGCTCGACGCCGTGCTGGCGTCCGCCGAGGCGCGGGGCACCCTCGAGACCGTCGAGGACGAGCTGTTCCGGCTGACCCGGGCGCTCGTCGGGCAGCGTGAGGCGCGCCAGGTGCTCTCGGACGGCAAGACCGACCCCGAGCGCCGCGCGCAGCTCGTCGACTCCCTGCTCACGGGCAAGGTCGACGACGTGACGCTCGTGCTCGCCCGTCGGGCCACGACCGCCCTCCGCGGCCGCCGCTTCGTGGCGACGCTGCTGTGGTACGGGGAGATCGCCGCCGAGCGTCGCCGCCGCCTCGTGGCCACGGTCACGAGCGGCAGCGTGCTCAGCCAGTCCCAGCAGGACCGGCTCGGCGGGCTGCTCGAGCGTGCCTACGGGCGCCCCGTGCAGCTCAACGTCACGGTCGACGCCGCCGTCATCGGCGGCCTGCGCATCCAGGTCGGCGCCGACGTCGTCGACTCCACCGTGCTGTCCCGCCTGGCCGACGCCCGTCGCCGGCTGGCCGGCTGAACCCCTAGGCCCAGCGCCGGCTCCGGTCGGCTACGCAGAACGTGAGGCCGCGCGATACGCGGCCACGACAGGAGAGAGCAATGGCTGAGCTGACGATCCGGCCGGAGGAAATCCGCGCCGCTCTGGACAGCTTCGTGAAGTCGTACGAGCCCGAGGGCGCGGTCAGCGAGGAGGTCGGCCGCGTCACCGTCGCCGCCGACGGCATCGCCTACGTCGAGGGTCTCCCCGGCGCGATGGCGAACGAGCTGCTGCGGTTCGAGGACGGCACGCTCGGCCTCGCCCTGAACCTGGACGTCCGGGAGATCGGCGTCGTCGTCCTCGGCGAGTTCACGGGCATCGAGGAGGGGCAGGAGGTCCGCCGCACCGGCGAGGTCCTGTCCGTCCCCGTGGGCGAGGGCTACCTCGGCCGCGTCGTCGACCCGCTGGGCAACCCGATCGACGGTCTGGGCGACATCGAGAGCGAGGGCCGCCGCGCCCTCGAGCTCCAGGCGCCCGGCGTCATGCAGCGCAAGTCGGTGCACGAGCCGCTGCAGACCGGCATGAAGGCGATCGACTCGATGATCCCGATCGGTCGCGGTCAGCGTCAGCTGATCATCGGCGACCGGCAGACCGGCAAGACCGCGATCGCGATCGACACGATCATCAACCAGAAGGCCAACTGGGAGTCGGGCGACCCGAGCAAGCAGGTTCGCTGCATCTACGTCGCCGTCGGCCAGAAGGGCTCGACGATCGCGTCCGTGCGCGGCGCCCTCGAGGAGGCCGGCGCGCTCGAGTACACGACGATCGTCGCCGCCCCGGCGTCCGACCCGGCGGGCTTCAAGTACATCGCCCCCTACACCGGCTCGGCCATCGGCCAGCACTGGATGTACCAGGGCAAGCACGTGCTGGTCATCTTCGACGACCTGTCGAAGCAGGCCGAGGCCTACCGTGCCGTGTCGCTGCTGCTGCGCCGCCCGCCGGGCCGCGAGGCGTACCCCGGCGACGTCTTCTACCTGCACTCCCGTCTGCTCGAGCGCTGCGCCAAGCTCTCGGACGACCTGGGCGCGGGCTCGATGACCGGCCTGCCGATCATCGAGACCAAGGCGAACGACGTCTCGGCGTACATCCCGACCAACGTCATCTCCATCACCGACGGCCAGATCTTCCTCCAGTCGGACCTCTTCAACGCCGACCAGCGCCCGGCGGTCGACGTCGGTATCTCCGTCTCCCGAGTCGGTGGTGACGCGCAGATCAAGGCGATGAAGAAGGTCTCCGGCACGCTGAAGCTCGAGCTGGCGCAGTTCCGCTCGCTCGAGGCCTTCGCGATGTTCGCGTCCGACCTCGACGCGGCGTCGCGCGGCCAGCTGGCCCGCGGTGCGGTGCTGATGGAGCTGCTCAAGCAGCCCCAGTACACGCCGTACCCGGTCGAGGACCAGGTCGCGTCCGTGTGGGCCGGCACCAAGGGCAAGCTCGACGACGTCCCCGTCGAGGACGTCAAGCGGTTCGAGTCCGAGATGCTCGACCACCTGCGTCGCCACACCTCGGTGCTCTCCACGATCGCCGAGACCGGCAAGCTCGAGCAGGACACCGAGGACGCGCTGGCCGCGGCCGTCGAGGACGTGCGCAACGGCTTCCTCAAGGCCGACGGCACCCCGCTCGTCGGCGGCGACGACGAGGGCGACTCCGCGGACGTCGAGCAGGAGCAGCTCGTCGTGCAGAAGAAGGCCTGAGCATGGCCGGTGGAGCCCAGCGCATCTACAAGCAGCGGATCAAGTCGACGCAGTCGCTGAAGAAGATGTTCCGCGCGCAGGAGCTGATCGCGGCCTCCCGCATCGGCAAGGCGCGGGCGCGCACCGCCGCGGCGTCGCCGTACGAGCGTGCCATCACCCGCGCGGTGTCGGCCGTGGCGACGCACACGTCGACCAAGCACCCGCTGACGAGCGAGCGCCACGACACGGACCGCGTCGCGGTCCTCGTGATCGCCTCCGACCGCGGCATGGCCGGCGCCTACTCGGCGTCGATCATCCGCGAGACGGAGCGCCTCGTCGCGCAGCTGCAGGGCGAGGGCAAGCAGGTCGCGCTCTACGCGACCGGCCGGCGCGCCGTCTCGTACTACGGCTACCGCGGGCGCCAGCTCGCGGGGCAGTGGTCGTACGGCTCGGACAGCCCGGACTCGGACGTCGCCGGCGAGATCGCCGACACCCTGCTCGGGGCGTTCCTCGCCCCGGCGGACGAGGGTGGCGTCGGTGAGCTGCACGTCGTCTACACGCAGTTCGTCAACATGGTCACGCAGCGGCCGCGCGTCGTGCGGATGCTCCCGCTCGAGGTCGTCGAGGGCGTCGCCGCACCCGGCGAGCACGAGACGTTCCCGCTGTACGACTTCGAGCCGTCGCCGGAGAGCGTCCTCGACGCCCTCCTGCCGCGCTACGTCCGCAGCCGCATCTTCAGCTTCATGCTCGACGCCGCGGCGTCGGAGCTGGCCGCGCGCCAGCGGGCGATGCACACGGCGACGGACAACGCCGAGGACCTGATCCGCACCTACACGCGCCTGGCGAACCAGGCTCGCCAGGCGGACATCACCCAGGAGATCAGCGAGATCGTCTCGGGTGCCGACGCCCTCGCGGCGTCATGACGCCGGCCATGGCAGCAGCCCAGCCGGCTCTGACGACCGTACTGACATCCGCAACGTTCCTTTCGAAGCGAGGCAAGCAATGACCGCCACCACCGTGGAAGCCCCGGTCGAGCACCAGAGCGGACCCGGCGTGGGCCGTGTCGCGCGCGTGATCGGCCCCGTCGTCGACATCGAGTTCCCCGAGGACGCGATCCCCGACATCTACAACGCCCTGACGGTCGACATCGACCTGTCGTCGCAGGGCGAGGGGGAGAAGTCCTTCACCCTCATGCTCGAGGTCGCCCAGCACCTCGGCGACTCCCTGGTCCGCGCGATCGCGCTGAAGCCGACCGACGGCCTCGTGCGCGGCGCCGCCGTCACCGACACGGGCGCGCCCATCAGCGTGCCGGTCGGCGACATCACCAAGGGCAAGGTCTTCAACGTGACCGGCGACGTCCTCAACCTCGCCGAGGGCGAGAAGCTCGAGGTCACCGAGCGCTGGCCGATCCACCGCAAGCCCCCGGCCTTCGACCAGCTCGAGTCGAAGACCGAGATGTTCGAGACCGGCATCAAGTCGATCGACCTCCTCACCCCGTACGTGCAGGGTGGCAAGATCGGCCTCTTCGGTGGTGCGGGTGTCGGCAAGACGGTCCTCATCCAGGAGATGATCCAGCGCGTCGCGCAGGACCACGGCGGCGTGTCCGTGTTCGCCGGCGTCGGCGAGCGCACCCGTGAGGGCAACGACCTCATCGCCGAGATGGAGGAGGCCGGCGTCTTCGACAAGACGGCCCTGGTCTTCGGCCAGATGGACGAGCCGCCGGGCACGCGCCTGCGCGTCGCCCTGTCCGCGCTGACGATGGCGGAGTACTTCCGCGACGTGCGCAAGCAGGACGTGCTGCTCTTCATCGACAACATCTTCCGGTTCACGCAGGCCGGCTCCGAGGTGTCGACCCTGCTGGGCCGCATGCCGTCCGCGGTGGGCTACCAGCCCAACCTGGCCGACGAGATGGGCCTCCTGCAGGAGCGCATCACCTCGACGCGTGGTCACTCGATCACCTCGCTCCAGGCGATCTACGTGCCGGCCGACGACTACACCGACCCGGCGCCGGCGACCACGTTCGCCCACCTGGACGCGACGACCGAGCTCTCCCGCGAGATCGCGTCGAAGGGTCTGTACCCGGCGATCGACCCGCTGACCTCGACGTCCCGCATCCTCGACCCGCGCTACGTGGGCCAGGAGCACTACGACGTCGCCACCCAGGTGAAGTCGATCCTGCAGCGCAACAAGGAGCTGCAGGACATCATCGCGATCCTCGGTGTGGACGAGCTCTCGGAGGAGGACAAGACGGTCGTCGCGCGTGCGCGTCGTATCCAGCAGTTCCTCTCGCAGAACACCTACATGGCGAAGAAGTTCACCGGCGTGGAGGGTTCCACCGTGCCGCTGAGCGAGACCATCGAGGCGTTCAAGAAGATCGCCGAGGGCGAGTTCGACCACATCGCCGAGCAGGCGTTCTACAACATCGGCGGCCTCGAGATGCTCGAGGAGAACTGGGCCCGGATCCAGAAGGAGTACGGGGCCTGACGGTCTCGTCCCGCCGCGGGGGGGGAAGGAAGAGAGGAGGAAAAAGCAAGGGGGGGGGAGGAAAAGAAAAAAAAACACAAAAACAAGGGGAGCAAGAGAAAGGAAGAGGAAGA